>JBPEWV010000019.1:0-36948 GCA_052032335.1 Pleionea sp. | reverse complement strand
AGGGTTAACCCGCACCACTTTTTCTGAGTGGCCAAAATCGGGATTGGACAGGTATTTTTTAAGATTCTCACGGGCTTTCTCTTTGAGTTGCGGTGGAACCGACTCTTGCTGATCGAAAATTACCGAGTCAGCATCGAGCGTGCGTGATTTTTCAATATGGCGTTCAATATGCGCCGGAACGTACAACATGGTGCGTCTTGGGCGGTAATTGTAATTCACGTTGTTGTCTGTTTCCTGATTCATGACACTTGCTCCATGTTTAACTGAGCCATTAGTTGTTTTCTGAGGACTTTGCCGTTTTTAGTTCTTGGGAAGTCGTCAAAGAAGTGGACAATTTTGGGGGCTTTGTATTTCGCCAGATGTTCACTGCCAAAACTGAGCAAATCTTCTTCGCTAACCTTGGCGTCGGGGTGGGTAATGACGCAAATGGAAACCAGAGTTTTGTCTTTGCTCAAAGTTTCACCAAGCGCGACACAGTCTGCTATGGCGGGGTGAGTTTTCATTACCCTTTCAACTTCGTGAGGAGAAACCCGATAGCCAAAGGTATTTATAATGTCGTCTTTTCGCCCGATAAACCAGATGTAGCCATCGGCGTCTTTCCGTGCGTAATCACCGGTTAAAAAGTAGCCGTTCTGACGGGCTTTCTGCGATTCTTCTGGCAGTTGCCAATATTGAAGAAACAGGCCGGGGTCGGATAGCGGAATGCATATCATGCCTTCTTCACCGGCGGCTACCGGTTCAAAATTGTCGTTTAACAGTTGAACGTCGTGTCCGGGCTGCGGAAAACCAGCGGCACCCGGTCGAATGGGTTTGGCTTTGTGTTGTGAAATGTAATACGACAGCTCGGACATGCCGATGGCCTCATAGACATCTTGACCAAACCGGGCGCGCCAAGCCAAAAGCATTTCGTCAGACAGGTGTTCCCCCGCGCTCATGCAATGTCGTAAGGAAGGCACGTCTTTTTTATCCAGTTCGGTTTTCTGGATAATTTGCCGATAAATAGTGGGCACCCCGATGAATATGGTGCAGTCATGTTTCTTGATCAAACGCGGCCAGGTGGTGGCGTCATTGGGACCTTCGTAAACCACAACCGTTTTACCGTGGAACAGCGGGTCCATGAGTGCTGAGCCCAGCACGTAGGTCCAGTTGAACTTGCCCGAATGTAAAATACGGTCGTCGCGTTCAAAATCGAACCAATATTCTGAAGCTGGCAATCGTCCAATCATGGCCCGGTGGGCGTGGAGTACGCCTTTGGGGAATCCGGTTGTGCCCGAGGTGTAAACGAGATAGGCCGGATCGTCGATTGAGGTTCGGTAGCAGGGGTATTCTGTGCGCTGACAGTTCAATTCGACATCCAGATCAATCAGCTGCAGCTTTGGACTGGATGGAAGGTCGTTCAAATTGCCTTCGCCGGTTAAAAACACCTGTTTGAGATTGGGGCATTCGGCCAGCGCTTGCGACAGTTCGGGCCACATGGATTTTGCAGTGACCAGTGCCCGGGCGCCTGAGTCTTTTGCCAAATAGGCAACTTCTTCAGCGGCCAACAGAGTTGATGTCGGAACAGCAACCGCACCGTACTTGAGGCAACCAAAGAAAGAAATGGGGTATTGCAGTGAATTTGGCAAACGAATAAGTAGGCGCTCACCTACGTCAAACTTGAGATTCGCCAGCAAGTTAGCAAATGCCGATGTTTTTTCTTTCAGATCGCGATAACTCAGTGAAGAAGTTCCCCGATCGGCGTCTTCCAGAATAAACGCGGTATTGTCACCATGACCATCGGCAACATGTTGGTCGATGCAGGCCTGGCCAATATTAAAATGGTCGGGGAGTTCCCACTCCCAAGTGTTACCGGTGCTATCGTTAACAGGTTTCAGGTATTGATTCAACTTGCTCATGATTACACCTTCCCATACGGCCAGTTTTCACGAATGACATGGACCGGCAGTCGTTTTAGCACGTCCATCGCAAACGCTTTGTGTTCCGCACTTAACGACTTTAATGCGTAGGCACGCAGTAGTGTCTGCAGGGCTTTTCCGAACATTGGTGGATCGAGCATTTCACCCTCAAATCGTATCGCACCACCAAGCAGTGCATCGGCGTCGATGGCGGCCTGTAACACGCGTACGTTTCGGTCGATTTGCAACGGACTGGGGGTGAAGGCCACTTTACATAAATGGATGTGGTAGGGGTGAATGACCTGTTTTCCGGTTAAACCCATTTGTGCCTCTTCTACCGCGTGACGATGCACAACGTGTGAGTTGTGATCACCGTGTAAATCGAGCCAGCGTCTTACGTCGTGAGGCTCGATGAAGTTTTCTGGCATGGCGGTATCGTTAATGAGTACTTCCACACCTCCGATAACGCCCTTTCCTGCGATACGAGCTTCTAGTAACAAGTTACGTAAATAGGTTCTTAATTCATCAATCCAGCCTTCTGGTGTCAGATGAATCGCCATCGCTTTGGAGAAGTCGTGTATCCCGAATACCACATGGGTGACGGATGAATACTGCATTAAGTCGGGCGCTAATTTTAACGAGCGCGGGTGTTCAATGATGGGCTGGATTTCGATTTTATCGTTGACACCAACCAACCAGGCCGACAAATCCCGAATTTCAGCGGCCCCGTAAACTTCCCCTGCCTTAGCAAGAATGATGACGTCGATGTGTTCAGAGACGGCTTTGATGAGTTCTAGGTCTTTTTCGTATTCGGGCGTTCGGAAGGGGTTGATTCGGAGAGCGATCTGGAAGCTTCGTTCGGGAAATTTGGGCAACTCTTGCTTGAGCAACTCGCGGCTCATTTCTTTCTGTCGGCAACCATCTTCCAAATCAAACAATAGCGTGTGTGCCGGACAGTGGTGAGCGTGTCGTCTTAACCGCTCTGCAGCCTGCTCCATGGTTTCGTATTCGCCTTGAGCAGGATTGTATTTAACCGGAGGGTAGTAGAGTTGAATCCCCGGCCAAAATCCGCCCAGCACCAATTGTTCGTCGACGTTGTCGAGAAACGCGTACTCGTAATTCATCGGCTTGTCCTATCTTGTGTACTGTGTTTCTTAATACTTGCTCGCTACCCTCTGTGGGGCCGTTTCAAGTGATATTGTTCTGGTTTGTTATGGTTTTATATTGCAGTGCAATACTAATAAACCATAGTTAAACGCTCATTTCAATCACTTGTTTGAATTTTTTATTGCTAACCGAATACGACTTTAGTATGGTTGTATTCGGTTTATTGCGGTGCAAAAATTAATCTAATTTTTATAAACACGTGCTAAGTTTAGTTGATAGGACGATTGAGTGCTTATTAAACAAATTGTGATAGGAGGATGGCGATGAGCCAGAAAGTGCACCCCAACGATGCGTTATTTGAAGGTGAGAAACCGTTTCCGGTAATTCCAAGCTGTGAACATTTTGCCGGTAGCGAAAAGTTGATTCGAAAAGCTCTTGAGCTGCAAGAAAAACTCGGTCCGGTTTTTGATATTACTTGTGATTGTGAAGACGGTGCTGCCGCCGGTCAGGAAAAAGAACACGCCAACATGGTGGCGTCGGTGATTGGCTCTGACGCCAATAAACATAATATGGCTGGAGTACGAATTCACGATTATTCCCACCCAGACTGGAAACAGGACGTCGACATTCTTGTTCCGGCGATAGGTGAACGAGTCGCCTATATTACCATTCCAAAAGCCACCGAAGCGGCGCAGATAGCCGAAATGGTTCATTACATCCAGCAGTCGGCGAAAGAAAACGACATCAGTCGAGAAATTCCCATCCACGTGCTCATCGAAACTCACGGCGCGTTAAAAGATGTGTGGAAGATTGCCAAACTGCCGTGGATCCAGGTACTTGATTTTGGAATGATGGATTTTGTTTCAGGGCATCATGGGGCCATTCCGGCATCAGCGATGCGGTCGCCCGGCCAATTTGATCACCCAATGTTAGCGCGAGCAAAAACCGAAATGGTTGCTGCGGCTTTGGCCAATGGTGTGATCCCGGCGCATAACGTCACTCTGGATTTGAAAAACCCCTATCAAACCTACAAAGACGCAGAACGCGCGCGGAACGAATTCGGATTCTTACGAATGTGGAGTATTTATCCCACCCAGATCAAGGCCATCATTGATGCGATGAAACCGGACTATTCAGAAATCGAAGATGCGATTGGTATCTTAACGGCGGCGCAGGATGCGGAATGGGGACCGATCCAATTCAAAGGCGAGTTGCACGACCGCGCAACCTATCGATATTACTGGGAGTTATTACAACGCGCCCATGTAACCGGTCAAGATTTACCGTCGGACGTAAAGCAGCGGTTCTTTGAATAGTCGAATCATCGAAGTCAATAAAAAGGAGCTTTGGCTCCTTTTTTATTTTCTTAATCGTAACGGATTAGAAATCTTGAAATAGTAACCTGAATATTAAACGGTGTTTCTGCCTTTTGCAGTCCCCAAATTCTTACTTCTTGAAACGCATAATGCCTTCTTGCGCCGTGCTGGCAACCAGTCGTCCCTGTCGATCAAACACTTTTCCAATAACAAACCCACGTTGGTTGGACGCCGAAGGACTTTCAATAACGTACAACAGCCAGTCATCGAAGCGAAATTCACGGTGGAACCACATGGTGTGATCAATGGTCGCCATTTGCAAGTTGGGTGTTAAAAACGACACGCCGTGAGGTAGGGCTGCGGTGGGTAAAAAACCAAAGTCAGACGCGTAAGACAAAACGTACTTGTGAATGCGAAGATCATCGGGCAATTTACCATTGGTTTTCATCCAGATATGGCGCTTGGGTTGAGCTTTCTCGGGTTTCAGCGGATTAAAAAATTCAACCGGACGCATCTCAATGGGTTTATCGCAAACAAATTTTGCTCGTAAATTTTCCGGAATATACTCGGCGTATTTGCGGGCAATTTCCAGCTCTGAGGGTAAGTCGTCTGGCAAAGAGACATTGGGCATTGAAGTCTGATGCTCAAAGCCTTCGTAACCGGTGTGAAACGAGGCGGTCATATAAAATATGGTTTTTCCATTCTGGATCGCTTTAACTCGGCGGGTTGAAATGCTGCGGCCATCGCGAATGCATTCGACGTCGTAAACAACCGGACGAGAGGAGTCTCCGGGTAATAGAAAATAGCTGTGAAACGAGTGCGATACCCGATCGGCGTCGAGTGTCTGTTTGGCAGCCGATAACGATTGTCCGATAACCTGTCCACCAAATAACTGTGGGAATCCTAAATCCTGACTTTGTCCGCGAAATAAGTTGGCCTCGATGGGCTCAAGCTTTAGCAGTTCCACCAGCTCATTCAAAACGTTACTCATTGGGCACTCTCAATTAATCCGACTTACCATTTATTGTATGTGAAAACTGAATATCAGCAACAGCATTGACTCAATTTAATCTAAAGCTGAGAATAACAGCCTTGTTTGAAACAGTGAGTTAAGCTGCGGGTTTATGGAATCGATAAAAATAAAGCGAATTGTGTTGGGGAGTCTGGTCACCACGCTTGTCTTCGGCTGTGCCAATTTAACCAACCTGGAAAAATCTGAAGCAACGCTTGTCGAAGAAGCAGAGCAGGGCGATATTTCTGCGGCTCATGCGTTGTGTTACCGATTGAGCCATGGTGTTAACCTGACTGCGGACGACAAGAAAGCGTATCACTGGTGTACTCGGGCTTCGTCGACTCAGGAACCCAAGTCGATGACCTTGTTGGCGGATTTGTATTACGAAGGGCGCGGCACCGAACAAAACTACCGTAAAGCGGCGAAGCTGTATTACTTCGCAGCGCAACGCGGTGTCGATAAAGCCATGTTCATGCTTTACCATCATTATCACAATGGTTTTGGTGTGGACAAAGATGAAACCGAAGCGCGGTATTATTTAAACCGAGCGGCGCAGCGAAACTACAAACCGGCGCAACAATTGAAGCAACAGCTGTTACTCGACAATTAACTCGCCTGACTCACTGAAGAAGACCGAATAAAATGAAATACCTTATTGCCTTGATTATCTGGGGAACCATTCTGCATGTTTCTGCACAACCGTTTGAGATAAAAGACTGGTTCAATCAGCCCGATAACTCCGTCGTAACCCTGTCGCCCAATGGCGAGTCTATTTTATGGCTTACCGGGGATAACAGTCTGCTGATCCAGTCGATGACGTCGGCCGAAAGTCGTCAAATTGACTTGCAACAGGGTGATCGTTTTGTTGATGGTGAGTTTATAGGAAACCGTCAACTGGTATTTATTGTGCAACGCTCGGAGGCTTATCGTGTGTTGCTGCACGAGTTAGCGACAGGAAAACAGTCGTTATTACTCGAGAGTCGTTACTTTCCCGTCACGCTCGCCAATCGACAGTATTTTTCGCTCAATGGTCTCTGGTTATTGGTGAAAAATGAACTGCGCTTTTTCAATCTGGAAAAACGTCAGGTGACGCAAAAGCTTGCGTTGCCTGAGACGACGCGTTCGGTATTTTTGAGCCGTAACTCTACTCCGTGTGCCGCGATCTCCGAACATGGTGACATTTACTTACGCACCAGTGACGAGTGGCAACTGTTTAGACAGTTTCAAAAGGTCTCCAAATTTCTACCGGATGCCGATTGTGAACGGTTGTGGGTCATAGCCTCTGATAATCATGATACGGCCAGTCTGTACACCATTGATGGAGATTCAACAGGCGTCGCTTTTACACACCCCAAATACGATATTTCGAATTTTGTGCTGACGCCCAATCAGCAATCGGTCGCTGCTTTATTTTATGATGCTCATTACCCGGAGGTGAAATCCTTTTCCCAACGACTGGCGCAGTTAAATGCGTCTTTAGAAAAGCAATACAGAAAGATCCACTGGAATATTATTTCGCAAAGTCGCGATGGTCATCGGTTGCTCGTCGCTGTTGAGTCGCCAAACATACCTCCGAAGATCATTTGGATCGACACAAAGGCCAATCGATGGGTGGTGGTGAGTCGTAAATTGAGTCAGTATCGGGAGCACTCATGGGCTACAACCATTCCGCTTGTTGCCGAAACCGATGGTGCAAAGATAATTGGTTATTTTACCAAAGCCGAAACGCTGAACTCTAAGTCGCCTATGATGATTCGACTTCATGGCGGACCGTTTTTGGTTCGTGACGCCTGGCGTTTCGATCCTGAAGCCCAATGGTTAGCTTCGCAAGGTGTCAGTACTTTAACGGTAAATTACCGTGGCTCCAGTGGGTTTGGTCAGCGATTTCAATCATTGGCGTACGGTAATCTTAGAAACGTCATCGAGTCTGATATCGAAGTAATGCTAGAGCAGGTTGCTGAAGAATTGAAATACTCACCAGATAAAATTTGTATCTACGGCTCCAGTTTTGGTGGTTTTGCTGCGTTATCCGAACTGGTTGAAAATAACGACGACTACCAATGTGGTATTTTAGTGTCGTCGGTGGTGAGTTTACCGTCTGTGTATGAATCCTTAAAACAAGAAGACGATCGAGCAACTTTCAGGTCACAGTTTGGTGACCCAAAACAGCCAAGTTGGCGTGAAGAAAATAATTTATTGAATTACCTGGATGATTTAACAGCGCCTTTGCTGATTATATATGGTCAGGACGATCAACGGGTGAATCCTGAGCAAAGTGCGGTGTTAATTCAGTCACTGCAAAAACGAGGGCATCCGGTAACGCCTTTGGTATTTAATGCTTCTGGCCATCAAATTGAAGAGGTTAAGGATAAATTAACTCTTTATCAGGCGGTGCAGTCGTTTCTAAAACGCCACCTAATGTTAACGAACGAATCTAAATGAATTGTTCCTCAATCTGGTAGTGTTTTTCTGTGTGACTAAACGGGCATTGGAATTTGAGTCGAATGGACGTTAACTGCAAGTCAACGGAGTGATTGTTGCTCCCGTACAAGCGATCGCCAAGAACCGGAAATCCATGTTGCGAAAGATGCTTTCGTATTTGATGCTTTCTTCCGGTTTCGATGGTGATGTGCAATAAGCTGGTATCGTCATCAGCGCGGTAACCTTTCATTTGAATGTGGCTGACGGCGGGCTTACCATCGATAGCTGATGATACCGTATGGTGTTCGAGATGAGGCCAGCGCCCTTCAACCCGGGCGGCGTATTGTTTGGTAAGACTCCTACTGGCAAACAGGTGAGACATTTTACGGGCAGCCTCTTTGGAGTGCGCAAGTATCATTAGCCCACTGGTCGCCCGGTCCAGACGATGAACCAGAAAAGCATTTCTTTGAGGCCTTAAGTTTTGCTCGGACCAGCGCACCAAAGTGCAGTGGTCACCCCATTTCGACCCTTGAGAGAAAAGGCCACAAGGTTTGTTCCAAACACTGAAGTGAGATTCGTCAGCGATTAGTTCGGGAACCGGTGGAACGACGGCGAGCACTGACTCGTTGTAGTAAACGTGTATTTTCTGCCCCGGTTTTAATTGCGTTTTAGAACGTCTTAACCGGCGCGTGTTTTTTCCAGCTGTGACCCAGACACAACCTTTTTGCATCGCCGTTTTAATCTTTTGTTTTGAAAGATCCACTTTTCCCTGAATCAGGTCTACAACGTTGATATTGGGCGAGTTGACATCAATGTGCACTTCAAGCACTTGGGTTGATGGGGTCATGGCACGATCTTTACCCTGGTTTGTGCGGTCAATACAGGTAACAAAATGTATTCTAATATACAATGTCTGTGGTTTCATTAATTTAAATGTTTTGCAAGAGGGGCGGCCGCATGCAATCTTGAGCAATCCCTATGCTCTTACAACTCTTTTAATGGCTAAGCCGCTACACCTATTTAAATTCCGACGGTTCATTCTGGATGTTTGTTAGAAAGTTTTTTTAGTTATTAACAGCGCTACTCATAATACGTTTTTCGTATTCAATAAATTCTCAACACCTTTGTGTGTTGTTACAAACTTCGGGTTAAAAAACAAACATTGTTAATACTTAATGACGATACTGAATGGGTGTTCAAGCTTTGAGGTTAATGGTCATGAAAAAAAATCTTATCAAAATGATTTCAATGTTTGCTTTTGTCGGTGGTAGCAGTGTCGGTTTTGCAGAAACTGAGTACGTAGCGGCCGATAATAGCCCGATATCAAAACTCTGTGTTTCTGCTGCGGTTGACGATAAAGTTCGATTCAACTTGAATATGAATAAAAGTCGTTTGACCGACCGTTACATACGTACAAACATTGCCTGCAATGGAAAATCCATTGCGCAGTTTGCTCGAGATGCAGGCAACTTTGGAAATTATTACCTTTTGGAAGTCAACCCTGAGGCTCAGATTAATATTTACAAAACCTCAGATCAGAGAGAGCCATCGCAAGATAAAGTAATTCTTGTAGCTGGTCGTTAATTGAGCTGTTCGTCTATCCTATTGCGGGCGTCTGGTTTTTCAGGCGCTTTTTTTTGCCATCCAATTGCCTCTACCTTGCTTAAATAGCGGGCCTCGCGTACTATTATGGCCCATTTTGGGGGCTCGTTTGAGCCACTCCTACATATTCCCGGCATTGTTCTGTTCCGGATGTAAAATCAAGGCGTTATAGGAAGTTTTATGCGTAGTCATTATTGTGCTGATTTGGTCTCTCTCGAAGAAGGAACCTCCATTACCATTGCTGGGTGGGTTCATCGCCGTCGGGATTTAGGTGGTTTAATATTTTTGCAATTACGCGACCGCAGCGGAATTGTTCAGGTTACCGTCGAACCTGATCAGGGCGACGTTTTTACCGCCGCTGATGCATTGCGTTCCGAATATGTGGTATTGATAAAGGGTACCATTCGAAAACGTCCGGATAATATGATCAACAAAGACATGGCCACAGGAACCATTGAAGTGGTGGCCGAGTCCATTGAGTGTTTGAATAAATCGGAAACACCGGCGATTTTAATTGATGGACACGAAGATGTAGCAGAAGAAACCCGACTTAAATACCGCTACCTTGATTTACGTCGTCCCGAGATGGCGAAGAAATTCGTGTTTCGAACCCAGGTGACTCAAGCGTTACGACGTTATCTGGATGACAATGGCTTTCTTGATATGGAAACACCCATATTAACCAAAGCAACGCCCGAAGGCGCTCGAGATTATCTGGTGCCCAGCCGCACGCACAAAAGTGCATTTTTCGCGCTTCCACAATCGCCGCAGTTGTTTAAACAGCTCCTTATGATGAGTGGCTTCGATCGCTATTACCAAATTGTGCGTTGTTTCCGTGACGAAGATTTGCGCGCCGATCGGCAGCCCGAATTCACTCAGCTGGATATTGAAACTTCGTTTACCGATGAAGAAGGCATCATGAATTTGATGGAAGATATGATTCGTTCGGTGTTCAAAGAATTATTGAATGTGGAGCTGGCCAACCCTTTCCCAAGAATGCCTTACAGCGAAGCGATGGAAAAATACGGTTCAGACAAGCCCGATTTGCGTGTTGATATGCCGATTCACACGGTCGACGATCTGGTCAAAGACGTTGAGTTCAAAGTTTTCAGCGGGCCTGCCAATGATGACAAGGGGCGCGTCGGCGT
The DNA here is from genome assembly GCA_052032335.1 of Pleionea sp. Classification (GTDB taxonomy): domain Bacteria; phylum Pseudomonadota; class Gammaproteobacteria; order Enterobacterales; family Kangiellaceae; genus Pleionea. The sequence goes on along the minus strand of JBPEWV010000019.1, from coordinate 26,447 downwards.
GCTTAATTTGAAAGGTGGCGCAGAAAAAGTCAGCCGAAAGAAAATTGATGAATACACCAAGTTTGTCGGTGTCTACGGTGCGAAGGGATTGGCCTTTATCAAAGTTAACGATCGCAGTGCCGGTATTGACGGCTTGCAGTCGCCGATTGTGAAGTTTCTTTCTCCTGAAGTTGCCGAAGCTCTGCTCGAGCGAGTCGATGCTGAAACGGGCGATATATTATTTTTCGGATCAGATTCCTCCCGGGTAGTCTCCGATGCGCTGGGTGCATTACGATTGAAACTGGCCAACGAATTTGAGCTGATGCGTAATGAGTGGCAGCCATTGTGGGTGGTCGACTTCCCAATGTTCGAAGAAGAAGATGGACACTTGCAAGCATTGCATCATCCGTTTACGTCGCCGAAACAGCTCGATCCGGAAGCGTTGAAAGCGAATCCAACGGGCACATTGTCTCGGGCGTACGATATGGTGTTAAATGGTTGTGAAGTGGGCGGTGGTTCGATTCGTATTCACAATACCGATTTGCAACAAACCATTTTCGACATATTGGGCATTGGGCAGCAAGAAGCGCGTGACAAATTTGGCTTCTTACTGGATGCGTTAAAATACGGTTGTCCGCCGCACGGTGGTATTGCTTTTGGGCTCGATCGACTGGTTATGTTGATGGTGGGGGCCGACTCTATTCGAGACGTTATTACGTTCCCAAAAACGACGACGGCAAGTTGTCCACTAACCGAAGCACCGGCAAAAGTGTCCGATGCCCAGTTAAATGAGTTAGGCATTGCGATTAAGCCGAAGCAAGAAAAAGCAAACGACGAATAAAGACAAACGACCAATAGAGATAAATGGCGTGCGCGGGAGTTCCACGACACGCCAGAACGAAACATTGCGGAGATTGTTATGGCTGGACACAGTAAATGGGCCAATATTAAACATCGTAAAGCCGCGCAGGATGCCAAGCGCGGCAAGATATTCACCAAGATCATTCGTGAACTGGTGGTTGCTGCCAAAACAGGCGGCGATAACCCGGACGATAATCCTTCCTTGAGAGCGGCCATTGACAAAGCGCTTGGCGCAAACATGAAAAAAGACACCATCGAAAAAGCAGTCGCTCGTGGCGCTGGTAATACCGATGGTGAAAATTACGAAAACCTTTCCTATGAGGGGTATGGCCCTGGCGGTGTCGCCATTTTGGTAGATTGCTTGACCGACAATAAAAACCGGACGGTTGGTGAAGTTCGTCATGCATTTACCAAACATGGCGGAAACCTGGGCACTTCGGGCTCAGTCGCCTACCTATTTGACAAAAAGGGACAACTGATTTTTGGCGATGATGTAAACGAAGACCAACTGATGGAAGCTGCCTTAGAGGCGGGAGCCGACGATGTGGTCACGCACGATGATGGTAGCTTTGAAGTCCTCACCACACCAGAAGAGTTTTTAACAGTGAAACAAGGATTGCTGGACTCCGGTTTAAAGCCGGAAAACGCCGAAGTTGCCATGTTACCATCGACGCAAGCCGAGCTGGACGCTAACGATGGGGCAAAAGTTTTGCGTTTGATCGAGCGGTTGGAAGATCTGGACGATGTGCAAAACGTCTACACCAATGCCGATATTCCAGAGGCTGCGTACGAACAGTTGTAATCAGGGCACCAATAATGGTGTGCCTGATTTTATTAAATGAAAATAATCATTAGGATCGGCCATTGTCCATCATTCTAGGCATCGACCCAGGCTCCCGAATAACCGGTTTCGGTGTGATCGAAACTCAAGGGCGAACGCTCGGTTATGTGACCAGCGGCTGTATTCGTGTCAAAGACGGTAGCCTGAGCGAGCGTTTGCAGCAGATTTTTGATGGACTGTCGGAAGTCATCCGCAAATATAAACCTACCGAAGCGGCAATTGAACAGGTTTTCATGTCCAAAAATGCCGATTCTGCTCTGAAACTTGGTCAGGCTCGCGGCGTTGCCATAGTCGCGGCGTCCAGTCATGCACTGGACGTTGCAGAGTATTCGGCACGACAAATCAAACAGGCGGTCGTCGGGCATGGTGGTGCCGATAAAACCCAAGTTCAGCATATGGTAACATCCTTGTTAAATCTTTCGGCGACGCCCCAGGCCGACGCAGCGGATGGATTGGCGGTTGCCATTTGTCACTGCAATACGATGCAATCGATGGTGGCTCAACTGGGAGCCAATAAACGAAGAAGAGGTCGAGTTCGTTGATAGGACGATTAAAAGGTACACTGATTGAAAAAACGCCGCCTGAATTGTTGATCGAGGTTAATGGTGTCGGTTACGAAGTTCAGGCGCCAATGACCACTATTTTTAATTTGCCCGAGTCGGGCAGTGAAGTTACTTTGTTTACCCACTTATCGGTGAGCGAGAATGCCCACAACCTGTTCGCTTTTGGCTCGAAAAATGAGCGGCAATTATTTCGCGAATTGATAAAGGTTAATGGCGTCGGGCCGAAACTGGCCATCGCGATTTTGTCGGGTATGACCGCCGATGAATTCGTGCGATGCGTTCACGATGGTGATTCTGCGGTACTGGTGAAGTTGCCTGGTGTTGGCAAAAAAACAGCCGATCGCCTGATTATTGAAATGCGTGACCGTTTGAAAGACTGGGGTGTTCCTGCTGTGGCCAACCTAGATACGCCCAATCTGGTATCGGGACAAACTGGCAACGACATCCATCGCGAAGCAGAAAGCGCTTTAATATCGCTCGGTTACAAACCGCAAGATGCGGCCAAAGCGATTGGTCGCATAAAGGAAGATGCCACGACAAGTGCCGAATTAATTCGGTTGGCTTTGAAAAACATGGGTAAGTGAGATCGATTAGATGATTGAAGAAGACCGTATCATTGCTGGTGGAGCGCAAACACCGGAAGAAGATCGATTTGATCGTGCCATACGCCCGACCAAGTTGGACGACTACGTCGGTCAGCCACAGGTCAAAGAACAAATGGAGATTTTTCTTCAGGCTTCTCGGGCGCGAAACGATGCGCTTGACCATGTTCTAATTTTTGGACCGCCGGGGCTGGGAAAAACCACGTTGGCAAATATCATTGCCAATGAAATGGGCGTGGCGATCAAATACACCTCTGGGCCGGTTCTGGAAAAAGCAGGCGATTTGGCTGCCCTGTTAACCAATTTAGAAGAAAACGATGTGCTTTTTATCGATGAAATTCATCGCTTAAGCCCGATGGTCGAAGAAATTCTGTACCCGGCCATGGAAGACTATCAAATTGACATCATGATTGGCGAAGGGCCTGCAGCGCGTTCGATAAAGCTCGATTTGCCACCCTTTACATTGGTCGGCGCGACGACCCGGGCTGGGCTATTAACTTCACCGTTGCGCGATCGTTTTGGCATCGTGCAACGTCTTGAGTTTTACAATATTGAAGAATTAACCCACATAGTGATGCGCTCGGCATCGATTTTGGGGCTTGAGGCCGAACAGGAAGGCGCTAAAGAAGTCGCCCGCCGGTCGCGCGGAACGCCGCGTATTGCCAACCGCTTGCTTCGACGCGTTAGAGATTACGCTGAGGTCAAAGCCGATGGTGTGATCTCCAATGATGTGGCTGCAAGAGCGCTGGACATGCTCGAAGTCGATCAACTGGGTTTCGATACGATGGATCGCAAACTGCTTATGGCGATCATCGATAAATTCTCCGGCGGCCCAGTAGGGCTCGACTCTCTTGCCGCAGCTATTGGCGAAGAGAGAGATACTATTGGTGATGTCATCGAGCCGTTTCTTATCCAGCAGGGGTACGTTCAAAGAACGCCTCGCGGCCGAATCGCAACTCAACGTGCGTACCAGCATTTTGGGCTCGCGCCGGCGAAACCGGACTTGTTCGAAAATCGATAAATGATGACAATGTGGTGACACTCGGATGTGTGTTTTCTGTTGTAATACATAACCCTGTCAGTTGAAATGAATAAGTTTTGTATTGCTTTGAAATCTCTCACACATTTGATCACGATTTTGTGGTTTCATATCGCCGCGAAATTTCGTTATAGTTGCCGGATTATCGGTCGTTTATCGATCTTTGTGCGATGAAAATCAATTTATTGGCATCGTAAAATAAAATGAAAAACTGTGAGCAGTCGATGGAATTTATCTTTCCGGTTAGAGTCTATTACGAAGACACTGATGTAGCCGGTGTAGTGTATTACGCCAATTATTTAAAGTTTATGGAGCGTGGCCGTACCGAGTGGATGCGTACCTTTGGTGCTGATCAAGACGTATTGATCGAGCAAGATGTTGCCTTCGCTGTACGAAAAGCCGAAATTGAGTATTATAAGCCGGCCCGCTTTAATGATGCACTGGACGTAGTGACCTCCATTCAACAAATCAAAGGCGCAAGTGTCGTTTTTCATCAAAAAATTTGTCCTAAAGATGATCATCAAACCGTATTGTGCGAAGGGACCATTAAAGTCGTCTGTGTCACAATGAGCACGATGAAGCCCCGAGCGATTCCGACGTCATTATTAGAGGAAATGAAACGTGACGCATAACCAAATGTCCATTATTGACTTGTTTCTAGACGCGAGTTTAATCGTTCAACTGATTATGTTGACCCTGGTGGCGCTATCATTTATCTCCTGGGGAATGATAGTTGATCGTTTTCGTACGCTAAAACTGGTGACCGCATCGAGCAATAAATTCGAAGAAAAGTTTTGGTCGGGCGTCGACTTGAGCAAACTCTACAACGATCTGGGTGCAAGGCGATCGCCGCCCAGCGGGATGGAGCTGGTTTTTATGTCGGGATATCGAGAATTCGTTCGCCTACGCAATCAAAAGGGGACCAGTCCTGGCGCGGTTATGGAAGGCGCGCATCGTGCTATGCGGGTTGCCCACTCTCGCGAAATCGATAAACTCGAAACCAACTTATCGTTTTTGGCAACCGTGGGATCGACTACGCCATACATAGGATTGCTGGGTACCGTTTGGGGCATTATGAATTCTTTTATTGCGTTGGGTTCAGTTAAACAAGCGACTCTGGCCATGGTTGCGCCGGGAATTGCCGAAGCGCTGATCGCCACAGCTATGGGCCTGTTTGCCGCTATTCCCGCGGTTATTGCTTACAACAAGTTTAATCACACAGTGCAAAAAATTGAAAATCAGTACGATAACTTTGTCGAAGAGTTTTCAGGAATTTTGCATCGTAAAGCGCACAGCTCGAATGGGGCCTAGGTAATGAAGCCGAATCGTCGAAAACCCATGGCAGAAATCAATGTGGTGCCATACATTGATGTCATGCTGGTTTTGTTGGTGATATTTATGATTACTGCGCCTTTAATTACCGCAGGGGTCAACGTCGACTTGCCAGAGGCCGATGCCGATCCCATCTCGGCCGATGAAGAGCCGCCGCTGATAGCCAGTATTGACGCCAGTGGCAATTACTATTTGTCCTTGGGAGCCAATCCGGATCAGGCGTTAGAACCGCACGAGTTGGTTGCTTTGGTTGCGGAACATCGCGAGAAAAATCCCAAATCGATGATTTTAATTAACGCCGACCAAAACGTATCACACGGTCAGGTAGTCAAGTTAATGAGTATGTTGCAAAAAGAGGCCGGTATACAAAACGTTGGCATTATGACGGAGCCCACCGGGTAAGTGGGGCCAAGTTTTGAGTAAGCGACTGATTATCTCGCTAGTTTTTTCCGGAATTGGCCATGTTCTGGTGTTGCTTCTACTCATTCTGAACTTTTCATTTGACGAAATAAAAGTTTCCAATGAGAAAGTCGCGCCAAACATTAATGCAGTTGCCGTCGACGGCGAAGCCATTCGAAAGAAAATTGAGCAGCAAAAAAATAAGCAGCAACAAAAAATAATAGACGAAAAGCGCAAAAAACAGCGTGTCGAAGACAGAAAAAAAGCGGAACAGCAAAAAAAGGCTCAAGCCGAACAAGAGCGCAAAAAGAAAATTGCCCTGGAAAAAGAACGTAAGCGCAAGCAGGCAGAAAAACAAAAGCGCGAGAAAGAGTTAGCCGAGAAGAAACGTCGCGAAGAAGCCGAACGTAAAAAGCGGGAGCAGGCAGAGAAAGAGCGTCGCGAAAAGTTGCTCGAAGAGCAGAGGAAGCTGGAAGAGCAACTTCTGGCGGAGCAAATGGCCGAAGAACAGCAGGCCATGGCGGCGAAGCGGCAAGCAATCATGTCGGAAGTTCAAATTTACGCGACACGTATTGAAAGCAAAATAAAGCGGTATTGGAATAAGCCAGAGCAAGCAGGCGAGTGCCGTTTTCGATTGCGTTTGGCACCAGGTGGATTGGTGATTGATATAATGGGCGTTCGAGGTGACTCGATCAATTGTAATGCGGCAACTTTGGCGATCAAAAAAGCAGAACCCTTGCCGGTTCCGGCTGAGCCCGAAGTGTTCGATGAAATACGAAATGTGAATTTATGTTTGGGAGAGTTATGCGAATAAAACAAAACGTCATTCAGGCGATGACGATTATCGGGCTGCTATTGAGTTGTATTGCGGCTCGAGCGGATATTGATATCGTGATTACCGACGGAATGAATTTTGCGCGCCCGATTGCCATTGTGCCCTTTGAGTACAAAGGCGTTGCGGGGCAACCACCCCACGATATGGCGTCGGTTATTGCAGCCGACTTAAGGCGTAGTGGCCGATTTAATCCGATGCCATTCAATGACTTACCCGAACGCCCCGTCAGTTTTGAAGAGGTGGACTTGGATGTCTGGAAAGAACGCGGCATCGAAGCAGTTGTGGTGGGAAAAGTTGAGCAGTCGACGCCGGGACAGTTTACCGTTTCGTACCAACTTATCGATGTGTTCAAGCCAAAGCAGCAAATCGTTGATGGCGAATTGGTGTCGACAGACAATTATGTGTTATTGGATAAGATTGGCAGCACCAACGAGAACAACTATCGGTTTTATTCGCATCAGGTAGCCGACAATATTTATGAAGCGCTGACCGGGCAAAAAGGAGCGTTTGCGACCCGAATCGCCTATGTGTCGGTCGACCGCACGGTCAGTCAGCCGTTTCAGTTGTACATCGCCGACTCCGACGGCTACGATCCGAAGCGTATTCGAGCGAGCAGCGAAGCCATCATGTCGCCGACCTGGTCGCCCGACGGTCGCTCCATTGCCTACGTTTCGTTTGAAAATGGCCGTTCAGAAATTTATTTACAAGAGATTTACACCGGTAAAAGAACCTTGATTGCGGCGTTTCCTGGCATCAACAGTGCGCCCGAGTTTTCACCCGATGGTTCAAAGCTCGCTATCACGCTGTCGAAAGACGGCAATGCCGAGTTATACGTTTTGGATTTGAAAACACGGGAGTATCGGCGCCTGACCCGCACTGGCGTTAATGTAATCGACACCGAGCCAAGTTTTTCGCCCGATGGACAACACATTTTATTCACCTCTGATCGTGGTGGTAGACCTCAGGTTTATCGCGTTTCGGTTCATGGTGGAAGGCCCGAGCGCATCACCTTTGAAGGCGAATATAATGCAAGCCCCAACTATACACCGGATGGAAAAAGCATTATTCTCGTAAATCGTACCAACGGCGTATATCATATCGCAAAGCAAGATATTGAAACTGGGATTATGCAAGTGCTCACAGATACTATGCTGGATGAATCTCCTAGTTTAGCTCCGAATGGAAGCATGGTAATCTATGCGACGATACACAATGGTCGGCAAGTACTCGCGGCTGTTTCGACGGACGGACGGTTTAAAGCACGATTACCAGCTAAACGCGGTGAAGTAAAAGCACCCGCATGGTCGCCATTTTTACTAAAATAGGTTAACTTTAAATAAAAAAACGATAGGAGCATTAAAAATGTCAATCAAAGGTTTGGGGAAAAGCCTCACCGTTCTGTTAGCGTCTATGTTGATGTTTGCGTGTAGTTCCAGTGACGATACGCAAAGCGAAACTATGACTGAAACTGTTGAGCCAACGACAACTGAAACCGTTGAGCCAATGGAAACGGAAGAAGAAAAACAGCGTCGCCTGAACGCCGAAATGCGTGAAGCGCGAACCGTTTACTTCGATTTCGATGAGTCAACCGTAAAAGCGCAATACCAAGATTTATTGCAAGCGCACGCATGGTACTTAAGCCGTAATCCTGGTGTTCAGGTAACGGTTGAAGGCCATTGTGACGAGCGTGGCACGCCAGAATACAACTTGGCTCTGGGTGAGCGTCGTAGTAACTCGGTTAAAGATATCCTGATCAGCTACGGTGTTAGCTCTTCACAAATCCGCACTGTAAGCTACGGTGAAGAGAAGCCTGTTAACCCAGCACACAACGAAAGCGCGTGGGAGCAAAACCGTCGAGCAGTTCTGGACTATGAAGGTTAATTTAACTTTGATGTTCAAACAGACAGCACTGATTTCAGTGCTGTCTGTGTTTTCGGCCTCGCTGTTTAGCGCTCAATCGACCGAAGAGCGATTGCTACGACTTGAGCAAATGGCTGAAACACGCGGGCAACAGCAAGCCGATATGATGTTTCAGCTGAATACGATTCAGCAAGAATTACAAAAGCTGCGTGGGCAGGTAGAAGAACACGAATACAAGCTCAAACAGTTACAAGATCGTCAGCGTGATCTGTATCGCGATATCGAACGGCGATTGTCACAAATGCAGATTTCCGGTTCGACCGGCTCTACTAACTCGGGCCCGGCGACCAATGGCAATACTTCGAGTACAGGCGCAGACTCGTCTGCTGCATCCAATGAAGACATCCACAGTGTATATCAGGGAATTTTTGCTAAAGTTCGAGCAAAAAATTACGACCAGGCGGTGCAGGATTATCAAGCGTTTTTAAAACGTTTCCCAAACAGTCAATACGAAGCAAGTGTGCATTATTGGCTCGGTCAAATTTACTTCATTCAGCAGAAGTTGGATGCTGCGCTGGAAGAATTCCAGATTGTTACCTCTCAGCACGAGACGTCTTCGCGAGCCGCAGACGCTCTGGTTAAGCAGGGGAAAGTTCTGGTTTTGCAAAATAAAATCGATGAAGCCAAGACCATTTTTAATCAGGTGATTGAAAAATACGATGGCACGTCGGAGCAACTGGCGAAAAACGAACTGCAGAAATTGAAGTCGAGCCAGTAGATTGAGTCGGTGGAACGTCCAAGCCCGCAGTTGCGGGCTTTTTTATTGCTTTACCGCACAGCATCAAATCATTAGAATGTGCGCCCCCAATTGATTAAACTTTATGCAAGCTGTGACTCGACTTCGAATTACCGAAATATTCTATTCTTTGCAGGGTGAAACGCGCACACTCGGATTGCCTACCGTCTTCATTCGGCTGACCGGGTGCCCTCTGCGCTGCCATTATTGCGATACCGAGTACGCCTTTACGGGAGGCGAATACCAGTCGATGGATGAAGTACTGCAGCAGGTTGCCCAGTACAATCCTCGCTATGTTACTGTCACCGGTGGTGAGCCATTGGCACAGAAAGCCCCTTGTCAGGAGTTAATGACCCGACTGTGTGACGCGGGCTATTCGGTTTCCATAGAAACCAGTGGTGCAATGGACATTAGTGAAGTGGACCCTCGGGTTAACATCGTACTTGATTTGAAAACGCCGGACTCAGGCGAGATGTCGAAAAACCTGTGGAGTAATCTCGAGCACATCAAACCCAGTGACGAAATTAAGTTTGTTGTCTGCTCTCGCAAAGATTATGACTGGGTTCGAATGACCATCGAAGAAAAAGGGCTGTCGCAGAAAGCTGAGTTACTACTGTCTCCCAGTTTCGGAGAGCAAGACCCGACCCAGCTGGCTGACTGGATTATCAAAGACAATTTACCGGTAAGATTTCAACTGCAGCTGCACAAAATACTGTGGAACGATGAGCCGGGACATTAGTTAAGTTTATTTAACGTCAGAGGGATAACCATGAAAAAAGCTATTGTCCTATTGTCGGGTGGCCTCGATTCAACCACTTGTATGGCGATTGCCAAACACCAAAACTTTGAGTTGTACGCACTCAGTTTCTCTTACGGACAAAAACACAGCGCTGAGCTGCAGGCGGCAAGTCGAATTGCCGAGCAATTTGCAGTGGCCAGTCATCGCATTATTCCGATTGATCTGGGCGGTTTTGGCGGTTCTGCATTGACCGATGGCACCATGGCTGTGCCTGAGTCGGAAACCAGTGGGATTCCGATTACTTACGTGCCTGCCAGAAATACCGTATTTTTATCCATTGCGCTTGCCTGGGCCGAAGTGCTCGAGGCCGACGCAATTTTTGCCGGGGTCAATGCAGTGGATTACTCGGGTTACCCCGATTGTCGGCCTGAATACATCGATGCTTTTCAAAAAATGGCCGACCTGGCAACAAAGTCAGGGATCGAAGGCCGCGGGCCGGTCATCGAAACGCCGTTGATCGACAAGACCAAAGTAGAAATTATTCAATGGGGTCAAAAGCTTGGCGTTGAATACCAACAGACAGTTTCGTGCTATCAGGCCGATCGCGAGGGCGCAGCTTGCGGTAAGTGCGACAGTTGTCGAATCCGGGCCAAAGCTTTCCACGATGCCGGTGTCGCTGATCCCACTGTTTACATAAACGGGTAAATTGCTTACTGAAGTAGGTTTTTTAAGCAACCCCATGTATAATGTGCCGCCGAATTTAAGGGTCAGAGAATTTCTAATATGGGTTGTTCTCGAACCGTTATAACATTTATAAACTATTGATATTATTGTCTATTTGGAGAAAACAATGGCAGTTGAACGCACTTTTTCTATCGTTAAGCCTGACGCAGTTGCAAAAAACGTAATCGGCGAGATTTACAGCCGTTTTGAACGTGCCGGTTTAAAAATCGTTGCTTCAAAAATGATGCACTTGTCAAAAGAGAAGGCTGAAGGCTTTTACGCAGAGCACAAAGAGCGTCCGTTTTTTGGTGCCTTGGTTGAATTTATGACATCTGGTCCAGTGATGGTTCAGGTTCTCGAAGGTGAAAATGCCATCAAAGCGAACCGCGAAATTATGGGTGCGACTAATCCTGCAGAAGCTTTACGTGGTACACTGCGTGCAGATTACGCAGTAACGGTTGACGAAAATGCAGTTCACGGTTCTGACTCGCCTGAGTCTGCTGCCCGTGAAATTGCCTATTTCTTCTCAGAAGACGAAATCTGCCCGCGTACACGTTAATTTTCGACGGTAGTATTCGGCCCCTTTCGATTCAATCGTCATCGAAAGGGGCTTTTGTGTATTTTGACGGTTAGTAAACTTATTTCTTGACAGCTTGTCCTATTAAAGAGCACTTCTGGAACGACAAGTCCAAGATCGCTAAAAGGTGAACGTAATGAGTAACGAAAAGGTGAATTTACTCAACCTGAATCGCGATGGAATGACTCAGTTTTTTGTCGAAATGGGCGAAAAACCCTTCCGCGCTACTCAGGTTATGAAATGGATCCATCACATGGGGGTGGACGATTTTGACGAAATGACCAATTTGAGTAAAGCACTCCGAGCCAAATTAAAAGAGACTTGTTATATACAGGGCCCAGAAGCGGTGGCAGAACAGCTATCCGACGATGGTACGATTAAGTGGGCATTGAGTCTCAACGGTGGACAAGCCATCGAAGTTGTATTCATTCCAGAAAAAAGTCGCGGCACACTTTGTGTGTCATCTCAGGTGGGTTGCGCGTTAGAGTGCAGCTTCTGTTCAACCGCACAGCAGGGCTTTAACCGAAATCTGTCGGTGGCCGAAATTATCGGTCAGGTCTGGTATGCGGTGAAACGATTAGGCAGTCAAAAATTAACCGGTGAGCGTCGTGTCTCAAACGTCGTTATGATGGGGATGGGCGAGCCTTTACTGAACTTTGATAATACCGTAAAAGCCATGGATATCATGATGGACGACTTAGGATACGGTCTGTCCAAACGTCGAGTTACCATCAGTACGTCCGGCGTTGTACCGGCTCTCGATCGGTTGGCCGATGAAATCGATGTGGCACTGGCGTTGTCTCTGCATGCGCCGAATAATGCATTGCGCGATGAGTTGGTGCCAATCAACAAAAAATACCCTATAGAGGTTTTGATGCCCTCGGTTATGCGTTATTTGGAGCGCTCGAAAGCGTCAGAAAAGGTCACCGTCGAGTACGTTATGATCAAAGATGTGAATGACACACCAGAGCACGCCTTTGAATTGGCTAAGTTATTGAAAGATGTGCCCAGTAAGGTAAACTTGATACCGTTCAATCCGTTTCCACAAACGCATTATGAGACATCAACTCCCGGTGCTATCGATCGATTCACCAAAATTCTTTGCGATAAAGGATTTACAGTGATCACACGGCGAACACGGGGCGATGACATTGATGCGGCCTGCGGACAACTGGTTGGAAAAGTGAACGACAAAACGAAAAGAAAGCTTCGCAAAGAAATTCCAGTGCAACAAGTAGCGGGATAAACGAATGAGTAAAATAACTGTTTTAGCGATCGTTGGTATGTTGTTATTGGGCGGATGTACCACTCAGTCGACTCAAAAAATCAACAATTATGAAGGTCAGTCGACGGTTACCAATAAATACGATTCTGAATTAGCTGCGAGAAAACGTGTTGAAGCCGCACAAAGGTACCTCCAGCAAAACAGTTTGCAGCGGGCCAAATACCATCTCGATAAAGCTGCTGCTCATATGGACGACTACCCAGATCTGCATTTTACTTTGGGTTTTTATTACCAGTTAGCGCGTGATTACGAAGATGCTGACCGCTCATTCCGTCGGGCGTTGAGTCTTGATCGGAAAAATCCCGAGTACAAAAACAGCTATGGCCAGTTTTTATGCAACCGAGGCAAGTATGACGAGGCCATGAATTATTTTGAGCAGGCAATTGATACACCAACATACAGTAACGTGTCGCTGGCTTATGTGAATGCTGGACGCTGTTTAAAACAGCAAAATAAACCCAAAGAGGCTGTCGATTATTTTCGCCGAGCACTTAATTTAAACAATCAACTTCCGGCTGCACTGATTGAAATGGCGCAATATGAATTCGAGCAAGAACGATACAGTCGAACCATTCGTTACCTTGATCGTTACCGCAAAGTGTCGCGCCATGTTCCTCGCACCCTCTGGTTGGCCTTGAGGGCCGAGTCCAAGTTAGGAAACAAAGACGCAGTTTCGAGTTACGCGTTACAGCTCGAAAACCTATACCCTGACTCGAAAGAAACGCTGGAATATCTGGACTCGCGTGAACAATGGAAATAGACGACTCGATGGACGCTAAAGTAAAACCGGAATGCGGAGAACAGTTGCAAACCGCACGTAAAGCGCATCAACTATCTCTTGAAGATGTCGCCAAAAAGTTGAACTTGCCCGTTGCGCGCATTAAAGAAATTGAAGAAAGTCATTTTGATGAGTCGGTGTCGATTGCGTTTTACCGCGGTTACATTCGATCGTATGCGTCGTTACTTAATCTGGATCCAAAATTAATTGTCGAAAGTTTTAATCAATCGGTCGATACGGATGTCGAAATTGCATCACCACAACGATTACGTTCTTTCAGTGCAGGGCGAAAAGAAGTCACCACCGGTTCACAGTTATTCAAGTGGGTCAGTGTGATATTGGTTGTCGCATTAATTTTTCTGGTCGGCTGGGGATTAAAAAACAAACTGGGATCACCGAGCGAAAATAACAACAGTGACTTCACCTCGGTTGAGTCTGTGTTTGGTTCTGACGACAACATTGGCGACAGCGCTGATGACCAAAAAATTGATCCAAAGGCAGTAGAAGAGATTCCGGAATCATCTCGCTCGCAGGGTGTGACGGTGGAGCAGATAAAACAGCGGCGCAGTGACTTGATTGCGGCACAAGACAATGTTGAACCAAACGAACAGGCGGCTCCTGATTCGGTTTCTGAAAATGCTAATGTTAATGCTTCTGAACCAGCCTTTGGATCAACCAGCCAGCCAGAAACAGAAGGTGGCACGGACACAACCAAAGATGAGTTGGTGTTCGCTTTTGTTGGCGAATGTTGGGTTCAAATTTCTGACGCAACGGGCGAGGTTTTGGCCGTGGGCGTAAAAAATACCGGAAAAGTGATGCCATTGAGTGGGGTTCCACCATTTAAAGTGGTACTGGGCGATCCGTCTGTGGTTCGTTTACAACACAAGCAGAAAACCATTGATCTTTCCGGCTATCAAGCGGGACAGGTAGCCCGATTTACCATTGAATAAATGATTCAGTAATACGAGATTTATCATGAAAGGTTTGTCCTGGATTAAGCGCAGAAAGTCGAAACAAATTTGGGTGGGAAATGTACCCATTGGTGGCGATGCGCCGATTGCTGTGCAAAGCATGACCAACACCGAAACCTGTGATGTAGAGGCAACGTTGAGCCAAATTAAAGCGCTCGAAGCCGCCGGTGCTGATCTGGTTCGAGTCTCCATTCCTACCATGGATGCCGCCGAAGCTTTTAAACAAATCAAATTGCAGTCACAAATTCCGTTAATAGCCGACATCCATTTTGATTACCGTATTGCCCTTAAAGTCGCCGATTATGGCGTTGACTGTCTGCGAATTAATCCCGGTAATATCGGCAATGAAGAGCGTGTGAAAGCGGTTATTGAATGCGCTCGGGACAAAAATATTCCTATTCGAATTGGTGTAAATGCAGGCTCTCTGGAGAAAGATTTACAAATGAAATACGGTGAGCCTACGCCAGAAGCATTGGTGGAATCAGCCATGAGGCACATCGATATTCTGGATCGCCATAATTTTGATAATTATAAAATTAGCCTGAAAGCTTCCGATGTTTTTATGACCGTATCTGCTTACCGATTACTAGCAAATCAGATCGAACAACCGTTGCATCTGGGAATCACCGAAGCTGGTGGTTTGCGCTCGGGCTCTGTTAAATCGGCTGTGGGTTTGGGCCTGCTTTTATCCGAAGGCATTGGTGACACCATTCGGGTTTCACTTGCTGCCGATCCTGTGGAAGAAATTAAAGTTGGTTTTGATATTCTGAAATCGTTAGGCTTGCGACAACGTGGCATCAACTTTATTGCTTGCCCCTCGTGTTCTCGACAACAGTTTGACGTTATTAAAACCGTGAATGAACTTGAAAGCCGATTAGAGGACGTTCGAGAATCGATCGACGTCGCCATTATCGGTTGCGTGGTTAATGGTCCCGGAGAAGCCAAAGAAGCCGATATCGGCTTAACCGGGGGGACCGGTCAAAGTCTTTTATATAAAGAAGGGCAAAAGGATCACAAAGTCGATAATAAAGACCTGGTCGCCGCAATGGAAAAGGAAATTCGTGAAAAAATCAAACAACGCGAGCAAGCAATACAGGAAAAATCGGGCAATCAACCCGTGATAGCGGTGAGCTGATAAGTTATGCAACAGAAAGTGGCCGTTGTAACCGGTGCCAGTCGAGGCCTGGGTAAAGAAATCGCTGTTCAACTCGCCGAGAAAGGCTACCATCTCGTTTTAATTGCTCGAAATCAGATTGAATTAGAGCAATTGGTTGATGAGTTAAATCAAAATGAATTATCGGCTACTGCATTTCCTTTTGATCTCAGTCTGACCCAAGACATCGAAAATCTGTTTGATAAAATAGTTGGCCAATTTCCAGTTATTGATTTGCTGATTAATAATGCGGGTATCGGCAGCTACAAGCCGTTGGCTGAGCATTCGATTAATGAAATCGAGGCCATTATATCTGTCAATTTAACGGCGCCCTTAATTTTAAACAAACTGTTTTCTGAGCTAATGCAAAATCAGCAGTCGGGTCATATTATCAATATAGGATCCGATCTCGCCCAAAAGCCGCTCGCTAACATGACCCCTTACGTTGCCTCAAAACATGGCTTGTACGGCATGAGTCAATCACTGCTTCGTGAAGTAAAGTCGGATAATGTAAAGGTGACTATTATCAATTCGGGGATCGTCAACAGTCACTTTGGAGACTCGGCACCGTCGGAACGGCCAGACGTCAAAACTGCTTTATTACCAGAGCAGTTAGCATCACTTGTCGTTCAAGTTGTCGAGCAACCGGGCTACCAACTGATCGATGAGTTAACCGTGCATCCGCTGCACCAAGAGTTTTAACCACTTTCTGCCGTTAGAGAACTTCAAATTTTTTGTCGAGAACAGTCATAGCATCGTCGGGTGTCAGTGGTTTGGAAAAATAGTAGCCTTGAACATTGTTGGCCCCCAATTGTGTGACAAAATGAAGTTGTTCTTTGGTTTCAACCCCCTCAACCACGGTTTGTAGTTTCAGCGATTTCGACAGTGAAATAATGGTTTCTATGATAGCTTCACTCTCTGGTTGCTTACCGATTTGCCAAACAAAGTTTTGATCGATCTTGAGCTTATGGATCGGCAGTTCGTGCAAGTATTTGAGTGAAGAGTATCCGGTTCCAAAGTCGTCCAGTGACAATTCGATCCCAAGCTTTGCAAGTTCTTCAATGATTGGTAATGAGTTTTCTATGTCATCCATTAATAAACTTTCGGTTAACTCAAGCTCAATTTTATTGGGGCTTACACCAAATTCTTGCGTTACTTCTCGCATATAACTTATAAGATTCAGATGGCTCAAATGATGCGCTGATAGATTTATTGCAACGCTGGGATGAAAGCCAGCTTCTTGCCAGCGTTTGAGTTCTTTTAAGGCCATTCGAATAAACAATTCGGTTGCTGGAATTATTAAGCCAAGTTCTTCCAGTACCGGAATAAACTCATTTGGTGGAACCATCTCTCCCTCGGCTGTTTTCCAGCGAGCAAGCGCTTCGAAGCCAATAATGAATCCATTAAGAACATTCACCTGAGGTTGATACATTAGAGAAAATTCTTCTTCTTTTAACGCACGCCTAACTCTTTGCTCCATGCTCAATTTGGATTGAGCTTCGACATTCATATTGGCTTCGAAAAACTGAAAATTATTTCTCCCAGATCCTTTTGCATGGTACATCGCCATGTCAGCGTGTTTAATGACTTCATCGGGCGAATGGCCATCGTCGGGATAAATTGAGATTCCAATGCTGGGCGAAGTGTTGATTTCGTTATTCGAAATTAAAAATCCGTTTCGCATCTTTTCGAGTATCTTGGTGGAAATTCGACTTGCGGTATTGATGGTTGATATGTCCTCTAGCATTACCACAAACTCATCGCCTCCTAGTCTCGCTGCTGTATCATTTTTACGTATACAAGACTTTAATATTCTTGCAACTTCAATTAATAATAAATCACCAACTTCATGGCCCAGTGTGTCATTGATCTGCTTAAACCGATCTAAATCAATAAACAATACTGCTAGTTTGTTCTTTCTGCGTTGGCTGTGCTCGATTGCATGAGTGATCCGATCCATTAATAAAGCTCGATTAGGCAAGCCGGTCAGGGGGTCATAATTGGCTAGCTTTCGAAGTTCTTCCTGTGCCGCTTTCTGCTCACTGATATCAGTAACAGTGATAACGTATCGATGTTCGTCTTCTTTGTTTTTGAATCGTGTTCCATTAATAATCACGGGGAGTGGGTCGCGATATTTTCTCAGTATGAATCCTTCTGACTCACACTGCTCCGATTGTGAGAGTTTATCTTTTAAAGCCGGTAAAACGGAAACTTTGGACTCTGGTTTGATCAGGCAGTTCAATGTTCGATTAAGTATCGACGCCTCATCAAGTCCTGTTATTTCCCAGAAGGCATGATTAACGGCGGTAATTTTATAGTCGGAGTCGAGAATGATGATGACTTCACGCGTGTTATCGAACGCTTCGAAAAATAGTTGCATTTTATCCTGAGTGTCTTTGCGTTCGGTAATATCAGTGTAGGTTCCTGTGACTCGTATCGGGTTGCCATTTTTATCGGTGTTGGTGACTCGAGCCAAATCGCGGTACCATCGCCAGTCGCCATCTATCGATCGCATTCGATAAGTGTAGTTAAAAGCGTCATCTTCTGAGTTTAAGAACTCGGCCCATTTCGCTTCAAAAGCGATCTGATCGTTGGGGTGAACATAAGTAAGTTTCTCATCAAAAGGAACCGACAGGTTATTGCTTGCAATGATGCCTTGCAGTCGAGGTTCATACACAACATTGTTTTCTTGTTGCCAGTCCCACATGCCACTGTCACTACCAGACAATGCGAGTTGCAGACGCTCTTCACTTTCGGTGACTACTTTATGGGCTTGCAACAGAGCGAGCTGTCGTTTGCGGCGTTGATAATAAATCGTTCCAACAACGCTGCCAATTATTAAAACGTAGGCCAGATACGCCCAGGGTGATCGCCAAGGAGCCGGTGACACTTTGATATTGAACTGCAACGGTTCACTCGCCATCCCTGTTTTATAATCGATGGCTGAAATATATAGCTGGCTCTTTCCGGGATTGATTTTAGGAAAAAATAACTCACTTTGGTTGGTTTCTGTTGGCTCGATTTTTGAATCGCCTTCAATCCAGTAGCGATATTTTACCTGATTAGTTTTTAGAAATATCAGCGCCGAAAATTTAATGTTTAACCCGATGTCGTCGTGTTCTAGAGTCAATGATAATTTTGGCTTGTCAAACATATCGGGCTTGGATAACAAATTAATTTCGCTGAGAGTTACTCTTGGCTGAAAGTTTCTTTTACTACTGAGTCTTTGCAAGTCGACATGAACCAGGCCTTTAGTCGTCGCCAATAGCACTTCATTTTCTTTCAGGCGAAGGGCGGTGCCTCCAATAAATTCGTCAGACGGGAACCCGTCTTTTCGATTGAATAATTGCGCAGAATAATTTGTTGGATGAATCTTAATTAGGCCATCGTTGCTGGTCGTCCAGACATTGCCGACGTTATCGCTGAATAAATCCAAAAGACTTTGGCTGCCTAGGTTGTCACCAGATATAAACTTAACTTCTTCGCCTGACTTTTCATCAATGACGAAGATACCCAGACTGTGGTAACTGATCCAAAGTTGATCATTTAACTTCAAAATACTTTGTGGCAAAACTTTACCGTGAATGTTGGCGTCTATCTGATGAATGGGGATAACATCGCCTGTTATCGTGTCGTAGGCACTGACCTGATTGTATTTAGATAGATAGAGTCGGCGATCATTGAGTTGTTGATCGTTGTTTAGCACGAGCGTATAACTGTCTTCGTTTTTCTTTGCTTTTAAAGCTTCAACAGCCTCGAGCTTCTGAGTTGAACGGTCGTAAATGTAGGCATTGTCGTCTTGTAGAAAGAATAATTTTTCTGGACTGATCTTGCTTAAGCCATAAGCGGGCTTTTGCAGCGACTCTTGCATCTCCGGCGACAAAATAGGCGTTTCGATGGAAAGAGAATTCTGGTTGACAACGAGAGTGTCATTGTAGCGGCTAAGCCAGTAGTCGTCGCCAAAGCTGACAATTTTTGAAATTGAGTCTTTACCGTAAACTTCTTTCTCGTCTTCGTTAACAAAGTAAAGATCGGTTTTTCCCGATTCAAGATCCAGCTTTGCCAGACCGTGCGTTGTGCCGATCAATACTTCTTTGCTTGAAGCTAGATATGTATCCCAAACGGTATTGCTGGGTAAAATTTTTCGCTGTCCACGTTTATTGCTGTAAACATTAATAATGGCATCGACAGGATTCCACATAAAGAATCCGTCTTCACGACTGCTGAGCCAAAGATTGCCTTCTCGACCCGGTTCTAAATCGGTAATGTCATTGTCATAGACATCGTAGGGCAAATCAGAATACCGGAATACAAACGACAATTGGTTATCCAGCAATTCATACAGGCCATCGTCGGTCGCTACCCAAATGCGGTTTTGATGCTCAACAATATCCCAGATGTTCAGTTTTGCTTCGACGACTTCGGCGTCGATGTCACTGTTCGACATCAGTGCATTTTGCAAGTCGGAAAAAGGCAGCCTTACCAGACCCTCAACCGCGGCAATGTAAAACTGATTGTCCGTTAAATGAAACAAGCCTTTGATATTAATTTGATCGTTATTTGGTTTCGGTAATTGCCTGTTGTTGATGATTCGTAATTCATCATTCAAGGTGTTCAGGCTGTAGAGTCCGTGTGAAGTGGCAATGAGCAAGAAGTGATCAACTTTAAACAACTCCCGAATAGCGTGTTGAGACACGATGTCTTTGGGGAGAATGTCTTTGATGTCTTTCACTTTCTCCACTTTCTCGGTCAGGTAATTGTATGTGAAAATTTCGTTGTAACTGGCCAGCCATAAAATCTGGCCGTCTTCGACAGCCATATCCAGTCGGTTGAAACTGCTGTTGTCATCGTTGCGCTCGGGTAACTGCAATAATTTGAAGCTGTCCGATTCGGGTGCGTAACGATAGTTGAAATTGGGCGCTGCACCGATCCAGATTTGCCCCTTTTTATCCTGGTGCAATAGCCCGATGTTTTTGCCATCGAGACTGTTGTTCAAGCCATGAACGATTTGAAACCGGTAGGCATCGAATTTATTCAGTCCTTCACTGGTGCCAACCCACAAATAACCCTGGCGATCTTGCATTAATTGATAAACGCTGCTCTGCGAAAGCCCATTCTCGGTAGAAAAATGCTCTAAATTGATGCTGTTGGGTTGCGAAGAGAATAAACTGGAGCAGGTCAATGCACAGATAAAGCCAGCGATTATGCGGTAATTCATTGTTTTTGCTTAGAAAAATTAAGAATATCAACTGAGTATAGCAGTTGGTTTGATTTCTGCATTATAACTGTGGGAATAGTCATCTATTTGTCAGAAAAACACCTCCAATTGTTGTTGATTTCAGCTATAATGCCGCGTTTATCTAAACAGACTCAATTCACGGGAGCGCCTTTTTGAAAGCGAAGTTTCAAGCCATTAAGGGAATGAACGATTTCCTTCCTGAGCAAACCGCAGTGTGGCAAAAGTTAGAGGCTTTGTTACGCCGGTTGATGCTGCAGTACGGCTATTCTGAAATTCGGATGCCGATAGTTGAGAAAACATCGCTGTTCAAGCGCTCGATTGGTGAAGTGACTGATATTGTTGAGAAAGAAATGTACACCTGGACGGATATCAGTGACGACAGCCTGACTTTACGTCCTGAAGGAACTGCCAGTTGTGTTCGTGCCGGTATAGAACATGGCTTGCTGTACAATCAGCAACAGAAACTTTGGTACATGGGCCCCATGTTTCGACGAGAAAACCCACAAAAGGGTCGATATCGTCAGTTTCACCAATTGGGCGTCGAAGCGTTTGGGTTTACCGGGCCGGATGTCGATGTTGAGCAAATTTTATTGACTTACCGGTTGTGGCAAGAGATTGGCATCGCCGACAGTGTTACTTTGCACATTAATTCGCTGGGTGATGCCGATAGCCGGGTCAAATACCGGGAGCTGTTGGTTGAGTATTTTAATGCGCACAAAGATCAGCTCGATGAAGACAGTTTAAGACGACTGGATTCCAATCCGTTGCGCATTTTGGACAGTAAAAATCCGCAAATGCGTGAGTTGATTGAACAAGCACCGAAACTTAACCAGCATCTGGACGAGGCATCAGAGCAACATTTTGCTGCCTTAAAACGTCGACTCGACGCCGCAGGCCTGAGCTACGTGGTGAATCCTTGTCTGGTACGTGGGTTGGATTATTACAATCGAACGGTGTTTGAGTGGATGACCGACAAACTTGGCGCGCAAGGCACCATCTGTGCGGGCGGACGTTACGATGGTCTAACCGAACAGTTGGGCGGTCAGGGCACCCCCGCCTGTGGCTTTGCCATGGGGCTAGAGCGCATTGTTGCGTTACTTGAAGGTTCCGAATTTATTGCCACTTTAGCTAATACGCCGCATGTCTATTTTTTAAGCATGGGCGAGTCGGCTGAAGAGCGATCGATGATTTTGGCTGAAAAATTGCGAACTCAATTGCCGAATTTGCGTCTAACCGTGAATCACGGCGGCGGGAATTTCAAAAAGCAGTTTAAAAAAGCCGACCGATCAGGCGCAATTTTAGGCGTGATTCTGGGCGACAGCGAGCTGGAGTCGAACACGGTTAATGTGAAGTTTTTACGCGAACAAAAAGAACAAATTGAAGTGAAGCAAGACGATCTGGTTGAGTTTTTAAGCCAGTCTCTGTCACTTTAGAGTTTAAATATTTCGTTCAACGTTTCTGATATTGATAAGTTTGAGTTAGGAGTAACAGGTGGATTACAACACAGAAGAACAACAGATTAAGGCGCTAAAGGATTGGTGGAGTGAAAATGGAACATCGATCATTGTCGGTATCGTCATTGGTGTCGGTGGTTTTTGGGGATACAACTGGTGGCAGGACAAAACGGTAGCGACTCAGGAAGCTGCGTCGAATTCTTATCAGTCATTGGTTGATATTGATGCTAAAGAAGATAGCGAGCAGTTTGTTAGCGCGGCAAACACGCTTAAAGACGAGTATGCCGATACCGGCTATGCCATTTTAGCTGCGTTGCATTTGGCCAAACAACACGTCGACAATGGTGAGTTTGCAAAAGCGCAAGAACAACTTGAGTGGACCGTAAAACAAACCCAGGGACAAAAGCTTCAACCGCTTATGAAAATTCGCCTGGCGCGCGTTTTAAATGCTCAACAAAAGTTTGATGACGCCTTGGCGCAATTGAACAGTATTCAAGATGAGGCTTACGAAGGCGTCAAACAGCAGGTTTTGGGCGATACCTATTTGTTAAAAGGTGACAACGAGAAAGCAAGATTGGCTTATGAAACCGCCAAACAGTCTACCGAGTCATATACCGCAAAAAATGAACTCGAAATGAAAGTAAATGACTTGGCACCGACGACAAAAATTGCTTCTGAATCAGACGTCAAAGCCGTCGAAACTGAGTCTTCAGAAACACAACAGGATTCATAATGGTATTGAAAAACACGTTTATAATTTCGTTAGCGTTATTCAGCTTATTGGGATTAACTGCCTGCAGTGACGAAGAAGCGTTAGAGCCTAACCCGCTGCCGATTGTGCCAGAAACCAAAGTAAATTATGACGCCAAATGGAGTATTAACTTTGGCGAGGGAATCGAAAGTCAATTTATTAAACTGAGACCGGCTGAAAGTTACGGAAAAATTTTCATCGCTGATGTCGCAGGTACCGTGTCAGCACTCGACCCCGCTAATGGAAGTGTTCTCTGGAAATCAAAAACCAAGAATCCCATTTCTGCCGGTGTGACGGTTGCGAACCGACTCGCGGTGATTGGTACTCGAGAAGGTGAAGTTGTTGCCTTCGATGTGGAAGACGGAACCGAAAAGTGGAAAACAGCGGTATCCAGTGAAATTATCGCCGCGCCTGCCGTGAGTGATGGTTTTGTTGTGGTGAATACGGTCGATGGTAACGTTGTTGCGCTCGACGCCGAGTCAGGCGAACGCAAGTGGTTTTACGACAGAAACCTTCCGGCATTAACATTGCGCGGAACGTCGGCGCCAGTAATCGCTCATGGCGCTGCAATTGCCGGGTTTGCCAATGGAAAAGTGGGGGTCTTTATTTTGCAAACCGGGCAGCTTGCCTGGGAAAAGCAAATTACCGCACCCAGTGGGCGTTCTGATTTAGAGCGCTTGGTTGACGTGGACGCACAACCCATTGTGTTTGGCACTACATTGTACGCTGCCTCTTACAATGGCAATTTGTCGGCATTAGAGTTGCAAACCGGCGAAGCCAAATGGTCGCGAGAATTGTCGAGCTTCCAAGATATGATGGTTGAAAACCAAACATTACTGGTGACTCACGATAACGGCTATGTCAGTAGTTTGAATCGAAATAACGGCAGTTTGTTGTGGACTCAGAAAGCCTTGTTCTTGCGCGGTAGCACCTCACCAGTTGCATTCAATGATCACATTGTTGTTGGCGATGACGGCGGTTATTTGCACATGATGGATAAATCAGACGGCTCGATAATCGGTCAGCTGAACATCAATCAAAATATTAATTATTCCGATTGTTACGACAGTGACGAAGCTTGCCGTTTTCATAATCATGACCAATACGGTGTGGCAGGCCAACCATTGGTGTTGGACGACTTGCTGTTGGTTCAAACGCGTAACGGTCACTTGATTGCTTATGAGCAACGAAAACCGGAGTCTAAATAGAAGTATATTATGGTACCTGTAGTAGCCCTGGTGGGACGACCCAACGTCGGAAAATCCACCTTATTTAATCGACTGACACGTACTCGTGACGCATTGGTCGCCGACTTGCCGGGGCTTACTCGAGACCGTCAATACGGCCACGCCCGAATAGATGATCATCCATTTATTATCATTGATACTGGTGGTATTACGGGCGGTGAAGTGGGCATCGATGGTCATATGGCGGAACAGTCAAAAGCGGCCGTCGAAGAAGCCGACATAGTTTTGTTTCTGGTGGATGCTCGTGCGGGGTTAACTTCCGTCGATGAAAGCCTGGCAAGAGAGTTACGAACCACAAGTAAACCGGTGCATTTGGTGGTCAATAAAGTGGATGGCATCGATGCCGATGCTGCTATGGCCGATTTTTATGCGCTCGGTTTTGAAAGCGTAAATCCCATTGCTGCAGCCCACGGGCGTGGTGTTACTTCGTTATCGGAACGGGTTTTGATACCGCTGGCGGACGACATCGAACCCGAAGCATCTCAAACTGACCGTTCCAAGCACCCCAAAATAGCCATAGTGGGCCGACCCAACGTGGGAAAGTCGACTTTGGTGAATCGCATGTTGGGCGAAGAACGCGTGGTGGTGTTCGACATGCCCGGAACAACTCGAGACTCAATTTATATCGACATGGAACGTCGGGATAAACCGTACACGATTATTGATACTGCGGGTGTGCGACGGCGCGGAAAGGTTCGTGAAACCGTTGAGAAATTTTCGGTTCTGAAAACATTACAGGCCATTGAAGACGCCAATGTGGTGATCATGGTGTTTGACGCACGCGAGGGTATCACCGAGCAAGATTTATCGTTACTGCGTTTTGTCATGGAAGCCGGTCGTTCACTGGTTATCTCGATCAATAAATGGGACGGAATGACCGAAGAAGAACGCAACGATGTAAAAACAGAAATCAATCGTCGCATGGTTTTTGCGGACTTTGCCCGCATGCATTTCATCTCGGCGTTGCACGGCTCTGGCGTGGGAAATTTATTTGAGTCCGTCGACGAAGCCTTTCGTTGTGCCAATATTGAAATGAGCAGTTCGAAACTAACTCGAGAACTTGAAATTGCCGTAGCCAAACACCCACCACCAACTATCAAAGGGTTTCGCAGTAAATTAAGGTACGCGCATCCGGGAGGCCACAATCCTCCACGCATTGTTATTCACGGCAACCGCACCACCAAATTGCCGGAGTCATACCAACGATACTTGATTAAACATTTTATCCGAGTATTAAAAATAGTCGGTACACCAATCAAGTTGGAGCTGAAAGAAGGCAAAAATCCACACGAAGGAAAGAAACAGGAAATGACGCGTCGTCAACGCTTGAAGCGTAAGCGGACGATTAAAAAGTTTGGAAAAAAATAACGTCATTTGTGCGTAAATTGTCGTCATATTAGCATTTGTCTATTTAGCGATTGTTGCTAGACTTATTAGCACTTAATTGATTCATTTGGCCGGTGCTCTCGAGGTTAAGAACACACGAAGGCGCTGGTGCTGTATCTAATTGTCTAGGCTAAACAGGTTGTTATGCCCTCAAATACCGAAACCACCCTGATCGACAAGTTAACGATTCCACCTCGTCCTGAAGTTTTAACATTAATCGGCTCAGAGCGTCAGCAGGAATACCCCGATATCGAAAAAATCTCTGAAGCGATTGGTCGAGACGTCAGTTTGTCGGCGGCCGTTTTTCAAATCATTAACTCTCCGGCGTTTCGTTTAAGCAAACCGATCACCAGTATTCATCAAGCCGTGAATATGCTGGGTATTGAGCGCGTCGAACGAATTGTCACCGTCGTATCGATGCGCCAAAGTGTTACTGGAAAATTGAATCTGGGCCGATTCTGGGATAGCGCTACCGAGATCGCCAATCTTGCTTCGCGGTTGACCGGAAAGCTGACTGGTGTCAGTTCGGATGATGCCTATACTTTGGGGTTATTCCACAATTGCGGGATTCCGCTAATGATGCAGGCGTTTGATGATTATAAGTCAACCTTGATCGAGATGAACGAAACCGATGAATACCCGGCGACAAAAATCGAGCAGCAACGCTATGGTATCACTCATACCAAGTTGAGTTTTATGTTGTTGAAAAAATGGCATATGCCAAGTCACATTGGCAAAGCGGCTTACTTTCATTTGTATCGCTTCAGTGATCTGGTCAGTCAGGAGCAACTCGACGGCGACGCAATGTCGCTTATTGCCATTTTAAAAATGGCAGAAAATATCAGTGATATTTATCGTCAGTCGATGCGAAATACCGAAATGAATAATGAGTGGGAACAAACCAAGGACGACATTTTCGCTTTTCTCGGTATCGACGAGCAAGATTACATTGAAATAAAAGACGATATGCTCGAGTGGCTCGATCTCGACTGGAACGACTGATCAATCGTTTGCCAAAATTCTCACCACTTAAACTT
>JBPEWV010000189.1:0-2577 GCA_052032335.1 Pleionea sp. | reverse complement strand
TTTTGAATATTCAAATTATAACCTTGACGGTATAAGTCTGCTTTCATAAAAAGAAAAGCCTCTTCATTGGGGAACTTAGAAACAAGCTTTTCAATATTCTCTATAGACTGATGCCATCTTTCTGAAATGAGGCGTTTTTCGTTTTGTGTTTTTATAAGGGGAGGAAAAATATCAATTTTGCTTTTGAAAAACTTATGTTTTTTTAACAATTCTTCCCATAGAGCTTCATCATCATTGCTCAATTTCTCGATATTCAAGTCAGGAGCTTGGTCTTTGCAGCTTTGAACAAATAGCGCTATTGATAGCATAATTAGCACAAAACTAAATTTTTTTCCCATTTTTAAAAAGCCTCTCAAAATTGCGGAGTTGGACGGGACATATATGAACGCCTCCCCGGTTGCAAGGACTTTCGACGATGATGTTTTGGCAGCTGACATATATCCGGCCTTTAAATGGCAGATCTTAGTTGCTGCCTGGCCCTGATGAGATCCGCCCCTTGCTATCTAAACACCCACGCGGCTTTTTGATAGCCTTGTCCCACGCCCAGATTTGAGCAAGGGCGGAATACCTGTTGTTTCATCATCGATTCGTTTTGCCCGGATAGGAAGTTTTCACTTTCCAAAAAATCTAATTTTTAAAGCAAGTAGGCTTAGGCTAGCTAACTTGTTTGTATTCAAACTCTGTTCGGTTGTTCATGAGAGCCCACGCGATACGAGCCAGTTTATTTGCAAGCGCGACCCAAGCTTTCGGTTTACCTCGTCGCTCCGCGACTTTATCAACCCATTGCAATAAGTAATAGTCACGATTCTTACATCGGGTTGCAGCGGCTCGCGCTGCATGCACAAGCAGAGTTCGCAATTGTCGGTTTCCTCTTTTCGTTATTCCTTTATGAGTAACCTTATCTCCGCTGCCTTTAGAGCTAGGTGTAACACCAAGCCACACACTTAACTCTCTTCCATTATTAAACTGGGAGCCATCGCCAATAGCTGATAAAAATAGAGAGCTGACGACTGCGCCAAAACCAGGAATAGTCATTAAACGCTGGTAATCTTCATTGGCTTTGCAGGTACGCTCAATGAGCGAAAGCAATTTATCAATACGTACGGTAATATCCTTTAACTCCTCGTACAAATCAAATAAGAACTCACGTGTGGTAGTGGTCAAGTCGTTGGTTGCATCTTCCAGAATATCTGGGAGCTTCTTACTAAGGTTTTTGATGCCAACAGGGACAGTAATTCCATACTCACTGAGCAGCCCTCTAATTTGATTTGCAAGTGCGGTTCGCTCTTTAATTCTGCGCTCGCGAATACGGTGAATAGATTGCAAGTCTTGTTGTTCGATGGTTTTAATTGGAACCCAGCGAACATTAGGCCTCATTGCCGCTTCAGCGATGGCCAGCGCATCGTTATGGTCACTCTTATTTCCCCTTACGAAGGGTTTAACAAATTGCGCTGGAATGGCTCCCACTTCGATCCCATAATTACCGAAAACTCTACCCCAGTAATTGGCCGTATAACAGGACTCCATTACGATTTTATTCGGCTTAAGATTCATAACACAGGACACCAACTTCGCTCGAGATACCTTCTTATTAAAAACCGCTTTTCCAGCTTGGTTAATAGCGCAGACTTGAAAAACATTCTTTGCTAAATCAATTGCAACTAGTTTAATATTCATGATGAACGTCTCCTCTTATTACTTAACGGTTGAACATTAAGTATGGCGCATTGCGACGCCGAATAAAGGGGAGGCGTTCATCTCATCACCCACCACTTTTTACATAATCCCAAGCCCCGACTTGAAATTCAAATTTATTTTCTTTAGTCTTTAAACAAGGAGTAACCCATTGATAAGGATTATCAATCATGACGCGAGCCCGCGAAACGCTCATTGATTTAGAGCTAACCACTTATTATCACTGCATTGCCCGTTGTGTGCGCAGAGCTTTCTTGTGCGGTGAAGACCACTTAACCGGCAGAAGTTTCGAACATCGTAAAGCTTGGGTCACTGAGCGACTCGATTTCCTGGCCAAGACTTTTGCTATCGACATTGCCAGTTTCGCCATCATGTCGAATCATTACCATGTGGTGTTGCGGGTGGACGCCGATAAAGCCGATGAATGGTCGGATGCCAATGTGGTTCGTCGCTGGAAGCGGGTTTGCAAAGTACCTCCGCTGGTACTGAAGTATTTAAAAGATGAGGTAACACCGGCTATGGCGTCGATGGCGCAGGAACTGATTGAAACCTGGCGACACCGATTGACCGATATATCCTGGTTCATGCGCCTATTAAACGAATACATCGCCCGCATGGCCAACAAAGAAGACAATTGCACCGGAAGGTTCTGGGAGGGAAGATTCAAATCACAGGCACTGCTCGATGAAGCTGCGGTACTCACGGCTATGGCCTACGTTGACCTTAATCCTATTCGTGCCGACATGGCGAAAACGCCTGAACAGTCCGATTTCACTTCGATTCAACAACGCATCAAACAACGCCAACAAAAGCCCATTGAGAACAAGGTAAAGCTACTACGATTGAATAAAACAGAAGCCACCAACCATCAACACGGCTTTC
>JBPEWV010000188.1:0-3232 GCA_052032335.1 Pleionea sp. | reverse complement strand
ACCATTTTCGCCTGGCCCGGTGTTGGCAAGTGGATGGTCGAAGCGATTTTTCGACGTGATTTTCCCAGCATTCAGGGCGGCGTTCTGCTAATTGCCTTTTTTGTAATTATCATCAATGCGTCTGTCGATATTCTATACGCTGCAATTAATCCACGTATGAGGCGCCCAGAATGATCGAAGTAAAAATCTATAAAGACATTCCGGTTCCTGGTCGATGGCGCCAATTCTCCAACCGATTTCGCCGTCACAAAGGTGCCATGCTGGGCTTATTTTTCTTGTTTATTATCTTAATTGCGGCGTTGTTCAGTCCGATTATTGCGCCCTACGATCCTGCGGAGCAATTTTCTGACTCATTAAGGTTGCCTCCAGCCTGGACAGCCGAGGGATCGATCGAGTTTATTTTTGGCACCGACGATTTGGGTCGTGATTTATTTTCCAGAATTATTTACGGCACTCGTTTGTCTTTAGGCTTGTCGGCCGTCGTTGTGATCATTGCCACAGTTTTCGGCGTTCTACTGGGCGCTGTCGCAGGTTTAACACGCGGCGTGATCGAGTTTGTCATTTTGCGTCTGATGGATATTATATTAGCGGTGCCTTCATTGCTTTTGGCGATTGTTATAATAGCAATTATTGGCCCTGGATTACCCAATGCCATTTACGCCGTCGCGATAGTTTTAATCCCTCATTTTGTGCGTATCGTTCGCGCTACCATCAAAGAAGAAATGAACAAAGACTATGTGATTGCAGCTCAACTGGACGGCGCTAATAAAGCTCGGCTATTTACCCATTCCATTTTGCCGAATATTTTACCGCCACTCATTGTTCAAATCAGTCTGGCATTTTCAACCGCGATCATCGATATTGCGGCACTTGGCTTTTTAGGCTTAGGCGCTCAGCCGCCAAACCCGGAATGGGGAACCATTTTGTCGCAGTCGAGAGACTACATTCAACTGGCGCCCTGGACCGTTACCATCCCCGGCGTGGCAATTTTAATTGCCGTACTGAGTATTAATCTTGTCGGCGATGGCTTAAGAGATGCGCTCGATCCAAAGGAAAATGCCGAATGAAATTACTGCACATTGAAAATTTAAGTGTGGAATTTCCCACCCACAAAGGGCCGGTCAGAGTGCTTGATAAAATATCACTGCGCATGCAGCGCGGTGAGGTACTTGGAATCGTCGGCGAGTCTGGTTCGGGCAAAAGTATGCTTGCGCTGGCGGTTATGGGTCTACTGTCACCCAACGCCAAATTAACGGCCGACTATTTAAATCTAAACGGTCAAGACTTGATGAAACTTACCGCCGATCAGCGTAAGGAATACGTCGCTCAAAATGCCAGTATTATATTTCAGGAACCGCAAACCAGTTTGAATCCCTGCTTTACCATTGGCCGTCAGCTTATGGAAACCATAGAACTGCACGGGATTCGGCGTCAACGCAAAAAGAAACAGCGCGCGCTCGAGTTGCTAGACGCCGTGGGCATCAATGATCCTGAAACAAGACTCAAACAATACCCTCATCAATTGTCCGGAGGTTTAAATCAAAGGGTGATGATTGCAATGGCCATTGCAGCCGAACCGCAACTGTTGATCGCCGACGAGCCGACAACCGCACTCGATGTCACCATTCAGTCGCAAATAATTGAGTTATTACTCGATTTAAACCGCACAAGAGAAATGGGACTGATGCTGATTACTCATGATTTCGCGCTTATGTCAGAGAGCACTCAACGGGTCTGCGTCATGTACAGTGGCCAGATTATGGAAAATGCGCCCACCGACAACATTTTAGCCAGTCCCAGGCACCCATACAGCAAAGCCTTACTCGACAGTATTCCACACATCGGAGAACGTCACCATATGGGGCAGCGCCTTTACTCATTACGCGGAACGATACCCGCAATCGATCATTTACCCGTCGGTTGCCGGTTAGGTCCGAGATGCCCCAGAGCGGCTAAAGAGTGCGTTAAATCGCCTCGACTGGAGAAAATTGGCAAACACGGGCTGGTGCGGTGTCACTTCCCTCTTCCATCGACCGAAGACGTTGTTGAGGGCTCCTCATGAGTGATCTTGTACTTTGTGTAGAAAACTTATCAAAAACCTACAAGTTATCGTCATGGCGGTTTAAAAAGCCGACCATCAAGGCGCTCGACAACATCAGCTTTCAGCTGAAACGCGGTCAAACGCTCGCCATTGTTGGAGAATCAGGCTCAGGAAAATCATCACTCGCGCGACTGCTTGTCGGTTCCGATAAGCCCACCGCAGGAAAAGTGTTTATCGACGATCAGGACGTTTATTCACTGGCTCGAAACGAACAGAAAAAACATCTTAAAAAGATCCGAATGGTATTTCAAAATCCATTCAGTTCATTAAATCCACATTCAAGAATTGGTACCACTTTAGAAGAACCATTAAGGATCAATACCCGTTTAAACAGTCATGATCGTAAAGTAGTTGTGAATCAGGCGCTGAAACGGGTCGGCTTACGTGAAGAGCACGCCAACCGATTTCCGCACATGTTTTCGGGCGGTCAACAACAACGCATCGCGATTGCTCGCGCCTTAATATTAAAGCCCGATGTGATCGTTGCTGATGAGCCACTTAGCGCGTTAGATGTATCGGTACAGGCGCAGATTCTAAATCTGCTGATGGATCTTCAGGAAGAGCTGAAATTGTCGTACGTATTTATTTCACACGATCTGGGTGTGGTCGAACATATCAGCGATCAGGTACTAGTGATGTACCGAGGCAAATTAATGGAATACGGTGAAGTGGATCAAATTTTTGACGCCTCGAAGCACCCTTACACCCGAAAGTTGCTGTCCAGCACACCTTCTTATCGACATACCGTAAACTTTAAATCGGTTAAAATCGACCCGGCGTTTAAACAACTGGCAAATCAAAGTCAGGGATGTCCATTTGCCTCTCGCTGTCCTTATGCCGCAGAAAAGTGTATTGATGAAATGCCAAAAACTCGATACTTAAAAGGCCAGCGCGTTACCTGCCACTGGCCTTTGGAAGACTGAATGCTAACGTTTATCAGCGCTCAACACCCACAGTCATTTTTCAACAGTCGTTCTCAACAATCCGTTATGACCATTTAACAACAGGATCTACGTCTTCCTCATAATCCACCTGTTCAAAACCAAAACCGAACAATTTCAGAAAATCCTGATGATAACCTTTGTAGTCGCCAAGCTCAGGAAAGTTCTCGGTGGTGACCTGGTCCCACTT
>JBPEWV010000187.1:0-13807 GCA_052032335.1 Pleionea sp. | reverse complement strand
CCTTTGCCCTGAATGCATTTCAGTCCGGCTTCGATGACTTCCCATTTCGATGAGTCGAGCACCACCGGTACACGACTGATGTCCGGTTCAGAGGCGATCAGTTTTAAAAATCGTTGCATCGCCTCGACCGAGTTCAGCATGCCTTCGTCCATATTGACATCGATCATTTGTGCGCCGTTATTCACCTGCTCCTGAGCGACTTCCAGTGCGGTTTCAAAATCGTCGTCTTTGATCAGGCGAAGAAATTTGGCGGAACCGGTCACGTTGGTGCGCTCACCGATATTCACAAACAGAGAATCCTGGTCGATGGTCAGGGGTTCAAGACCGGACAAGCGCATGGCTTTGGGGAGTTGCGGAACTGTTCGCCGTGTTTTTGATTTCACCGCATCAGCGATCGCAGCAATGTGTTCTGGGCTGGTGCCACAGCAGCCTCCGACGATATTGAGAAATCCGGCATCGGCCCATTCTGCGATGTCGGTCGCCATCGATTCCGGCGTCTCGTCGTATTCGCCAAATTCGTTGGGTAAGCCCGCATTCGGGTGCGCACTGACGTAGCATTCGCAAATATTGCTCAGTTCTTTGACGTAAGCGCGCAGTTGTTTGGCGCCCAATGCGCAATTAAGGC
Source organism: Pleionea sp. (assembly GCA_052032335.1). Classification (GTDB taxonomy): domain Bacteria; phylum Pseudomonadota; class Gammaproteobacteria; order Enterobacterales; family Kangiellaceae; genus Pleionea. The sequence goes on along the minus strand of JBPEWV010000187.1, from coordinate 13,182 downwards.
CAAAGGACAAGGGCTGGATGTGGCGCAATGAATGATAAAACGCTGCTGTCGTTTGACCGGTGAGTGTGCGACCCGAGGCGTCGGTAATGGTACCAGAGATCATCACCGGAATTTTCTCACCCAGTTCATCAAATAACTGCAGTACCGCAAAGGCGCAAGCTTTGGCGTTGAGCGTATCGAAAATGGTTTCGATCAATAGAATATCTGCGCCACCTTTAACCAGAGCCCGTGCTGCGTTCAGATAATCGTCTTTTAGTGTGTCGAAATCGATGTTTCTGAAGTCGGGCCGGTTCACATCGGGGGAAATGCTTGCGGTTTTGTTGGTCGGTCCCAGCACGCCAGCCACATAGCGCGTGCGGTCGGTAAATTCATCGGCCACTTCTCGGGCCAGTTTCGCCGATTCATAGTTCAGCTCTTCGACCAGGCTTTGCATGTTGTAATCGGCCATGGAGGCAGCATTGCCATTAAAGGTATTGGTTTCAATGATGTCTGCGCCCGCATTCAGGTAATCACGGTGAATTTGTTGAATAAGATGAGGCTGAGTCAAGCTTAACAGGTCGTTGTTACCCTTTAGATCGCTCGGCCAATCTTTAAATCGTTCGCCCCGATAATCCGCTTCATTCAGTTTATGACGTTGGATCATGGTGCCCATGGCGCCGTCGAGGACCAAGATTCGTGACTCAAGATCTTGAAGCAACTGCTGTTTTCTCTGATTCACCGGTCCGCTTTGCTTGAGCCGACTGTTTTGTTTGATCCGACTGTTTTGCTTAATCCCATCGTTTTGTTTGATCCGATTGTTTTGCTTAATCATATCGCGCTGCTTTATACCCTGAATTAATAACTCAATATAGACGTCTAGACGTTTAGAGGTGTATTATTGCTGACATTGCGCTATATTAAAAGCCCTGATTACAGTTTAGAGGGCAATGGCGCATTGTCAGCTCACAATTCGAATCGATATGACGTTGGCACTTACCATTTAAAAAAATCGTAAAAAGGTAGCGAAATTACATATGAGCCGTTCATTGAATACTTGGGAAACCATCGATAAAACAATGCTAAAGTCCTTGCCGAATCCGTCGGAGGGTGCCTACGAGATTAAAGTGAAAATTCCGGAGTTTACGTTTTTAGGAGTGCAGGAACAGCCCGATTTCGCGACCGTGTACCTAACTTTTTACCCGACCAATAAAATCATCGAGCTTAAGGCGTTAAAGCAATACGTTTATCAACTGAGAAATATAGTGGTGTCTTATGAGCGACTGATCAACGTGTTGTACGAACATCTGGTTGAGGTTTATGAACCCGACAGGTTGCGTTTGGTGATGATTTGCAATCCGCGCGGCGGCATCAGCTCGCGACTGACCATCGATTCTGACTGGGCGGCTCGTGGCGGCGAAGAAAAATACCGCGACTGGATGAGTCACGACGATGTCTGGGACGTGGTGTTGTAACACCGTCGCCGTGGTGTGAGCTACGCGGCGAATGCCGCGCCTCAAACCCTCGTGATCACGCTTTTTTGCTGTGAAATTTAGCCCGCTTGTGCGATGAAGTCTGTTTGACTTTAACCGTTTTCGGTCCCGCTTTTTTCTGCCCAGCCTTCTTACCGTGAGCGCGACCTTTGGAGTAACCGGTGGTGGCATCTTCCCACGGCACCAGACACTTGGGGCCATCGCCAATCAAATGAGTCAATCCTTTTTCTTGTAACATCTCTCGAATGAAGGGCCAGTTTTTCGGATCGTGATAACGCAGCAATGCTTTGTGCACTTTGCGTTGTGGCAACTCTTTTGCGGTGTACATTTTTTCTGACTTGTAAGTCACCTTGCTTAACGGATTGCGATCGGAATGGTACATGGCGGTGGCCAATGCCATGGGCGATGGGTAAAAAGTTTGTACCTGATCGGGTCGAAAATCGTTTTGTTTGCACCACAAGGCCAGATTGATCATATCTTCGTCGGTACAGCCCGGATGCGCGGCAATAAAGTAGGGGATCAGGTATTGCTCTTTACCGGCTTCTTTTGAGAATTTGTCGAACATTTTTTTAAACGCATCGTAAGTGCCGATGCCGGGTTTCATCATTTTATCCAGCGTGTTCGACTCGGTGTGCTCCGGAGCGATTTTTAAATAGCCGCCGACGTGATGCTGCACCAGCTCTTTAACGTACTCCGGATCTTCCACCGCCAAATCGTAACGCAGTCCCGAGGCAATGGCGACGCGTTTTACGCCATCGACCTTGCGCGCCTTACGGTACAGTTCGGTGGTGGGCGAGTGATCGGTCACCAAATTGGGACAGATGGTTGGGTAAACGCAAGATAGTTTTCGGCAATTGGACTGGATCTCATCGCTGACGCAATTCAATTGATACATATTGGCCGTGGGGCCACCCAAATCCGAAATGGTGCCGGTGAAGCCGGGGGTTTTATCGCGAATGTTCTCGATTTCTTTCAGAATCGATTCTTGCGAGCGACTTTGGATCACCCGACCTTCGTGCTCGGTAATGGAGCAAAAGGTACAACCGCCAAAACAACCACGCATAATGTTGACCGAAAACTTAATCATTTCATAAGCCGGAATATGCGCGTCACCGTAACTGGGGTGCGGTTTGCGTTGATACGGCAAATCGAACACCGCGTCCATCTCTTCGGTTTCCAAAGGAATGGGTGGACGGTTGACCCAGATTTCTTTGGTGCCGTGTTTTTGCACCAACGCTTTGGCGTTATTGGGGTTCGATTCGAGATGCAGCACCCGAGAAGCGTGCGCATAAAGCGCCGGATCTTTACTGACCTTTTCATAGGAAGGCAATCGAACCACAGTCGTCGCCGGGTCGAGTTTTTCTTTGCGGGTGAGTGGCATGGGAATCACGCGGATCGGAACGTCTTCGTTTTCCAGTTTGGCCTGTTTCGAACAACCGCCATTGCTGTGATTGGTTTCGCCTTCGTTGTGCACATACTCGTAAGGATTGGGGATGGCATCAATTTGCCCCGGCCAGTCGATGCGAGTGGAGTCAATTTCGGTAAAGCCACCGGGAACCGCGTCACGGACGAAAGCGGTGCCTCGAATGTTGGTCAGTTCGTGGATTGGTACACCCAGTGACAACTCGTGGGCGATTTCTGCAATGGCGCGTTCGGCGTTGCCGTACAAAACAATGTCGGCGCCCGAGTCGAGCAGCACCGAGCGACGCACTTTGCCCGACCAGTGATCGTACTGCGCGATGCGGCGTAAACTCGCTTCAATACCGCCCGCCACCAAAGGCACGTCTTTGTAAATCTCTCGCAGTTTCTGGCAATAGACCGTTAAAGCCCGGTCGGGGCGCTTGCCGGCGGCGCCATGCGGCGTGTAGGCATCATCGTTTCGCACTTTTAAATCGGCGGTGTAGCGATTGATCATGGAGTCCATGTTGCCAGCCGAGACACCAAAAAACAGATTCGGCGTGCCCAGCTTTTTAAAGTCTTCCGGATTGTTCCAGTCGGGCTGCGCGATGATGCCGACGCGAAACCCCTGAGATTCAAGAAATCGGCCGATCACGGCCATTCCAAAACTGGGGTGATCAATATAGGCGTCACCCACCACCAGAATGATGTCGCAACTGTCCCAACCCAACTCGTCCATTTCGGCGCGAGACATGGGTAAATAAGGGGCTGTGCCATAGCATTCGGCCCAGTATTTGGGGTAGTCGAGTAGGTGAGGGGCGGTTTGTTTCATGAAACTCCGGGTACAGCTGTAGAACTGGTCAAAAAATGGGCGGGTATTATGCCAAAGAATGGCGCTTGAGAATAGCGCTATTTTCACTAAACTGGCTGAAAAAAAGACCCGCCCCAAGCCTGAGAATCGCCAGAATTTTGTTATAAAACAATAAATTGATGAACGCTGTAATAACTTCAGGCCGACCGTGACTATATGTCTCGTTGTATCATTAGTTATTCGTTTCAGGAGAAAACGTTGAAAGCATCCCTAGTAGTCACCTTATTTACCTTATTCTGGTCGTTTGCGGCCGACGCCAAAACCTCGGTCTGGAAAGTCGAAAAAGACGGCAAATCCGCCTTCATTGGTGGTACCGTTCACCTGCTCCGGCCCACCGACTTACCGCTTCCCGACGCTTACGAAAAAGCGTATCAGGCATCCGATGTTCTGGTGTTTGAAGTGAACGCCGACGAAATGGCCGGGGCCAGCATTACCATGATGCGTCGTGGCATGTACCAGGACGGCTCCACTTTAAAAGATCACATCAGTCCTGCAACTTACGCCGAGTTCGAAAAGTTTTGTCAGGAACATAAGTTTCCCATCGATGCGTTTCAGGCCTACAAGCCTGTCATGGTAAGCATGAACATCACGCTGGGTCTGATGATGAAGTCGGGCGCCACCCCTGAGGGTGTCGATATGATGTTTACTAAACGGGCGAAAAAAGACGGCAAGCAACGTCTGGCCTTAGAAACCGTGGGCGAACAGATTGATGCCCTGTTCAACGACAAAGTGGACGGTGACGAAATCATTAAAAGCACCATCAAAGATGCGGCGCGCGCCGACGAGCTGCTGGACTTGATGGTGACTTCGCTGTTCAAAGGCGACACCGAAACTTTCCGCAAAGAAATGTTACTGCCGATGAAGCAGGACACGCCCGAGTTTTATCGCAGTTTGATCGAAGTGCGCAACAATAACTGGATGCCCAAAGTGGAGGCCATGTTAGAGACACCGGAAAAAGAATTCATTTTGGTCGGTGGCTTGCATCTGGTGGGTGACATAGGGTTAATTGAACAGCTGAAAGGTCGCGGTTACAGCGTGACTCAAATGGATTGATGGTGGATTCATGATCGGATCCGGATGTTGCGGCGTTATGAATGATGGACAGGTGAGCTGAATGGATTACATGGCTCTCTTTTTAATGATTTGCGCTGCATCGCTCATGGGCAAAATTGCCGAGTATGAAAAGCGCCGTGGTTGGCTCTGGGGGTTAATCACGGTGGGCTTGGCAGTGCTATTGAGTTCTTTGATAGCCAGTAAGATCGTGTTCTTTCTGGCGACTGTTTTGACCGCTTACTGTTCGATGTTTGTTTTGAAAATTTTGGAAAAGTAAGCGCCCGATCTTTGTTGACACTTTCTTATGTGTAAAAGACTCACAGTTCCTCCCCTTGCGAAGGGGAGGTTAGGTGGGGTTGAACGCACTAACCGTCTACTACTCAACCTAGGTATTTTTTGAACGTGCAATTTAACCCCCTCTAACTCCCCCTTGGAAAGGGGGAGAACTGTTCCGCTTCATGGCAATTTCAGCTGATCGACCAGGCGTAGATTTATGTCCACTCATGGCCAATTACTGAAACGTAAGCTGCACGATTAAGTCAGGCTGTAGTTTGTAAAGTGTCCGATCAAGTAGGAGTCACTACAGTCGCCTAGTCTTTTAAACAAGCTGTCGTTTAATCGACCAGTCTTCAATCAATGTCACTTAATCAACATGACGTTTAATTAATATCTTGAACCGGGTTTTCTTTGAGCAGCTGCTCCAGCGCATAAGCGATTTCAAACAACTGTTGTTCCTGATTCGCTTTGCCCATAATCGATAAGCCAATGGGCAGGCCAAATACTTTACCCAGCGGAATGGTTATGTGTGGGTAACCCGAGACAGCGGAATAAGTCGATACACCACCGCTGGCATGATCGCCATTGATCTTATCGATTTTCCAGGCAGGTCCTCGCGTAATGGCAATCAGTGCGTCCAGCTGGTGCTCATCCATTTTCTGATTGATGCTGCTGCGTGTTTCGTTTCTTATCTTACTCAACGCCTGTTGGTAGTCGGGATTTTTCAGGCTGTCTTTTTGTTGGGCTTTTTCAAATATTTCCTGTTGAAAAAAGCGCATTTCTTGCTCTTTATTGTCACGGTTGAACTGGATCAATTTTTCCAGGGTTAATTGATTCAGCTGGTTGGGCAGGTTGGCCAGATAATGGTTTAACGTGTGTTTCAGTTCAAACAATAAGACGGTGTAGGTGTCACTCCAGAAGCCGTTGTAAGGTTTATGCTGTAATTCTTTGGTCAAAGCGACCGATTGCGTCTCCAGTAATTCAACCAACGCCGCTTTTAACGCCGCCACCGCTTCGTGACTGGTGGCCGATGATTTGACCAGCCCCAATTTCAACTCACTCAATGATTTTGTCGGACGACGCTCTTGGGCCAGATAGTTCACATTGCGCTGAAATTCATAATCGCTGGTGGCACTGTCTTTATCGTCTTCTGAGCTCATGTATTGCAGCAAAATGGCGGCGTCGATGACGTTTTTGGTCATCGGGCCGGCCGTGTCCTGGGTATGAGAAATCGGCACGATACCAAAACGACTGACCAGTCCGACCGTTGGTTTGACCCCAACGATTCCGGTAACTGACGCAGGGCAAGTGATAGAGCCATTGGTTTCGGTGCCGACGGCCGCGACCGCAAAGTTGGCCGCAATCACCGCGCCCGAGCCAGAGCTGGAACCACAGGCACTTCGAGTGACATCGTGCGGGTTCTTGGTTTGTCCGCCCACCGCGCTCCAGCCTGACGACGACCGTTCCGAACGAATGTTGGCCCATTCACTTAAATTGGCTTTGGCCAAAATAATGGCACCGGCATCGCGTAGATTTTTGGTCAGCGTAGCATCACGTTGGGTCTGATTATTTTTAAGCGCCAGCGATCCGGCCGTGGTCGGCATGTCGCTGGTTTCAATGTTGTCTTTTAAAATGACCGGAATGCCATGCAATGGCGAACGCACCTTGCCACTTTTACGTTCGTTATCCAGACGGTCGGCGATGGTCAATGCGTCGGGATTCACCATAATGATGCTGTTAAATTGAGCATCCTGAGTCTGAATTTTGTCGAGATAAAATTGTGTCAACTCACGTGCCGTAAGCTCTTGACGCACCATTTTTTGTTGTAAGTCGTAGATGGTGTCTTGCTGTGTCCAGCGTTCTATTTGTTCTGCTTTAGTTGGCGCATCACTGCCCCAATGGGCACAGCCTGCCACGGCCACCAGCAAAAGGCTGGTGAAAAACATGCGAAGGGTATGGGTTGTCACAAGAGGACTCCTGAGTATTTGTTGTTAGAACAAGAGTGTCTTTGATTCATCACTCAGAGTCAATTGTCTGTTGTATAGCGTTTGCTGGGTGGTTTTTTCAAGAACGAAATGAGGCAAGACGTTAGCCGTCGCAGAAAAAGCCTAGAATCATCGATGGTGTTGGCCCGACGTTTTGTTTGCTTGTATATCGGTCGTGCGAAGGGTTAAGCGAAGGTGTAAAAAAGCTGGCGGTTAAACAATCAGAGCGTCATTTGGTTGAATTAAGCGGCGCCATTTTATAATGACGCCAGAAAAGGAATCATTATTCGTCGTTGTGTTTCTTCTTAATGTAACGCGTCAGTTGCGCTTTTAACGACTTGGGAATGTGTTTGACGATCAACTCGTCCGATTGCTCGTCGAACACGATGTTGTCGCCGAACATTTCGGACGAGAAACTGATGCTCAAGTTTTTATCGCGACCGAAAAAGCGTACGTATTTTTTCAGGCTCGCCCGATCGGTGTAAATTTCTTTTTTCACTTCGGGTTTTTTTTCAGAGACGAAGCTGGAAAATTTTTCCGGGTGTTCATCGTCCAGTTCGGTCGACAGATGATCCAGATCGACCGGGCTGCCCGACATATCCTGATCGATGCAGTACTCGACAATTTTATTTTTTAACTGCTGCCCGACATCGGGTTGTTGCTGCTCAATGTAATCGTCCACCACCGATAAAAAGTCTTCGGTTTGCGCTTTTAAATCGACGCTGGAAATAAACCCAGAAAACTGGGTAAACGATTCGGTGAGTTCTTTATTGCCTTTGGAGACGATCAGTTGGTAGTACTGATCCCAACCTTCCACTTTCCATTGTTCAATATCAATTTTAAGGGCGAAATTGATTTTACTCGGGTTGATGTACTCCAGCGTCTCAACGTCCAGATCGTTGCTGATGTACTGAGCATCAGTGTGGTTGATCCAGAAAACGTAAAAAAATTGCTGCTCCACCAGTTCGTCGATAACAAATAACAAGTGCGCGTTGAACGGTTCTTGTGATTTCTCGAACTGCTGCTTCAGATGTTCCATCGCCTGATGGGTCATACTGGAAAACCCCACATTGCCGTCTTCGACTTTCTGGATCAGCGCCGGCAGCGGGTTATCGGTTTGTTCCGGATCGAACAAGCCGTATTGCTTTTGAGTGCTGCGTTGAAAGGTCAATTTTAACTGCTCGAACAACGAAACGATGGGCCCTTCGGCGTCGATTTCGTCGGGGCGCAGCTGAATTTTTACTTCGGCACCGGGTTTGGCGCGCATCAGCTTGTGAATTGAGCAATGTTTGATTGACATACAGACTCCGAGGGACAAATTTGGGAGCACGATTATAGCTTAGGGAGCAGAATTAAAAAGGGGGCGCAGAGAAAAAAACGCATTCCTGCCGCGGTTCTGATAAAGCGCCGTCATTGATAAAGTTTCTGACCTCGACTAAGTTTAAGGGTGATATTTAAGCTGTTGAAATAATTAAATAAAAATTGATCGCCGACAGTGCCCCCTTAAACCGTTTTCATACCGTTTGTGAGCGCACGGGTTACAACCGATTGTCGTGGTGGCAAGTTAGGCCCATTGAGCAGACGCAAGGTGTGTTTAAAGCAACCGATTACTGTCATCGAGGTGATCTATTAGTGACTTTTCGACGAAATAACATAGAGTTAAAGCTGTCGACGGTGAACTGATTGATAGCAACACAGCACGGATAACGCTATGAACGAAACGAATACGCACGACAAGAGCACCATTAGCAAAGGCTCCTGGACAGTCATCGTGAGCCTGCTACTGCTGGCGTTGTTGCTGGTGTGGGTGATTTTTTCCACCGAACCCGAAGCCAAACGCGAAGGGGCGACCAAAAAGACGCCCATGCTGGTCGAGGTGATCACCGTCGAACGTCGCGATCACACGCCAACGTTAAAAGCCATGGGCACGGTGGAGCCGGCGAGGGTCATTGAGTTGGCACCGCAGGTGGCGGGTCAGGTTATCGAGGTGGCGGCGCAATTTGAACCCGGCGCGGTGGTAACCGAAGGGCAAACTTTATTACAGATCGATCCGGTCGATTATCAGTTGGCGGTCACGCAACACAAGGCAGCTTATCAACAAGCGAAGGCCGCCCTGAGTATTGAGCAGGGCGAGCAACAACGCGCTGCCAGCGATTATCGTTCGTTGAACAATGAGTTAACCGGCTTGCGCAAAGAGCTGGTATTGCGGCAGCCGCAACTGCAAACCGCAGAAGCCGAAGTTGAGGCCGCCAAAGCGCAACTGGAAAAAGCGCAACGCGATTTACAGCGAACCACGGTGGTCGCGCCTTTTGACGGTCAGATTATTTCCCGCTCGGTGGAGTTGGGCGCAAGCGTCAGCGCAGGGCGACCGATTGCCAAACTGCAGGGTAACGAGCGCTACTGGGTTAAAGTGTCGCTGCCGGCGGCCAAGTTACATTGGTTGCCGCTCGATCACCGAACACAGGCCAAAGCGTGTTCGGCATCCAATCAAACCGTGATCTTGCGCCATCGCACAGCCTGGCCCAAAGACGCCTTTCGCCGCGGCTGCCTGAAACATTTTGTCGGTGAACTCACCACGACCACGCGCATGGTGCAACTGCTGATTGAAGTGAACGATCCGTTAGCCCTGAACAGCGACCAACCAAACCGGTGGCCGTTATTGGCGGGGGCTTATGTGGCGGCAGAAATTCCAGCGAAAACCCTGACCCAGGTGGTGCGACTGCCGATTCAGTTGTTGCGCAAAAACGACACCGTCTGGTTGCTGCAAAACGATCAATTGAGCATTCAGCCGGTCTCAGTGGCGCTGCGCGATGAGCGATACGCCTACATTAATGGCGGGCTGGAGACCAACGATCGGGTGATAACTACCGATCTTTCGACCGTCAAGCAGGGGGCCAGTGTGCAGCTGAAAGCACGCAATCAGACCAACAGCGACGCCTCCGCTGAATCAAACGAACACTAGGTCCAATAGGAGCGACAGGCCCGATATGAGCGACGCCGAATTACCGTCTCATTCAAACAATTCACCCGAGTCGCGCCGCTCTGGCTGGGTCGGCCCCATCGAATGGATGGCGCGCAATTCCATCGCCGCCAATTTATTCATGATGATTCTGCTCGGCGGCGGCGTTTACATGGCGCTGCAGGTGCAAAAAGAAGTGTTCCCGCAATTCGAACTGGGCATGGTCGACGTGAACGTTCAGTACCCGGGAGCCTCGCCGGAAGAAGTGGAAAAAGGCATATTACAACCGGTGGAAGAGGCGGTGCGCGGCGTGCAGGGGATCAAAGAAATGACCTCGACGGCGCGCGAAGGCTCCGGACGAGTGCGCCTTGAGCTGGTGTCGGGGCTCGATCGCATGAAAGCGTTTCAAGACATCGATCAGGCGGTGAACCGCATTCGAACCTTTCCCGACGATGCCGAAGAACCCGAAGTGTCGATGCGGGTGCAGCAGCGCGATGTGATGGAAATCGGCCTTTACGGCGATGTCGATATCTGGACCTTGCGAAAGCTGGGCGAACGGGTGCGTGATCGCTTACTCAACGAGCCCGCCATTTCGCAGGTCGAATTGAACAACGTGCCGGGTTACGTGGTGCATGTTGAAATTTCGCAGTCGACCTTACGCCAGTACGGTTTGACTCTGGGCGATGTGGCGCGCCGCATCGAAGACGCCTCGCGCGACATTCCCGCCGGAGCCATCGAAACCCATCAGGGCGAAATCTTATTAAGGCTGAAAGAACGCAAACAGTGGGCCGAACAATTCGCCAAGGTGCCGATAATCCGCTCGGCATCCGGCGTCAGCGTGACGCTGGGTGAGCTGGCAACCCTCACCGAAGGTTTTGAAGAAGACGGCTTTCATTCGCAATTCAATCGTCAGCCCTCGGTCGAAATCGAAATTTTTCGCATTGGCGAGCAGTCACCGCTGGACATCGCCGCTGCGGTTGAGCGGGTATTGAATGAATTGGACACAACGCTGCCCGACGGGGTGCACTACCGCATCGACAGCAATCGCGCCGAAGACTTTCACGACCGATTAAATTTATTACTGGAAAACGGTGCGCTGGCGGTGATCATCGTGTTGCTGATCCTGGGTGCGTTTTTAGAGTATCGCCTCGCCTTCTGGATCATGATGGGCATGACCATTTCGTTTGTTGGCGGGCTGTTGTTTTTGCCCATGGTCAACGTCAGCATCAATATGATTTCCATGTTCGCGTTTCTGGTGGTGCTCGGCATCGTGGTGGACGACGCCATTGTGGTGGGCGAGAACATTTACGAATACCGCGAGCAGGGGCACGATTTTATGACCGCGGCCATCATGGGTGCCAAAGACATCGCCGCCCCCGTAACCTTTACCATTTTAACCACCATTGTGGCCTTCATTCCGGTCATGTTCATTCCCGGTACCACGGGGCTTTTCTGGTGGCCCTTGCCGGTGGTGGTGATCACCGTGTTGGCGATTTCGTTGATCGAAGCCCTGTTCATTCTGCCAGCGCATCTGGCGCACAGTACCGATAAAGCAAAAACCCGACTCGGGCATCTGGTGCATCGACGTCAACGCGCCATTGCTGCACGCTTTAACCAGTTTGTGGAAACCCGCTACCGGCCATTTCTGGAGCGCTGTTTGCGGCACCGCTATGTAACGTTAAGCGCCGCGGTGTCGCTGTTACTGGTGACCGGGGCTTTCGCTTACAGCGATCACATGGGCATGGTGATGATGCCGCGCGTCGCCGCCGACGAAATCGAAGCCGGCGTGTCACTGCCGGTGGGCACTACGCAACAGCAGGCGGCGCGGGTGGCTAACGACATTACCGAATCGACTCACGCCATGTTCCTCGAACACAATCTGTTCGAAGTGGCCGAAGGCATTAAAACCAACGTCCGCGGTAAAACCTTTATCGACGTCGAAATTGTGCTGTTGCCGCCCGATCAGCGCGATATGAGCGCCGCCGAGGTGATCGAATTGTGGCGCAACGAAATCGGCGACATCGACGGCGTCGATCAAATTTCGTTTGAAGCCGAGCGCGGCCCCGGCGGTTGGCGCGACGACATCAGCGTCGATTTAAGTCACACCGATCTCGACCAGCTGGCCAAAGCCAGCCAGGTGTTCTTCGAGCGCATGGAAAGTTTTTCGGCCACCCGCGATGTCAACGACAGTTACAACAAGGGCAAGCTGCAATACGACTTTACTCTGTTGCCAGAAGGCGAAATGTTGGGGCTGACTCCCGACGAAGTGGGGCGGCAAGTACGCGATGCGTTTTACGGTGCGGTGGCGATGCGTCAGCTGCGCGGCACCAACGAAGTCGAAGTGCGGGTCAAGTTACCGGAGCACGAACGGCAACAACAAACCTCACTCGACGACTTTATCATTCGCACCCCCGATGGCACTGAAGTACCGCTAATGGACGTCGCCGAACGGCGTCTTGGCGAAGCCTTTTCATCGCTCGATCGGCGCGATGGCCGACGGGTCATCACAGTCGGCATGGACGTCGAACCGCAAAGCGCGGTCAACCGGGTGATCAAAGCCATCAATAGCGACGTACTGCCCGAACTGCGGCAAGAGTTCCCCGGCATTACCTGGAGTTTTCGTGGCACCCAGGCCGAAATGCGCGAATCGACCCAAGTGTTGTGGGGCGGGTTTGGCATGGCCATGCTGATCATTTATTCACTGCTGGCGATTGCGTTTCGCAGTTACCTGCAACCGATCATTGTCATGCTGTCGATCCCCTTCGGCATCATCGGTGCGGTCATCGGTCATTTGCTATTGGGTTATGACCTGTCGCTCATCAGCATGATGGGCGTGGTCGCACTCGCCGGTGTGGTGGTCAACGGCGCGTTGATCATGGTCGATTTCGCCAACAAAAAACGGCAATCGATGCCGGTATTTAACGCCATACACGAAGCCGGCGTGCGCCGCTTTCGACCCATCGTGCTCACCACACTCACCACCTTCGGCGGGCTGACCCCGATTATCCTCGAACAATCACGCCAGGCCTATCAACTGATACCCATGGCCATCTCACTCGGTTTCGGCATCGTCTTCGCCACTTCCATTATTCTCATCATCGTGCCCTGTTTTTATTTGGTACTCGAAGATTTGAATAAAGGGCGAAGAGAGAGGAGCTAGGGGCGAAGAGC
>JBPEWV010000186.1:0-4747 GCA_052032335.1 Pleionea sp. | reverse complement strand
GGATAGCAATCTGAGTCAACCAATCCAGATCAACTTAAGTCAATTTTTAGCGCCTGTCGACCTGATAAAAGAAAACAACTGCAAATCGAGTCCGACAAATCCGAATTGCAAAACATTACTTAAGCAAACCGGTATTGCTTCTCAACAACAATTGTTCAGTACGTTATGAAACGCTGTCTAATCGCTTTATTAATGTCCTTGCTTCTACTTGGTTGTGATGACAACGACTCGGCACCTTACGACTGGCAATTAAGAGAAGGCTTCCCGAAACCTCAAGTACCCGACAACAACCCAATGACACCAGAAAAAGTGGCCTTAGGGCGACACTTGTTTTACGACAAAAACCTTTCGTTCAATCAACAACAATCGTGCGCCACTTGTCACCAGCAAGCGTATGCTTTTGCCGAACCTAAGGTAACGTCAACGGGTACCAGTGGCGAAAAAATCCGAAGAAACGCACCAGCACTGGTTAACATTGCCTATAATAAAACACTAACTTGGGCGCATGACGGCATCAAAGACATTGAAACACAACTACTGATCCCCATGTTTGGCGAGTCGCCCATTGAGCTTGGAATAACTGGCCACGAAGAAACCGTTCTCAATCGTTTTAAAACGGAAAAATATCAAGCCATGTTTGAAGATGCTTTTCCCGATGAAACGATTTCCTTTAATACAATAAACAAAGCCATCGCAAGTTTTGTTCGCAGTTTAATATCGCTGAATTCACCATTTGATCAATACGCCTACGACGGCAAAGACGATGCCCTGTCAGAATCTGCCATTCGTGGCATGACCTTATTCTTCTCAGAAAAGTTCGAGTGCCACCACTGCCATGGCGGATTTAACTTTACCCAATCTACCTTTCACGAAAAACAATTGTTGGATCGACGCCCTTTTCACAATACTGGCATGTACAATATCAATGACGAGGGGGCTTATCCCGCATCCGACGATGGTTTGTTTGAAATTACACACAACCCAAAAGACCACGGCCGGTTTCGAGCACCGACTTTAAGAAACATTGAAGTTACAGCACCTTATATGCACGATGGCACGCTGGAAACATTGGAAGATGTAATTGATTTTTACGCGGCAGGCGGTCAAAACATAACGCAAGGTGAGAATCGTGGCGATGGCACCCAAAACCCGTTGAAAAGTCCCTTTGTGCGTGGCTTTGACATTTCGCCCGAAGAAAAAGAGGATCTTCTGGCTTTTTTAAAGTCTTTAACCGACCCATCTTTTCTGAACAATCCCAAACACTCGAAACCTTAAGTACAGATCATTCTCAAAATGCGATGCACCATGCATCGCTGGATTTTTTGATCGATTCGTGAATAATGAACGTATACCAAAACACCAAAAACAACGAATCAGGAGAACATCATGAACCTCTGGAGCAAAATGGCACTTTGCGGTGCAATTGCAGCGTCGGTTTTACTTCAAGCAGAAGAACAAAAGTTGTCATTCAAAACTACTGAAGTGTCGCCAGGAATTCATATGCTTTCCGGTGTCGGTGGATTCACCGGCGGAAATATTGGTTTGTCGATTGGAGAAGACGGTGTCGTCATGATTGACGATTCCATGCCACCCATGCTCGATATCATGAAAGACGCCATTCAATCAGTTACCAATCAACCCGTTAACTTTCTGATCAACACACACGTTCATGGCGATCACATAGGCAATAATCAGGCGATGGCACAACAAGGCGCACACATAGTTGCTCACAAAAACTTACGAAAGCATCTGATTGAAAAAGGCATATCGGCCGGCGGCGGAAAAACGCAGAAAGCACCGAAAGATCATTTACCCGTGATTACATTTTCCCACTCAATGAGTTTCCATTTAAACGGTGATGAAGCGCAGCTCACTCACACACCCAATGCTCACACCGATGGTGACTCGGTAATTCACTTTAAAAACGCCAACGTTATACACGCCGGCGATACGTTTTTTAATGGCATGTACCCTTTTATTGACGTTAACAGTGGCGGTAATGTCGATGGATACATCAAAGCGCAAGAAACTATTCTGGCAATGGCCGATGATAAAACCAAAATCATACCGGGACACGGCCCTTTGGCGAGCAAAAGCGATCTGGAAAAGACCGTTGCTATGATCAGAGACGTTCGAGCTATCGTGTACAAACTGATAACAGAAGGCAAATCAGAAGATGAGGCCGTAAAGCTAGAACCGATTAAAAAGTACCATGAACAATGGAATTGGCAATTTATAACCAGCGAGAAAATGGTTCGCCAAGTGTATCAAAGCTTACAGGCCTCCAACACACACAGTCATGGGGCAAAAAGTCACTCGCATTAAAAAGTGACGGTGATACGTCCAAACTGTATTTTCATTTTTCATAAAAAAAGGCGCCTAACAGCGCCTTTTACTTTTTTGTAACCGGTACGGTTTAACTCGCTTCTCGCTCTTCTTCTTTCGGAGGAAAAGTTGGTTCGAACAACCCCAGCGTTTTCGCTTCTTTCACGTACGACATGATGTCCATGTGCGCAACGTCAAACAATTGCTTGAGATCATCTAACACGTAATAAATAGGCTGCATAATGTCGATTCGATAAGGTGTGCGCAGTGCCGTCATAATATCAAACGGGCGATGTTCTGGCTCATCGGTCAAAGCGTATTGCGTCTCGCCTATCGATGATAAAATGCCGCCACCGTAAATACGTTTGCCTTCTGGCGTATTCATCAGTCCAAATTCAACAGTAAACCAGTAAAGACGCGCCAACCAGACGTGGTACTCTTTATCGGCGGCATCACCCAACTTGCCGTAAGTGTGGGTAAACTCTGCAAAATAAGGATCGGTCAACATGGCACAGTGACCAAAAATTTCGTGAAACACGTCGGGCTCTTGCAGGTAATCCATTTCCTCACGTGTGCGAATAAAAGTCGCGCAAGGAAATTTTTTGTTCGCCAACAAGTTAAAAAATTTGGTGAAAGGAATTAACGCAGGTACCCAAGCGACTTCCCAACCGGTCTCTTTACGAAGCACTTTGTTGACATCTTCCAGCTGCGGAATTCGATCGCGAGTCAGGCCTAGTTTTTCAATGCCTTCCATATACTGGTTACATGCCCGACCGGGGAGCACTTTTATTTGACGATCAAACAACTCACCCCACACAGCATGTTCTTCTTCTGTGTAATGAATAAAGCCATTTTCGTCAGGCTCCCGGGCTTTGTACTTTGTACCTTTCGCCATATAAATTTAAACCTCTTAGTCTGTACCTGTTAATTGGGTAAGCGGCCTACTCTTTGAATACCGGTTTCGGTTTGTAAACTCGATAAGCCTTTGTTTTTATTTAACCTATTACACTCTATTATCTCGCGTTTGCTGGTTCATTCGCAAGCGAAGTCGCTGCAAATCCCTGTGAAACACATCGGATCAGCTACCATCTTTCATTGCTTCAAGCTCTTCCCATCGGTCCATTTTATGCTCCATTTCTTCTTGTAAATCAGCTAGTTGCTTAAATACTTCTTGCATTTTTTCTGGGGAGAATGTTTGAAACTCCGAACTTTGCATTTGTTGCTCTACTGACTCAATGTTAGCTTCAAGCGATTCCAGCTCCGCAGGCAAAGCGTCCAGTTCCCGTTGGAACTTATACGACAATTTGGCGCTTTTTGTTGCAGTCTTGTCTGACTTGATGGGTTTTTCTTGCGTTTTCTGCGATTTTTGACTCGACTGCAGAACTTCTTGCTCAGCCAATTGCTGCTTCCGGTAGCGATCGTAATCTCTAAAGCCACCTTCAATTTCGATAATGCCCTTGCCCGACTCAAATACCCACAGAGCAGCAGCCACATTGTCGAGGAAACGTCGATCATGGGAAATCACAATCACTGTGCCCTTAAAATCGACCAGCTGGCTTTCCAGCAATTCGAGTGTTTCAATATCGAGATCATTGGTCGGCTCATCGAGAATCAATAAGTTTGCCGAACGGGTAAACAATTTCGCCAGAACCAACCGGCTGACTTCGCCGCCCGATAAAGAGCTGGCCGGAGTCTGCATGCGCTCTGGTCCAAAACCATAATCGGCCAGATAACTGATCACGTGCCGTTTTTCACCGTTTACTTCAAGAAAGTCACGCCCTTCCCCAACATTGTCAAAAATCGTGAGCTCCGGATTGACCATAGAGCGCATTTGATCAAAGTAGGCGATCTCTAACTGAGTCCCCAGTTCGACCTGACCCGACTCGGGTAATAACTCACCGAGAATCATTTTGATCAACGAACTCTTTCCGCAACCATTAGGTCCTAAAATTCCAATTTTATCGCCTTTTAAAACCGTGGTGGAAAAGTCGCTGAAGATGATTTTATCGCCACGCTTTAAAGTCGCATCTTCTACCACCGCCACCAGTTTTCCAGATTTGCCACCACTTTTGACGTCCAGCCGAGCGGTAGTCTGCCGAGTGCGTCGTTCGCTGTGTTGTTGACGCATCTTTTTCAACGCCCGAACACGTCCCTCATTGCGGGTTCGCCGCGCTTTAATACCTTGCCGTATCCACTTTTCTTCTTGGGCCAGCTTCTTATCGAATTCAGAATTGACTTTCTCTTCTTCGGCGAGCTTTTTTTCTTTTTCTTCGACGTAAGCGTCGTAAGGCGCCGGAAACACGCCCAACACGCCACGATCCACTTCCCACACTTTATCAACAATGGCATCGATAAACTGTCGATCGTGCGATATCAGTAACAAAGCACCTTTGAATTGTTTTAACGCGCCTTCGAGCCATTC
>JBPEWV010000185.1:0-4182 GCA_052032335.1 Pleionea sp. | reverse complement strand
TGTCGTCATTACCATCGGTAGCAGCGACAATTCAGCACCGTTTGTAGAAGATCTGGTCACGCAAACTTTGCAAAACCAGAGCGTCGATTTCACCGTCACAGCATTCGATCCAGACGATGATCCGCTGACCTACAGTATTGTCACGCCACCGGAAAATGGCACGCTCACAGGAACAGGCCCCAGCTTTACTTATCAACCCGATCCCGACTTTACCGGTTCGGAGACCATCTATCTAATTGCCAATGACGGTCAAGCGAATTCGAACGAAGCCGAAATTATTATTCGGGTATTGCCTGACGAATAATCCAGACAAAAGGAGGAGACTGCCAATCGGCAGTCTCACTCGTACTTGTATGTTTTTCACTCAACTCGTAACCACTCACAGCAATTGAGATCGTTTTGAATAGAGACAAATAGCGCAATATCTCATAAAGATATATTCTTAAAACTGTAAAACTTGTCAGTAGCCGACTAAAATAATCGAAAGAATGAATAACAAGATTTTCAGGGGACTATTATTCAAACCAACTCTTTTACTCCGAGACTCTGGCTTGTTGCATTATTGGTATTTATCTCTGTCACACCGCGCGCGGCGACCAACAACGATCCTGTTGATATAGAAAAATATCAGCAGCTGGTCTCCAATAACCCGCAACTCGTGATCGAAGATCTGAACCCCTTTATCCAGAACGCCAAGGATTCAACCGATCTTAATACACTGTTAGAAGCACACTACCTGATACTCAACGCGCATTATTTCCTTTCTCAGCGCGACAAAATTCCGCCCATAGCCGAACAAGGGCTCAAGCTCGCCGAACAACACGACAAAAAAGAGTACATGGCCCGCTTTTTAGGGATGTTAGCCATCGCCACCTTATCTCAACAGGATTACAGCAAAGCGACCGAACTGGCGCAAAGAGCCACCAAGATAGCGCGTGAATCTGGAGAAGACTCGCCCCTTTTGGCAGAAATTCTGATGTTAGAAGCCAACGTACATTACGAGTCGGGCGCATTAAAAGACGCGTTAAGAACCATGGTCGATGCCGACCGCATCTTCACCTTGGTCGGCGACAATAAAAACCGTTCCGAAGCCATTGCCAGTATCGCGCTTATGTACGACGAGTTAGGACAACCGCAAAAAGCCATCGAGTATCACTTGCGATCACTGGAGCTAATCGATCCCGAAGCGAATCTGATTGAAACGTCCATTACCTACTACAACATTGCACTCACCTACCGCAATATCGACCAACTCAAACCGGCCAAGAAATATTCAAAGCTTTCGCTAGAATACGCAAAACGCGCCAATGACGTGATTGGTGCCGCATACGCAAATTACGAGCTGGCCATGCTTGACGAAGCAGAAGGTCATTACCGAGATGCATTAGCGAAAATAAATCCCATTATTCCTTTGTTCGAAGAAAACAACATCACCGGAATGACCATCCTGTCTCACTTGTTGAGAGCACGTTTGCGCGCGCACCTTAATATTGACGGTTGGCAACAAGACATCGACATCGCAGAACCACTGGTCAGCAAAACAGGCAGTCTTAAACGTCATATCGCACTGACTCGAACCAAGGCCAAAGTGTACGACCTGGTTGGCAATATAGAGAAAGCACGCGACAATTATCGCGACTGGGTCGAACTTAACAAAGAACAACTCAAAGAAACTCAGGAGCAGGCGACGCGTCGCTATCAGGCGATGTTCGAACTGAAAGAAGCCGAGTCGAAAAACAAACTACTCAACACGCAAAAACAACTGGCCGAAACCGAACTGGAAGCGAAAGAATCTCGGCAATGGTTGTTGATCAGCTTGTCCATTACCTTGTTTCTAATTCTGGCTGGCGCGTTATACGTATTGATTATGCAAATTCGAACCAAGCAGAAATTTAAAACCATGGCGATGATCGACGAGCTAACACGCACTCGAAATCGGCGCAGCATTACTGCTTTTGCTCATGAAGCCATTGAAAAGGCAAGAGAACAACAGTCTGCTCTAAGTTTTGCCTTAATTGATATCGATAAGTTCAAGTCAATTAATGACACCTATGGTCACGATGTCGGCGACGAAGTACTTAAGAAAGTCGCAAAAACTGTGTCGAACGAGCTTCGTGCCTGCGATGCTCTGGGTCGCTGGGGTGGCGAAGAATGGCTACTGGTATTACCCAATAACAGTGCCGATAATATGCATAAGATTTTCACTCGCATTCAGCAAAGTTTGGCCAATCAAAATTTCGACTTACCGAATAATCACTCGGTAACTCTGAGTATGGGCAGTACGTCGTTAAAGTCTGATGACACCTCATTAGACGTCGTCGTTAAGCGCGCCGACGAGGCTTTATATCGAGCGAAAGATGCCGGTCGCAATCGACTGGAACTGGGCTAAAACGAATCGATTAAAAATTAATAATTGGCAGAATAAAAATACAACTAGATGGCTTCAAACACCAAATCGCGTGTGCAGTATGAGGAATCACTTTGACACTTTCATTGATAACTAACAAATCGAGAACCAAAAATCATAAAATTGAAATTCTCGATCTCATTGCCAATTATAAAACGATGACTTTATGCAGCGGCTGGGTCAATTCTGAAGGGCTTAAACTACTGCGCCCGGCATTTAAGAAGGCCTTTCGAAACCAGGCAAAGATAACCCTTATTCTCTCAGCAAAGAATATTGGTCGACCTCGTAGCTTCAACAATCGATTAAAAGAGTTTTCAAACGACAGTCAACTGGGTGGTTCATTTAGCTACTACATCGTTCCCAGCTCCGACCGCTACGTACACGCAAAGGTGTATCTTTTCGAGAATGATAGTGACTACACAGCCATTGTCGGCTCAGCAAATCTGATGGATAGTGGTCTTCTTAAATACCATGAAGCCTCGGTTAAAATAACCGGAGACATCGGAGACGCCATGCATAGAGATATTAAAAATTACTTGAGCTCTTTAGTGCCAAGGTCAAAGTCCCTTTCGAAACAACTAACAGCCAATGCGTTAGAAACCAAGCCAGCGAACGTCCTATGATTATTGATGACTCCATTAACATCGACAGCGTTGATGATATATTCACTCACTATCCTGAATACCATCAACTGAAGCTAGTCTGTAAGATCAACGAAGTCAGCCAATGCCTTGTCAATAAAAAGCCAAGCTTCGAATCTGATGACAATATCATTACATTGAGTCGTCCTAAAGAAGACTATGAAATCGTCGCTTCGGCGGTCGCGTTGAACTGTATGGACAACATTGAACTGCAACTCTATTTTACGTTTGGCCAGAATCAATTTAAATGGCAACGATTTACCAAATCTCTATTACAGGTAAAAGAGCAAGGCAAGCTTATATTACTCAACGCGGAAAGTTATACTTTTGTTGATAAGGCAATCCAGATATTTAATCCAGACTTACGCATTTCCAAGTCGAGCGCTTCGACCATTGGGCTTTGAGGGATGTTGGTGGTTTTGGGTTAACCGGGACCGTATTCTCTATTTATCGTGTTTTATTTAGATTTAAAACTTCAGCAATTGGCGTTAAAACGGACAGAACAATGTTTACTAACATCTCGCCTCATGCGCGCGGCGAATCCGCGTCGTCTTGTGGGTGTCTGTTAGAAGGCGGATTCACGACTACCAGCTTTCTTTTTAAGAACAGCATTATCAACCCAAGCATAGCCAAGACCACTGATCCATAAAACAAGTGCTGATTTATACCACCTTGTTCAGATAGCGCCACGTCCCAAACGAAAAGCACGATTGCGGGCAATACCAGCAACCCCCACCTTTGGAACTCCGCCTCTAAGGCGACTTCAGCTCCGCAATGTGGGCAAAACGCACGATTTTGAGTGAACTCAAACCATTTATATCTTTCCTTCGCTGGCTTCGTTTTAAACTCGCGAATTGGATCGCAGCAGTATGGACACCTATATAAGCTCATAGTCTTCTACGGTTTAAGTTGCGGTTTTAAATGTGCAATACTTTCTTCTTATACGTAATTAAATGGCACATCTTTAACTGAATCTTCAATAAATTTAGCCAAACGCTGCTCATTGATGTGTTCACTATAACTGGTGAGTACGACATGTTGTCTTTGGACATTATTAAATAATAACGCCTAACGACCTGACTATCATTTTTGACTGACTTCAAGTAAAAAGATTCAACATTTTTTATATCGATT
>JBPEWV010000184.1:0-26770 GCA_052032335.1 Pleionea sp. | reverse complement strand
GTTGTTATCCACAGCATTATCATTTTCGACATTATCGAACCCGAGTTTTAAATAGAATTTACTGCCCAGAGAAAATCCCACGTCTACGTTATACCCGTCCCATTCTTCTCCGGGTAAATCCGCTTGTTGCTCAACCAAATCAAGATCGAAATAGTCGTAGTTAAAATTATCCGCTTGTGAATCTAGTGCGCATGAGGTTGCCATCACCAGCGCCGATATCGTTAACAACTTGTTCATAAAATCTCCTGATAAACTCCTTCAATGAATTGTCCAGTTTAATCAGGCAAAATGAACCCTGGCTGAACTGTGGCGTATCAAAATAAAAATCACTTGAATCCGATGCTGGTAAGACTTAAATTGAACCTCTTCTTATCAGCGAGTTTTCTTATGCAATCAATTGTGAGCTCATCCAGAATAATTCCTTTCATCTTTGTTGCGTTTTCACTGGCATTGTCGGGCTGTCAATCGGCTTATTACGGTGCGCTCGAGAAAGTGGGTATCCACAAACGCGACGTTCTTGTTTCTCGCGTTGAGAAAACGCGCGACAGCCAACAAGATGCCAAGCAACAGTTCAAATCTGCGCTGGAGCAGTTTCGTTCAATAATGCAGTTTGACGGTGGGAGTCTGGAGGACATCTACTCCCGACTGGACGACGAGTATCAGGACAGCCAAGCTGCAGCAGACGAAATAAGGTCGCGGATTGATGACGTAAAATCAGTTTCGGAAGCTCTGTTTGATGAATGGCAGTCGGAGCTTGGCGAATATACGAGCGCGTCCTTACGGCAAAAAAGCGCGGAACAGCTAAGACAAACACGACAACAATACAGCCGCATGATTCGTTCAATGGAACGCGCCGAACGCAGTATGCAACCGGTATTAAACGTGTTTAAAGATCAGGTTCTGTTTCTCAAGCACAATCTCAATGCGCAAGCCATCGCTTCAATTAAAAACGAGATAAGCAGTATCGAAAATAATGTATCCCGACTGATCGCACAGATGAATCAATCGATCGACGACGCCAATCAATTTATTCGATCGATGCAATAGTGAGTAACAGGCATCAAAATAATAAGTCTTTATACTCTTTCGTTTTTTGCACTCGACCGGCGCTGTTCAACGAATCCTTAAATCACCTTTCTTATAAAAATGGCCCCAAACGGAGCCATTTCTAATTGCTATCGAGTAGAAAAATCAGCCCACCCAGACACGAGCATTGCGGAACATGCGAACCCACGGGCCGTCTTCTGCCCAATCGTCAGGACACCAGCTATTTTGAACACTGCGTTGCACCCGCTCCGGATGAGGCATCATGATGGTGACCCGTCCGTCTTCATTAGTCAAAGCTGTAATTCCATTCGGCGATCCGTTCGGGTTGGCCGGATAGGTTTGTGTCACGTTACCGTGATTATCGATATACCTTGCAACCACCAAGCCAGATTTATCGGCCAGATTGGCTGCATCTTCAGACTTAAACTCAGCGCGACCTTCTCCGTGCGACACCGCGATGGGCAAATGCGAGCCTTCCATACCTTTTAAGAAAATCGAGGGGGACGGCTCAACTTTAACCATCGCAAATCGCGCCTCAAACTGTTCCGATTTATTGCGCACAAAGTGCGGCCAGTGATCGGTTCCAGGGATCAGTTCTTTAAGATTGGACAACATCTGACAGCCGTTACAAATACCCAGTGCAAACACATCTTTGCGTTTGAAAAAAGATTCAAATTGTTGACGTGCGACCGGGTTAAACAAAATGGATTTCGCCCATCCTTCACCAGCGCCCAATACATCACCATAAGAAAAGCCACCGCAGGCCACCAGACCTCTGAATTCATCAAGCGTGACTCGTCCCGACAAAATGTCACTCATGTGCACATCAATCGCCGTGAATCCCGCTTTGATAAACGCAGCTGCCATTTCCAGATGACTGTTCACGCCCTGCTCTCTTAATATCGCCACTTTTGGCTTGGCGTCGGAACTGAGCGAGCGAGTAATGTCGTCATTAATGTCAAAACTGAGTTTCGGTTGCATGCCCGGATCAAGTTCATCCAATTTGGCTTGATATTCCTGTTCGGCACACTCGGGATTGTCACGCAGCTTTTGCATGTGATAAGTCGTTCCCGACCAGATGGCGCGTAAATCTTTTAAGAAGCGGTTAAGCCAGATATCTTCACCGTGATTAATAACCAACGTTTTATCTTCTGACAAACTGCCGATGGGGTGCACCAATTCCGAAATACCGAAATCAGAAAAGATCTGCTCAACTTTATTCAAATCGTCCAAAGAGACCTGGATCACTGCGCCCAACTCTTCATTAAACAGCACCGACATGGGATCTTCAGCAAGCGATGATAAGTCAATCGCCAACCCGGTGTTTCCGGCAAATGCCATTTCTACCAAAGTTGTTAGCAAACCGCCGTCACTGCGATCGTGGTAGGCGTGAATTAACTGACTGTCGTTCAATTGCTGAATCGCGTCGAAGAAATTTCTTAACCGCTCTGCACTGACCACATCGGCAGTTTCGTCGCCCAACTGGTTGTACACTTGAGCCAATGCGGTTGCGCCCAGACGATTATTACCTTCCCCCAGATCAATCAATAATAACTGAGTGTCGCCTTTATCGGTTCTCAACTGCGGCGTTAAACTTTTGCGAATGTCCTGAACTGGGGCAAAGGCGGTAATGATTAACGACATGGGCGCCGTCACTGATTTTTGCTCTCCATTGTCTTGCCACACTGTACGCATTGACATCGAATCTTTACCCACCGGGATGGTAATACCCAACTCAGGGCATAACTCCATACCTACCGCTTGCACGGCTTCGTACAAACCAGCATCTTCGCCGTCAAATCCGGCAGCACACATCCAGTTTGCCGATAATCGAATATCGGGTAACCGACCTATTCGGGCAGAAGCAATATTGGTGATGGCCTCGCCGACCGCCATTCTGGCTGACGCAGCATAATTCAACAGAGCCGCTGGAGTGCGTTCACCCATTGCCATGGCTTCACCGGTGTAGGCGCTTAAAGTCGAGGCT
Organism: Pleionea sp.; assembly: GCA_052032335.1. GTDB lineage: Bacteria > Pseudomonadota > Gammaproteobacteria > Enterobacterales > Kangiellaceae > Pleionea. Next base: position 23,736 of record JBPEWV010000184.1, on the reverse strand, counting down.
GTAACCGCACAATCTGCAACAGGGATCTGCCACGGTCCTACCATTTGATCACGGCTTACCAAACCACCAACGGTTCGGTCGCCAATAGTTATCAAAAAGGTTTTATCGGCTACCGCAGGCAGCGCCAGCACCCGGTTAACAGCATCATCAACACTGTTGTCGATGGTCAGCGGCTTTTTGATGGTCGATGCGCGCGTCACATCGCGGTGCATTTTAGGGGCTTTGCCAAACAAGACATCCATGGGTAAGTCGATGGGCTTATTATCAAAGTGCTCATCGTTTAAGGTCAGATGCAAGGCTTCGGTCGCTTCGCCAACGATGGCAAATGGACAACGTTCGCGCTCACAGATGGCTTGAAAGGTCTCGACACTTTCCGGTGCAATGGCAAGAACATAACGCTCTTGCGCTTCGTTACACCAGATTTCTACCGGACTCATTCCCGGCTCGTCATTGGGTACACGACGAAGCTCGAACGAACCACCCCTTTCGCCATCATGAACCAATTCGGGAATGGCATTCGACAAGCCGCCAGCACCAACGTCGTGAATAAATTCGATGGGGTTTTTATCCATCGACCAACAGGTATCGATAACTTCCTGACAGCGTCGTTCGATTTCGGGGTTATCGCGTTGTACCGAGGCAAAATCCAAATCTTCCTGGCTGGAACCCGAGGCCATAGACGATGCTGCTCCACCACCAAGTCCGATCAACATGGCCGGACCGCCCAGTACCACCACTTTATAACCGTCTTTTATTTCGTTTTTCTCGACATGCTGTTCTCGAATGTTGCCCATACCGCCGGCAATCATAATCGGCTTATGATACCCACGAACCTCATCACCATAACTGAACGAATGAACTTGTTCGTAAGTTCGAAAATATCCGCAGACATTTGGGCGACCAAACTCGTTATTGAACGCAGCGCCACCCAGTGGCCCTTCGGTCATAATGTCCAGTGCAGTCACAATGCGATCGGGTTTGCCATAATCCACTTCCCAGGGTTGTTCAAATCCCGGAATTTTCAGATTAGACACGGTAAAGCCGGTCAATCCCGCTTTCGGTTTTCCACCAATACCGGTCGCGCCTTCATCACGGATTTCACCACCGGAGCCAGTCGCAGCTCCCGGATAAGGAGAAATGGCCGTTGGGTGGTTGTGAGTTTCCACTTTCATCAAAATATGGACCGGTTCGTTGTGGTATTCGTACTGATGCGACTTGGCATCGGGCCACAAACGAGGTTGGGTGAAGCCTTCAATAACCGCGGCGTTGTCCCGATAGGCCGACAACACTCCTTGGTGCCCGACTTCGTAAGTGTTTTTAATCATTTTGAACAGCGAACGGTCTTGCTCTTCACCGTCAATGGTCCAAGAAGCATTGAAAATCTTGTGTCGGCAATGCTCCGAGTTCGCCTGCGCAAACATCATCAGTTCGACATCGGTCGGGTTTCGCTTCAGCTCGGTAAACCGGTCGACCAGATAATCGATTTCATCGTCAGCCAGAGCCAATCCCAGGTTCTGATTCGCCGACACCAACGCATCGCGACCACCTTGCAGAATATCGACCCGCGCCAGCTCACGGGGCTGATCTTCGCGAAACAGCCGGTCGGCTTGTTCCAAACGAGTAAATACCGCTTCTGTCATGCGGTCATGGATCAGAGTGCGCGCTTGCTCGATTTGATCCTCAGACAATGTACCGCCATTGATATCACTTAAGTAAAACGCAATCCCACGCTCAATGCGTACAATTTTATTCAGACCACAGTTATGCGCAATATCCGTCGCTTTCGACGACCAGGGCGAAATCGTACCCGGTCGAGGCACAACCACCAGCAAACTGCCTTCCGGCTCATGGGCGGGAATGGCAGGCCCGTAAGTAAGCAGTCGTTCGACCACCGAGGTTTCTTCTTGCGACAAGGCATCGGTCACCTTTGCAAAGTGAACGTACTCAGCGTAAACCTCTCCAAGATCCAATCCCTGCTCTTTGCAGGTATTTTTAATCTTGGTAAGGCGAAATTCAGAAAAAGCGGGGGCACCACGAAAAATCAACATGTGATTTACTCTCTTATGACTACTTGTGTCGGACAACAGATAAATTTTGGGGGTCAAAAGGAGCGCCAATTCTACTTGAAAACCCTTGATTTGATAAGTTTTTCAAGCAATTTATAGCAACCTAATTGGCCTGATTCAGTTTCCGTTCATCTGATTTTGGTTACTTTTCACACATGGAAAACTTGCGCAATCGGTGAATAACGTCGATAATTTATCAAACGACTCGGATATTATCTCGTATAAGGATATTAAAGATATGAAGAGTAGCAATTCAAAAAACCTGAGATTTGGTGGTAGTTTGAAGCAAATAACCTCAATTTTAGCGACATTTCTCTACCTTTTCACTACAGTTGCCTTTTTGTCTGGGTGCCAGGAGCCTCAACTAAGCAAATTGGAAAAAGTGAAAAAGTCAGGGATTCTGCGCATCGCGACGCGTAATAGCCCGACCACCTATTACGTGCAAAAAGATGGCCCTGCGGGCATCGAGTACGAACTGGCTTCCGAATTTGCCGACTACCTTGGCGTAACACCAGTATTTGTCGCAGAAGACACCATCACCGACATTTTCGAATCTTTAGAAAACGGTCAGGCGGATCTGGCAGCGGCCGGATTATCGGCCACCCCCGACAGAAAGCAAGATTTTTTATTTGGTCCACCCTATCAAGAAGTCTCTGCCAAACTGGTGTTCAAGCAGGGCGAAGAGTGGCCCCGACATTTCGGTCAGCTCGATGGCGATTTAAAAGTTATTGCCAACTCCAGTCACACGCAAATGCTGCTCGATGTGAAGCAACAGTTTCCGCAGCTCAGCTGGAAAGAGACCGAAGAACATTCAGCAGAAGAATTATTGGATATGGTGTTGGACGAAACCATCGATTACACCATTACCGACTCGGTAGAGCTAAACTTAAACCGCCGGTATAAGACCGAATTGGCCATTGCATTTACCGTTGGAGATCCACAGCAATTGGCCTGGGCATTGCCAAAAGATGGTGACTACACGCTTTTCTCGGAAATGGTTAAATTTTTTGGTCAGGTTCAGCAAAGTGGAAAAATAGCCCAGCTAATTGATCAATATTATGGCCACGTCGATGACTTCGACTACGTCGGTGCACGCACTTTTATGAAAGCGGCGCAAAACAAGCTCAATGAATACGAACCGCTCTTTAAGAAAGCCTCTGAGAACGGTGTTGACTGGCGATTACTGGCAGCAATGGGGTATCAGGAGTCACACTGGGATCCGAAAGCCAAATCTCACACCGGCGTGCGTGGACTGATGATGTTAACCCTGAATACAGCGAAACAATTGGGAATTAAAAGCCGACTCGATCCAGAACAAAGCATTATTGGTGGCGCAGAATACTTCAAAATGATGCGCGACCGGTTACCGGAACGCATTCAGGAACCCGACCGAACTTGGCTTGCACTGGCCGCATACAACATTGGTTGGGGCCACCTTGAAGACGCCCGAATCATAACCGAACGTCAAGGCGGTGACCCTGATAAATGGGTCGATGTGAAAGAACGTCTGCCGCTATTGAAGCAAAAGAAATACTACAAACAAACTCGATTTGGGTACGCCCGTGGCGATGAGCCAGTACACTATGTGACCAACATCCGACGTTACTACGATGTTCTGGTTTGGTTAGATGAAGACAAACCGTCCGACATCGATTTGCTGGATGCCGGAGAAATGGTTGCCGACAATCAGGAAAACCCGGGACAAAAACGAATCAATCAAAGCAAAACCATCATCAATACCGATGACGAATCGGTCACTGTAGAATAAATTCCTCAACACTTATTAAAAAGAGAGCTTCCGCTCTCTTTTTTTATATCAACGATAACCGTTACAATGTCCCATCAATTTAATCACCTGAGCGCAAAACCATGGGAAATCGATTGTCAAAATTGGTCACCAAAACCGGGGACGATGGCACCACCGGCATTGGTCAAAATCGCAGGGTCGATAAAGACTCTGCCCGAATAGAGGCTATTGGTACTGTCGATGAGCTGAACTCTTCAGTTGGAATGGTACTGGCCCATTCCATTCCAATCGCCATATCTGAAAAACTTGAAGCCATACAGCACACCTTGTTTAATCTGGGTGGTGAGTTGGCGATGCCCGAATATCAACTGGTTAAAGAAAGCGATGTCTTACAACTTGAAGAGTGGCTTGAACAACTGAATGACACTTTGCCGCCTCTTAAAGAATTTATCTTACCCAAAGGCGACATGCCAACGGCCTGCTGCCATCTTGCCCGAACCATCTGCCGCCGTGCCGAGCGCAGAGTCGTTACCCTGGCAAAAGCCGAAACGATAAATCTGTTTGGTAAAACCTACCTCAACCGACTGTCCGATTTTCTTTTCGTTTGTTGCCGATTGTTAGGCCGAGAAGCCAGCATCGAAGAAAAAATGTGGGAATCCAACCGCAATACCTAGGAATTAAACCAATGCTTCAACTGCGCCCAAACTGTGAGCTTTGCGATCGAGATTTACCGCCCGATGCAACGGATGCTTATATTTGCAGTTACGAGTGCACCTTTTGTGAAGACTGCGCCATTCGACAATTGAAAAATGTATGCCCCAATTGCGGTGGCGGATTTTCCATTCGCCCAATCAGACCGAAAACCACGCGCGTCGAGGGCACCGGTCTTGAGTTTCACCCTGCCTCGAACCGGCGAGTTTCCAATAAAGTGCCACAACACCAACGCTCGGCTCTTATCGAGCAATTGAGCCGTATTCCGCCGGATCAACGATAACCGTTTGCCAGTTACTCAGTTAGATTTCAGAGTATTACCCCAGATTCGTGAAATTGCGATTGTTCAATCAATGCATAAGCTTGCGTTCAATCTATGGTTCCAATAGTCAGCTCCAGAATCTAAACTGATTCATTTTAGAGACTTAGCAATCAACCCTAACAACTCGTTAAAGGAGTCGACATGTCCAAAGTCATGTTAATTACTGGAGCGTCAAGTGGCATTGGTGAAGCCACCGCGAAAAAAGCTGCCGAACACGGGCACAAGTTAATACTGACAGCACGGCGCGAAGAAAAATTGAATGCTCTCGTAACAGAGTTTGGAGCCGACAACGCCATTGCCATCGCGGCAGATGTGACCGATTTTGAGGCGCTTAAAAAGGTCGTTGAAACCGGCGTACGGCACTTCGGGAAACTGGATGTGGTGTTTGCCAACGCTGGCACTGGGATCTCAATCCCCGGCACTGAAAAAGGCGATCCAGAAGAATGGCGAAAGATGATTGATTTAAACATCAACGCATTATTATTCACCGCAAAGTTAACTTTACCTTATTTACGAAAATCCACCGGCCATTTCATTATGACAGGCTCTGCGGCTGGCCGTATAACGCTTAAAGGGTCGGTGTATGGCGCCACCAAATGGTTCGTCCATGGATTCGCTAACAATCTCGCGGAAGAAATGAAAGAGTGGAATGGCCGCTGTACCACCATCGCTCCCGGCATGGTTAATACGCCCTTTTTTGACGAACCTAAACCAGACAAATTACAGCCTGACGATGTCGCAGACGCGGTGCTCTACGCGATTAATGCCAATCCAAGAAATAATGTGCGTGAAGTCTTTTTAACACCCGCTAACTGAGCTATTTGGGTGCACGACCGGTGAGTCGCTGCACCCGTCTTCAGCGACCGACGATTGCTCGATTCTGGCGCACAGCCATCTATCAACTCGAAACGAAACGACTCACACTTTCCCGCTTTTTATTTCAAATCGATATATCAATTGATGGCTATTTAACCGCTCATATTCTATCCTTTAAAACACTGTTGTCTCAATTGTGATGACCCGTTTTGGTTTTGTCTAAGCTTTAGTTTTGTCCAAGCTTCGGCATCATTTAACTGGCCGTATCCAACAATTGAACATCTGAAAAGGCAAATTACTTGAAAGGGTAATACGCAAAGCTACCGGTCTAAGGGTTCAAACACCTATGACAGCGGGGTTGCCAATCGTCGAATATCTTCGAGCTGCTCCGCCTTTGTGATCGCCTACCATTACCGAATCATTAAAATTTGGAGTCGCTAAATGCGCAGCATCAAATTCAGCCAGTTAATCGTTGGATGCATAGTTTGTACTTTAATTCCACTGGCTCATTCCGGAACCATAAGTGGGACAGTCAAAGATCAAAACGATAATCCGATCGCTGGCGCCACAGTTTCACTGTATCAAGTCAGTGGTAACGACATATCCATTGTTGGCTCGGCCTTAATAGTGGGTGATGATGGTGCCTATTCCTGGACGGTGGACGACGGTGACTACCTACTGCGCTCGACCTTAAACAACACCAGCTCACCGATCCCGGGGTTACCCGACAGTGCTGCCAGATTCACCGAAGATTTCGCTCTGGTTGGCGATATGGTACGCGACATTCAGTACGACTTTGTCACATTGACAGGAACGGTGAGCGAAGCCAATGGTTTACCGGTTTCTGGGGTGAGCGTGAGCACCTCGCTGGCCTGGAACGGCCCCGAAGTGGGTCCTAACGGACACGAGTCTCGTTATACCGTTAACCACAATAGCGGCAGCGCATTGACCGACAGCAGTGGTCAATATCAAATGCTGTTATTCCGCACCTCGGACTGTCTCGATTCGGGCAGCAGCAACTGTTTGTACGATTTAACTTTTGAAGCTCCCGAAAACTCGGGGTTCTCCAGCGCAACAGAGTTAAACTATTCGGTCAACGGTGCACAAACATTCAATCAAGTACTCGACTTTTCTGATCCCGAAGCTCCCAGAATTGTGGTTGGCCCACACATCACACAAATCAGTGATAACAGCGCATTAGTCCGATTTACTACCGACAAAACAGCCTTCGGATCCGTCACCGTGGTAGGAGGCTCAACATTCTCACCCGCCACCGCAACCAATCAGCACAGCATCGGTGTCACCGGACTCAGCGCAGAAACCTCATACAACCTGGAGATCACAGCAAGCGATACCTCAGGCAATACTTCGGAACCCGACAACCGAAACTTTACCACCAGCTCAACCCCCGACACCTTGCCTCCGACATTGCTCGAAAACCTACAGGTCACTGCGGTTACCGATACCGGTTTTACCATTGCCTTGTGCGCCAACGAAGCGATCGAAGGTTACTTTACGCTTAACGGTATCGACTACACCATGGGCGAAGCCGCCACATGTCAAGAACACACTTTTGATTCGCTGGCGGCCAATACTCGATACACCGTTTCGGCGTATTTTTCTGACCTTGCGGCCAACGGACCGGTTTCCAGTAATCCGGTAACCGTATCCACTTTGGCCAACAACGATCAAACAGCACCAGCAATCGTTTTCGGGCCGGTCATCACCGACATCAGTCAAACCAGCGCGATTGTCAGTTGGAGCACCAACGAACCGAGCACTTCCAGCATCGCTTACAACAACGGTTCGCAATACCGCGTACTGAACGACAATCGGTTAAAACGCTTTCACAGCATGCAGTTGACCGGTTTGAGCGCCAATACCAGCTACACTGTGACCGTTTCTTCAACCGACGCCAGCGGTAACGATCCAGCTGTCTCTTCACCGCAATCGTTTACCACTGAGGGTGTCGCCGACACCACAGCACCGCTCATCATTGGTCGGCCAGCGATCATTGATATTACCGACAGCAACGCGCAGGTCCGTTGGCAAACCGATGAAAACGCCACCGCGCTGGTACGCTTCGGAACTTCAGCAAACGCTTTGGATAAGGTAGTCGTCGACCGTGGGTATCAGCGCCAACATTCACTCACGCTAACCGGTTTAGATCCCAACACCACTTACTATCTTGAGGTTGAATCGAACGACCTCTTGGGGAACACGAGTAGCAGCTCGCAGCTCAGTTTTACCACCGCGACCAGCTCTACTGTTGTACCGAAAATTATTACCGGACCCATCGTCGAGCAAGTGAGCGGCTCGGCCATTACCATTGGATGGTCCACCAATGTCAGCAGTGACAGTCGCCTGGTCTGTGAGTCAACGTCAGCCATCGCCGAAGTTAACCGCTCCGAGCGCGTCAAACAGCATCGACTGACTTTGGTAGGCTTGTCGTTCTCGACCGGCTATCGCTGTCGTATTTATTCAACCGATGCAAACGGCTACATTGTCAGTCAATCCATTTCGACCTTCACTACGAATGAGCCGGATGTCAGTTTGCCAGAGTGCCTGGCTGATCCAGAAGTTAACGCGGCGGCCAACAGCGCTGAAATCGGCTGGCAAAGTGATAAATTGACTCAGGCAGTCGTCAAATACCGAGCTGTGGGTGCAAGCGACTGGACGCAACAGACTGGCTCTGAATTTACCCGCGAGCACCTGGCGTTATTAACGGGCCTAACGCCGAATAGCGATTACGAACAACAAGTTGTGCTGACCGATACTGCGGGTAATCAAAATGCGTGTAATACCGTTACCTTTACCACGGGTAACGACGCCGTACCGCCGCCCGAATTTGACCTTCAGCCCGTCGTATCTGGCATTACTCATCAATCGGCCCTGGTGGACTGGCGCACCATTGCAGCCTCCACAGGCGTAGTGTATTTCGGCATTTCATCAAATGAATTAGATCGACAGGCGTCCAGTGAGGGTTTCAAACTTGCGCATCAAGTCGACCTCAACAACCTGGAAGCAGAAACCACTTATTACCTGCGCGTCGACGCTTACAATTCAGAAGGTGCTGCAACGGCCAGTGACCTTGTCAGTTTTACGACTTTGCCGCTGCCGCCCGTTCAGCAGCAAGCCCCTAAAATTATTGCCGGTCCGGTGGTCGTTAACATTACCAACACCAGCGCAGTGGTCGAGTGGGAAACCGATCTGCCAGCCACCAGTGAAGCCACCATCGACGGTATTGGTGACTTCAATGACACCGAATTAACAACGCGGCACAGCCTGCCACTTTCGGGTCTTGCTCCTGACACGCAATACACGGTTACCGTGCGCTCTACGGCCGCAAACAATTTAACCTCGGAAGAAAAGTCCACTGATTTTACAACTCAGGCATTGCCGGATACGACGGCGCCACAATTTGTCAGCGGCCCTGTTGCCAAGTCAATTGACTTCGACCGTTTTACCATTGAGTTTTGTGCCAATGAACCTGTGACCGGCACAATAACCGTTGGCACCGAAACCTTCACTCTGGATAATCCAGTCAAATGCCATAGTTTACCTGTGCTCGAGCGCTCTGCCGACACCACTTATACCGTGACCTGCTCAATAACTGATGTGGCCAATAATGGACCCGTTGAGAGCGAGCCGTTACAGGTCACAACCCTGAAGAACCTCGACTTGACCGCGCCATTGATTTTGTCGGGTCCGGTCGTTATTGAAATCACCAATACAACGGCGATTGTTCAATGGGAAACCGACGAGCCTGCGACCAGCTTTGTGGCTTACAACGACGGTACTCATTTTAACGAGCTTAACAACGACGATTTAACCCAAAAGCATCAGATTTTACTGACCGACTTAACCCCCGACACCACCTATCAGGTGACGGTTGCATCCAGTGACGCCTTTGGGAATGGACCGACCGAAGGTGGCCCAGTTGAATTCACGACATTGGGACTCCCTGACACCACGGCGCCTAAAATATTATTTGGTCCTGAGGCAATCGATATTACCGACTCCAGCGCCATCATCGTTTGGCAAACCGATGAGTCGGCCAGCTCGCTGGTGGAACTGGGTCTGTCGACCGATGCGTTAGATAATAACTTCTCAACCAGCGGTTTAACACGCGAGCATCAGGTGGATGCCACACAACTGGAAGCAGACACTGTCTATTATTATCAAGTTAAATCCAGTGATGCCGCAGGCAATAGCGTCACCAGTGACGTCCACAGTTTCCGCACGCTGACCACTGCACCGATATTGCCCGAAATCACAGCGGGTCCTGACATCGCATCACAGTCAGACACCACCGCTACTGTCAGTTGGAGCACCAACATCAATACCGACAGTCGACTGGTTTGCGCTGGCGACAATGGCAGTTTCGAAACCAGCGACAGCAAGCGAACCATTGAACACGCATTAACCTTAAGTGGCCTTGATGCCAGCAGTATTTATCACTGTACCGTGACATCCACCGACCTGCAGGGCAACTCGGTGTCCGCCTCGTTGCGTGTCACGACCGATGACGGACCGGATCTAACCGCACCACAGTGCACCGTGCAACCTTCGGCCATTGGGTACGGCGAAACCGCCGAAATGACCTGGCAAACCGATGAAGCTGCAACGGCATTGATCCAATACCGTCCCGTGGGCGAAAGCGGCTGGCAACAACAGACCTTGAGTCGCCCGACGACTGAGGCAGAAATCCTGTTGACTCAGCTAATCCCTGAAACCAGTTACCAATTTCAATTAACAGTTTCTGATACTTCGGGTAACGGTTCACCTTGTGACGATGGCGAATTTAACAGCAATGCACAGAGCGTTCCCACCCCGGCATTCGAGGTGCAGCCCTATGTCACTGACATTAAGGATCACAGCGCCAAAGCACACTGGAGCACCAACCTTCAAACCACAGCCCATGTGCGCTACGGACTATCACCCGATAATCTCGATCAACGGTTAAGTGTCACCACACCGAGTCAGCAACACAGCGTTACTTTTACCGGACTGCAGGAGAAAACCACCTATTATTTCGAGGTCGATGCCTACAGCAGCGACAATGTCATGGTTACCAGTGAGCTGGTAGGTTTTACCACCACGCATCCAAACAACGATTTCGATAACGATGGCATCCTTAATTCGGACGATAACTGCCCCTACACGCCGAACCCCGATCAAACCGACAGCGACAACGACAAGATTGGCGACGCTTGCGACGAAAACGAGGTAGAGTTACCCGAAGATCCAAACACACCAAACAACAACTTTGGCGTTCGTCTCAGTGGCATCGTAACTGGTGAAGGTCAACCGATTGCCGATGCTGAAGTTACCTTGTTTAGCACTGAACGTCGAGCGGTCGCCACAGTGTCAACCAATACCGACGGGACTTATCACTTTACCAACGTTGCGCCGGGCAATTATTTCATCAGCGCTGTACCGCCCGTCAGCACGGGCTTTGCGGCGACTCCGCAGGAATCTTTAGTCATCGCTGATGAAGACGCGGTGCATTTCATCAGTCTGATCGGCAATGCGTTACAACTGAGTGGCCAGCTAAAAGACAGCGCTGGGCGTGTTATCGACAATACGGCGGTGACCTTGCACCTGCAAGCCGATGGCAACCAGGTCGGCGATGCGGTGATTACCGACACAGACGGAAACTTTGAGTTTTATGTTGCACCCGGCACTTACAAACTGCGCCCGGTAATTGATCCGTTTGGACCTCAGGCTGACAACTTCAGCCTTCCGAGCTATGCCGTGCCTGATTTTGCAGCCGTATTCCATGAACCACAACAGATTACGATCAGCGGTGATACCACGGTCGATATTATAATGCCTTTTGCCCTGCTCTCAGGCCAGGTTCTGGATACCGACGGTTTACCCGTTGCCGGGGTGTCTTTAGTGATTGATCACCAACACAGCACAACGGAGCAAACGTTCTACCTGCAAAACTATGGCGACGACGCGGCAAGCAACGCAATTACTGACGCAAACGGCGCATTCTCCTTTGCCGTGTTCACCGATCAATCCTTCGATATTCAGCTGGTACCACCGGCCGAACGAAACGATCTGGCGACCACTCGCGTCGCCAATTACAGCCTGAGCGATGACCGTAGCGAAAGTTTTACTCTGGCTCAGGGCGTTTCATTGTCCGGTCAATTGGTAGATACCGATGGCCGTCCAGTGGACCACACTCGATTAACCCTGCATCAGCAGGACAACGACGCACAGGTGGGTCGAGCCATTTACACCGACGCCAATGGAAACTACCGTTTTCAGGTAGAAGCTGGCAGCTACAAAGTGCAAGCGCATCTAAATCCATTCGGCGCCAGTATTGATGGCTCTAGCCCAGCGCCATCTTATCCATTACCCGACTTTGCCAACGTGCAATACGCGGTCGAAGACATCAATGTAAGCGGCGATCAGATACAAAACATCACACTTCCGATGGCTCAATTATCGGGTCTGGTGGTGGATGGCAGTGGCGCCCCAGTTGCCAACGCTCGTGTTACAGCCAGCCATGTCTTCCATGACAACGACGCCAGCTTTTACCTTGAAAGTCAGGGAAAATCAGGAGCTTCACATGCCCAAACCGACGCCAACGGTTTATTCACACTGGCGTTGTTTACCGAGCAACCGATTGACCTGACAATCGCCCCGGCTGCCAACGACCGACAGTTAGCCGATACCCAGTTTAACGATTACACCTTGACAGCCGATACCAACGACACCTTTGTATTATCTGAAGCGCTAACCCTGTCAGGATACCTCCAGGACAGTGACGGCAATGTCATCGATAACACCTTGATTTCGGTCCACGACCAAATCAGTCACCAACCTGTCGATCTGCCCGCTACCACCGACAGCAACGGTTATTTCGAATTCAAAGTAGCTCCCGGACGGTACAAACTGCGTCCTTACCTGCAAATGCTCGAAGGACAAAGTAATGCGGCCTATCCAATCCCGGATTATGCCGCCAGCTATTATCTGCCGAATAACCTTGAAGTTAACGGTGACATGGAAATTACGGTGAATCTCCCCTTATCCGTTCTTAGCGGTGACACCCTGGATCAAAATGGAGTGGCGGTGCCCGGAGTAAAATTGCGCGTCGATCACGCCTTCGCACAAAGTGGGGTCAGCTATTACCTCGAAAACCAGGCGGATATCAGCACCAGTAACGCTTTGAGTCGAAGCAATGGCGAATTCGGCTTTGCTTTATTCAACAATCAGCCGACCAACATCACGGTGACCCCACCGACCGGATCCGGGTTTGCCGTGACTTCGCTGTCACGGGAAATTGATCGTCCCAGCACAGAAGATATCTTTTTGATGCACACTGATGTGGCACCCACCATCATTGCGGGTCCGGTAGCGACCAAAATAACCGATCGTTCCGCAGTCATTATCTGGGAAACCGACAAACCCGCTCGCGGCACATTGCAGTTGTCCGACGGTCAAAGTTTTGAAACTCAGGAACTTTCTACCTTCAACCGAATATTGGTGAGCAACCTGACGCCAGTCACCGAATACACCGCTGCGGTGCGTTCGATCGACAAAGATGAACAGCTCTCCGACAGCAGAAGCACCGTGTTCACCACCTTGCAACGGCCCGACGATTTGCCACCGCAATTTGTCGAGGGGCCGACCATTCGAAACATTACCGATACTGAGTTTGAAGTCACCTTCTGTGCCGATGAGCCGGTGTTTGGTGTGATTACCGTAGACACCGTCGATTACTTGCTGGATCAGCTCGATGTTTGTCACGATCTGGTTATCGATCAGCGCGTGCCTGCCACCGAATACGAAGTCTTTGTGCGCATTACCGATGCCTTCGGCAATGGCCCCACATTGAGCGAACCATTGCGGGTTACCACGTTACCGGCACCCGACAACAAAGCACCAGAAATTTTGCTCACGCCTATGGTGATCGATATTTCGGCTACGCAGGCGACGGTTATCTGGACCACCAATGAACCATCCACCAGCGGCGTGTCCTACAACGACGGGACGCAATACCACGTCGTATCGGAACAACACTATGTTACCGAACATTCGATGCCGCTAACCGATCTGACGCCTGAGACCACCTATCAGCTGACAGTGTCCTCTACCGACGCCAACGGCAACGGTCCGACTTTGAGTGCTCCCATCAGTTTCACAACATTGGCTGAAGAAGACACCCAGGCACCCGCATTCATTGGTGCGCCTTTGATCCAGAACATCACTCATCAGAGTGTAGTAATTCGCTGGCAGACCGATGAGCCCTCAACCACTCGGTTGGCTTTGGGAACCTCGGCCGATCAACTGGAACGCATTGAAACCAAAAACGGGTTGCGAACTTCACACAATCTCGCAGTCACCGGGCTGGAACCCGAGACGGTTTACTATTATCAGGTACAAACCCAAGATGCTGCGGGCAACCTGCTGACCAGTGAAATCGACTGGTTTAAAACCAAGCAGCGCGGGCATCAGGGCGATCCGCACTTTATGCGTGATGTGACGGTTGAACAGATCAGCGACTCTCGCATCACCGTGAGCTGGGTAACCGACGTGAACGCTGATGGGCGCCTGGTGTGTGTTGGCGATGGCGCAACGCTCGAAACCAGTCACAATAAGCGCAGTAAAAAGCATCGCTTAACCTTGACTGGATTAACGCCCAATACGCAATACGACTGTACCGTGTATTCAACCGACCATCATGGCTTCACGGCAAGTCAGGAAGTGGCTGAAAACTTCAATAACAAACTCGGTTACGACTCCAGCACACGTCTTGCTCAGGTGACGGTAACCACTAGCAACGAAGTCGATAGCAGTGCACCGACCGTCAGTTCGGCACCGCAAGTTGACGCGTTTGGCGATCGGGCCCTTATCAGCCTTGCGACAACAGAACCGGCATCGGTTGAGATCGCCTACCGTATCGTTGGAGCGCTCTCTTGGCAAACAGTGGGCAGCCAACAGGCCGAACAACAACATACCGTGGTGTTGAGCAAACTGCAGCCAATCACCGACTATGAGTTCCGCTATACTCTGGCCGACCTGGCAGGCAACACTGATGAGTCATCCATCATGACCTTTAACTCGGGTAATGCAGACTCATTAACAGCGCCCAGCTTCACACAGCAACCGCAAGTAACAGAGCTATCGGCCAATGCCGTCACCTTGACCTGGCAAACCGATGAAGCGAGTTATGGGCAGGTTCACTACGCGTCCACCAACGGTGAACTGGGTGATAAAGAGTCGCAATTGTCGCTCAGAACCTCACACAGTCTGCGGATGGTTCGTTTGAACGCGGCGACCACTTATTTTGTTCGGGTCAGTGCCTACAACATTGCCGGTGAAGTCGTTGACAGTGCTTTGCTTTCATTTACCACACCCGCTCGCGATACCCAATTTGACAGTGATCAGGACGGTATGCCCGATGAATGGGAGTTAGCCAACGGTCTTGATCCACAAAATCCGACCGATGCTTCCCTCGATCTGGACAACGACGGATTAAGCAATCTGGAAGAATACCTGGCGAGCTCCGATCCACAGAACTCAGACACCGACAACGACGGTATTCCTGACGGCTGGGAAGTCGATCACGGGCTGGATCCAAATAACGCCGATGATGCCGAGGCCGATCGCGATGGCGATGGCAGTAGCAATCTGGAAGAGTATCAGGCGGCGAGCGATACCGAAGGTCCAGAAATTACACTAACTGAAGAAATAACATTAAACGCCACCGGTTATCTTACTTCGATCCCGTCGGATGGTGTTGCTGCCGAGGATAATATAGACGGTACGGTCGCCGTCAGTATCGATGGTCCGGCAGCGCGAACCTCAGGTCGACACCTTGTAGTTTGGGAATCTTGGGATGCCGCTGGAAACCGCAGCATTGCGACTCAATGGGTCAATATTGTTCCCATGGTACTGGTGCCACCGCATCAAATCAGTGCCGAGGGTAACTCGGTTGATATTCCGTTACGTCTATCGGGCGTGGCAGCAGAATATCCTGTCACCATTCCTTACTCGATATCGGGCACAGTAAGCAACGGGGATTATTCTCCGGCCATTACCGATGGCACCTTGACCATCGAAAGTGGTGTGCAACCGAACTTCTCACTTCAACTGGTGAATGATGAACTCAGCGAAACCGATGAGCAACTGGTGTTGACTTTTGGCACGCCGAACAACGCAGCCTTAGGCTCCAATAGCACGCACACCGTAACCATACGCGCACTGAATGCGGAACCATCGGTGATTTTGACTGCGCAGCAAAATGGTATCCCGGTCACCACCGTGACTCGCGATGCCGGTCTGGTGACGGTCACAGCGGAGATTACTGATGCCAATGTGGACGATGAACACAGCTTCGACTGGAGCGAAAGCGACAATACGCTAACCGATTCCGACAGTGACAACGCATCTTTCACGTTCGATCCATCGGCGATGTCACTGACGCTGCACACCCTACGTGTAACCGTTTCAGATAATGGAAATCCGGTGCGAAGTGCTACCGATTCGCTGCGTTTGAAAGTTATTGCCACCGCGCCCAACTTGTCGGCCACCAACGACACCGATGGCGACGGAATCACTGATCTGGAAGAAGGCATGGGCGATCAGGACTCTGATGGCATTCCCGACTACCTCGACAATATCAATGAAGGTTACTTATTGCCCGAGCTAGTTGGTGACAGCAACGATTCAGGATTCATTCTGGAAACCGAACCCGGACTTCAATTAGAGCTTGGTACAGTGGCTTTCTCTGCAGAAACCAGTGGCGCCATGGTGGATCAATCCATGATTGACACAGTCGGTCCCTATCTGAATCACGGTGAGGATATTGGATACGATCCGGTTGGCGGTCTGTTCGACTTCACCATCAAAAACTTGATGAACGCCGGAGACTCTGTACTTCTGGTAATACCGCAACGGGAAAGCATTCCTGCCGACGCGGTCTATCGTAAATTACACCCGTTAAATGGCTGGCAAGACTTTGTCACCGATTCGAATAACCAGTTGTATTCCGCCGCCGGCAGCGAAGGCGTTTGCCCGTCACCCAGTTTACAACACTACACCATCGGACTGACCGAAGGACATTGGTGTGTGATGATTCAAATTGAAGACGGTGGCCCCAATGACAGCGATGATACTGCCAATGGGCAGGTGGTCGATCCCGGTGGTGTCAGCGCCCTATTACCGGCACCTACCGTCTCAATACCGGCGATTGGCGAACTGACCGAAGGTCAAACATTGTCTCTGTCTGCAAGCATCAATGACAATGGCAACACCATCGAGAGCTATTTGTGGGAGCAGGTATCGGGACCTACGGTAACCATTGATAATGCTGAACAAGCCAACGCGATGGTCCGAAACGTGCCCCAAGGCACTCTGGTTTTCCGCATCACGGTCACCGATTCGTTCGGTCGGGAGGCGACCGCGGAAGCGAGTGTGTTGGTAAAAGCCGCTGCGGAAGTTACAGAGAATAACAACAGCAGTGGTGGCGGTTCGCTGCCTGTGTTGTTATTGCTGACTCTTAGCCTTACGGGGTTACGACGTCGACGAAGTAACCTCTAGAACAACGGAGTACTATTGGGGGTGCCTGTGAACCGACTGGATTCTCAGGCACATTATAAACAGAATATTCGAAACCTAATTATAAGCTCACAGGGCGTAGGCTTGATCTTTTAAC
The DNA here is from genome assembly GCA_052032335.1 of Pleionea sp. Taxonomy (GTDB): domain Bacteria; phylum Pseudomonadota; class Gammaproteobacteria; order Enterobacterales; family Kangiellaceae; genus Pleionea. The sequence goes on along the minus strand of JBPEWV010000184.1, from coordinate 6,400 downwards.
GCCAGATACTCTTTGTAGGTGACGAATTCAGGCGCTGCGCTATCCCAGAGCTCGTCAATCTTCTGAGTCACTGCTAGCGCATCAGATTTTCGGCCTTGCGCTACCAGCACCTTCAATTTTACGTGGAGTGCAGCAGTCATTGCCGGGCAAGACTTCAGAATGTCATCTAACAACGATTCTGCGGCCTCGTTTTTTCCCGATAACTGCATGATGCGCGCGACTTCAACCTGTTGAGATAAAAGATTGAAATTATTCAATGAATTAACCACCGATTTTTCTGATATATCACGCAATTTAATGGCCGACTCAAGTGCTTGCTCATAAGTGCCCTTGAGCTCATGTACCCACATATCGCCCAAATGAACGCCCATTTCCATCATTACGTTAGGATGCTTTTGCAAGAACAGCTTAAAGTCGTTGAGTAACGCTTCGAGCTTATCGACTTCTTTCTTCTGATACAAAATTGAAAAGTGCCCGACGTCCATCATTTTGTTCAGAGGATGCTGCAATTGCAGCTTCATTGCTTCGAACTCTTGTGCCGCAGTGTCATATTGTCCGAGCATTATTTTCTGATGCGTCGAAACGTATTCAATCATAAATATACGCATAATGCCGGGCAGCTGTTGTTTGATATCTTCCAGGGAATCGTAAAACTCAATAAGAGCGTCAAGCCGCCCTTGCATGGTGTACAAAACCTGAAAAATATTGATCACTTGTAACTTAAAATCCGGATTCTCAGAGTCAGTCAGCAAGGTTCGCAGTTTGGCTTCAGCTTGCTCAAACTCGCCCAATTTTATGTCGATTGTCACCAGTTGCAGTTTGGCTGCTTTATTGGCCGGATTAAAAAGCAAAATACGTTCAATCGCTTTCCGTGACTTGGACAACTTTCCTTGTCGAGAATAGATATCAGCCAGCTCCAACCAACCCTTTTCGTTTTGCGGATTTCGATCGACAAACTGCTGCTGACTGATAACCGCTTGATCCAGATCGTTATTTAAAATATGCAAGCGCGTGATGTCACGAATAATTGAATCATCATCCGGCAGCAATTCTCGCAATTTCATCAAGCTTTTTTCGGCTTTCTCCAAATCGATCCCGGTGATCAACTGAAGGTGAGCCATTAATTGATTAGCGCTGGTATCGTTTGGGTAAAGCTCCAGCCACATATCGATCACTTTCGCCTGAGATTTGTAATCACCTTTCATCCCATGAAAGTTACTGCGGTATTTAAACTTATCTCGAGTCGTGAGAATGTAGTCTTGCGCTAACGCCTCCTCCATAATTTTAAGACCATCTTGAGTTCTACCATTCAAATGATAAGCCGTGGCCAGTCGAACCTTTGCAATGACCGAGGTTGGATCTTTTGCAATCGCATTTTCTAGATGCAATATTTCGGACGCGTAGTCATTGTCTTTATGATGACTGACTCGCGACTGAACAATGGACTCGATGGCTTGCAAAGAACCGCTCACATGTTCAGCAACGCGCGCTTCATCTCGCAAGTCCAGCGGAACTTTGGGGGTTTTTAACGTTTCTTTCACCAGTACAGCCATTTCATCGATCAACGATAATAACTCGGTACCTGAATTCGACACCGTGCCGAGCAAAGACCCCGAATGGACGTCGTATAATCGAGACGTCAGAGTAATCTCCTCTCCGTCTATTGAGAAATCACCATTGATAAGAACGTCGAAGAACCGGTTTCGAGCCAGTTCCAATTGTAAAGTGAGTGGCGTATTCGATCGTCCTTGTGCAACGACTTTATCAATCCGCCGCATCAGGCTGCTCGAATCAACAGGGGTTAAACTTTGAATGAACAGACTGCGACGCAAATCTTCAGACAACAGCCAGGGAATGCCCATTTTCAGCCAGGCGTCTTCGTCATTGTTCGACTTTTGATCCCAGAAAAATAACAGAATCTGCTTGCGATACTCGGTCTTGGCAACCTCGAAGTGACGGGTGTTACCCTCTTCATCAACCACTTGCCGCGTTTCAATGATCGATTGCGGTTCGATGAGAACCTGCGTGGCCGCAACTGCCAGTAGAAGATTTAATGGAACCCAGATAAAGGTCGTTTTCTTCCAGCGATCTTTCCCTTTTCGCCCATATTGGAATGCCAGTAAGATAACCGACGGCAAGAATACCAACATGAGAACAAAGATATAAGACGTTACCACCGACGGTAACATGAAGCGCTCGGTAACCCAGTCACCTATTTCTATCATCATCCATGCTGCGGCAATATAGACCCCGACGATTTGCGGAACACGACGCTCAAAGAGGTTGTGCATGACGCCGTCATGTTTAATCTGACTCATTAGATTCCCGAAATATTTGGTGACATTCTTTTATTATCTCAAAGTATACCTCTATCCCGCTCAAGGTGGTATAGCCACTTGAACACGAATACCCTTTCCTTTTGTTTGTTTTTCAAACAGTTCAAATCAAGCAGGTTGGCATCGGCCTATATTGAAAAGAGGAACTGATGATGGTTGCTTTAACAAGGACAAAGGAGAATTTTGTCGATTCTAAAAACCGGCCACCGGTTGCGCCAGGAAATTTAAGGAAAAATCATTTGACCTCAACAGACTCAACCCAGATAAGCTCGCAAGCACCGTTGCCGGTATCGGTTCTAGAAAGGGAACTCCTCCAACGCCATCCATCGTTTCCTTTCACCGCAATAAGCTTGCCCGTCAAGGTTACAATTTCGCCTTCTTTCACCTTTGCTAATTGTTGTTCGACCTCCTTTGAAGAAGGCACCATGTGCATATTGGCGCTGCTACTTTGCACTTCACTTCGCGGAATCACCATATTATCCGTCTTCCAGTAATACCATCGATTTCTTTGCGAAATATCAAAATGACTTAAAACGGTTTCATCCGACATTCGACCCCAACCCAATGCGAAATCGATGGGAGACAATTCCGATTCACGCCCGACAAAGTAGCGCTCTTTTCCCAATACTTTAGCTTGAATATAAAACTGTGCCAGCGGAGTAATCTGGTAATCTTTATGGGTAAAAGAAGTGGCCGTGGATAAGTTGGTTTGTACCGGTTTGAGCGGCGCTTTCACTCCGGGGCCATAAGAAACCTCGGGCGCAGGCCAGATGATCAGCAAAAAAATTCCAATGGCAATCAGCCACAGGATTTTATTTAACATGACTTAACTCTCTTCAACGTAATCGGCAAAGTGCTGTTGTAATTTGGCCAGTTTGCTACCTACCACAATCTGGCAATAAGGTTGCGAACTGTTATTGTTATAATAATCAAAATGATAGTCTTCTGCCGGCCAGAACTTATCCAGTTGTTTTATTTCGGTAACAATCGGATCACTCAACGACTTTTGGCTTTTGGCAACAGACTGCTCAATCGTTTCTCGTTGAGATTCCAGTTCATAATAAATTGCCGATCGATACTGAGTGCCTACATCATTTCCTTGCCGATTTAACGTTGTTGGATCATGAACCGTAAAAAATATTTCCAATAATTCATCAAGCGAGATTATCGACTCATCAAATTCTACCCTAACCACCTCCGCATGGCCTGTTTCTTCCCGGCAAACACTTTTGTAATCGGGTTGGTCAACATGGCCACCGCTGTAACCGGAGGTTACTTTTGTTACACCTCTAACCCTTTGAAAAACGGCTTCAAGGCACCAGAAACACCCACCACCCAAAACGATTGAACTCATTATTTTCTCCTCAATTACACTTGCCGTTTTGAAACTGAACGATTAATGGCTTCGAACAACTTTTCGTTTTGTTTATCTTTTTCCTGTTCTTTTTCTGCCTGTTTGGCTTGTTCCAGCTTTTTCAGTTCCTCTTCTTGTTCATCGTCTTCTTCCAGCTCATCTTCACAGACATCGTGCAAGTGTTTGAGTCGTTCTGAGATTAATTTGTTAAGCTCATCCAAAGTGCCTTTATCAGACAAGCAAAGAATTTCTAATGCTTCGTCGACCGTGCTTACTGCATAAACAGAAAACAATCCCTGCTCGACAGCGTCAATAACTTCCTTTTTCAACATCAACTTCGACTGATTGGCTTTTGGAATAATCACGCCCTGCTTGCCATTTAAACCTCGCGCTTTGCACAAACCGAAAAAGCCTTCGATTTTTTCGTTCACGCCACCAATGGCCTGCACTTCGCCAAACTGATTGATGGAGCCCGTCACCGCCAACGATTGTAAAATCGGTCTTTCGGTAATCGCCGAAATCAGCGCGCACAGCTCGGCAAGAGAGGCACTGTCACCGTCGATCAAACCGTAAGATTGCTCCATGACAATATTGGCAGAGAGAGTCAACGGAAACTCCCGAGCGTAACGGTTCGCCAGATAGCCGGATAATATTAAAACGCCTTTCGAATGGATGGATAAACCCAAATCGCTTTCCCGCTCAATATCGACAATACCTTTGTTTCCCGGAAAGACTGTTGCTGTAATTCGCGCAGGCGTTCCAAAATCGGTCGAGCCAATTTCCCAGATGGTCAGGCCGTTGATACTGCCGATCACATCGCCTTCGGTGTGAATGATGATCTGTCCTTCTAGAACTTCTTGCAGCATTTCATTGCGTATTCTCGAATGACGATACTCCCGTTGTTGAAGAGCATCTTCTATATGCGAACGGTCGATTCTTGTGGCGTGCTGTTGCTCACGAATCACATCGGCTTCGCCCAGTAGCTCGAACACTTCACCAAATCGGGTGGTTAATTGACTTTGATGTTCACACAAACGCGAACTGAACTTTACCAACTCGACAAATCCTTCCGCCGTCACTTCACCAAAACCTTCTGTCTCACTGTGCGTTTTTACCAGCTGCGCCAGATGGGTAATGTTGGCTTCGTTTTTATCCAAATGTTCATCGAAATCGACCAGCACTCGAAATAGCTCGCTGAATTCGGGATCTTGATCTTGCAACAAATAATAGTATTCACGACTTCCCACCAAAATAACTTTCAGATCGAGTGGAACACCGTGCGGTGCCAGACCGATGGTCACCATGCTTTGTCCTTCTTGCATCGGTGGGTCCAGTTTCAATTCTTGCGTTTGCAAAGCCTGTTTGAGTTGACCCCAGATGTAGGGATCTTCAAATATTTTCTCAACCTCAAGTACCAGATATCCACCATTGGCACGGTGCAATGCACCACTGCGAATGTATTGGTAGCTGGTAGCGTGACCGCCGCCGTCGTTCCAGTATTCAACACGACCAAACAGATTGGCAAAGGTAGGGTGGGCTTCGTACACCACCGGCGTGCCCGAGGTTGGATTATTAGAAACTAAAAGATTGGGCACAAAGGTATGCTGCAGTAATTCTCTTAAAGTCTTGTCATTTTTTAACTCGGGCGTTTCGAGTAAATTGAAATTTTCCAGTATCAATTTGACCAGATGCTTTCTTAATTCTTTGAAATAAATCTGAATGCCAGCCAGTCCCCGGTACTTGTCTTCCAACTCTGAAATAATCGGCGATGAGGCCATTTCAATGGTGCTTGAATTGAGAACCTGCATCGAGTCGTAAGAGTCTCGTTTCCACTGCGGCATTTCGAGTAACGCTTCAGTCAGTTTATCTTCCAGCTCATCAACAGACTTGTTTATTTCATCGCGTTTGTCTGCAGGTAAACTGGTAAAGGTAATATCATCGATTGGCTTTCCATCGACCACTGGCGAAAAAGAAATATTAAATGCGTCTTGATAGAGCGCGAAACCTTTTGCGTTGGCTTCTGCTTCGAGCGACTCGATGGCAGCTTCAAACTTCTGATTAAATTGTTTATCGATAGCGGTTTTACGGCGTTGAAAACTGGGGTTTTCAAATGCAGCCGGAATCGTCACCAACAGGCGTCCCACCATTTTTTGACAATCGCTCACCAGTTGTTTGCCATACCCGGTTGGCAATTGAACCGCCCAGGGCTCTCGCGATACATCAAAGTTATTAACGTAAATCCAGTCAGGCTGCGGTTTTTCGAGTTGAGCCTTTGCTTCAAGGTGACGCATCACCATGGAAATACGCCCGGTTCCACTGTTCCCCATTGCAAACAGATTGTACCCTTTGCGCCGCGTTTCCAGTCCAAATGCCAGAGCGTGCTTTGCCCGCTGTTGGCCCAGAAAATCGACGTTTGACTCTAACTCCTGAAGCGAGTTAAACGGCAATTGAGGTACATTAATGATGGTGGATAATTGCTCAACACTTAGCGGATTTATGGGCATAGCTCTCATCTATTATTTAAAAGTTTCTCAACCAACTTTACCTTAAGCGTGTATGGATTGGTATGCACTTAAGTGGGAATTTCAATGAAACTGAATATATTATGACCAGCGTATTCAAAATGTTGCTAATCGCGATTTTGCTGTCGCTAGATTCGCTCTCGAAACGCCTCTAGCAACTCATCGCTTTGCTGAAGATACTCTTGCCC
>JBPEWV010000183.1:0-24660 GCA_052032335.1 Pleionea sp. | reverse complement strand
CATTGATTGACAGTTTTACGAATGGTGTTTGTTAATGTTGATGAATAGTCAGTTAAAACTACCTATAATCAGAGCAGGTTAAACGCAATCATATTTGAAATTGGGATAATGGAAGTTCTATGCTGAGCACGGTTAATGTACCCAAAGAGTTCGAACCATTGTTTAAACAGGCGGAGGATGAAGTACGCCGCTATTTTAAGCAGCAAAATGCGAAGCCCGAAAAAGGCACCATTGAAATAAAGGGCAGTCGTTACGTTCTTATTCGAGCCGCGGCATTTTCAGTGGAATTTTTCCAACTGGTTCGTCGTGTATTTGGTAAGGATTACGAGCGCGATGCTGATTTGTTTGCTGCCAGTTTGTTGTACGAGTTGTCTCATTCGGTGGGTCGCTCAGATGCTAAAAACTTTCACCAGAAAATGGACTTAGCCGATCCCATTTCTAAACTTTCGGCCGGGCCGGTGCATTTTTCACATACCGGGTGGGCCTATGTCGACATCGATAAAGAATCGATACCTTCGCCGGATGAAAACTTTTGCATGATTTACCGCCATCCATACTCTTTCGAGTGTGACTCGTGGCTAGCCAGCGAAGCCAAGGTAGAACATCCGGTGTGCATTATGAACGCGGGTTATTCCAGTGGTTGGTGTCAGGAAAGTTTTGGCATTCCATTAGAGTCGCGTGAATTGACCTGTCGAACATTAGGACATCATGACTGTCTGTTTATCATGGCGCAGCCCCATTTAATCGAATCAAAAATTGCCGATTATCGACAACGACATCCCGAGCTTGAGGTTGTGGACTCTCATTTGGCCTTTATGGGCGAAAAAGATGACTTCTCAGGCATGGGCGAAGCAAAAGACTCGTTACGCGTTAATATCAAACATCGATTGTTAGCCTATGCAAGAAATCTCGAGGCCACACAAGCGCAATTATCGGATAATATCAAACGGTTAGAAGCCGAAGTATTAGCCAAAGAAAAAGCTCAAAAAGAACTCGAAGAAAGTGAACGATACTGGCGCGAATTGATTGACGCCAGTTTTGATGCCATTGTCATGATTCAGGACGACCGTGTGGTGAATGCAAACCGCGCATCAGAGCAGCTGCTCGGCTTGCCGGAAGAAAAGGTAGTCGGCCAACACTTGAAAGAGCTGTTAGGTCAGGATGAATATGATCATTTGAATCAGTCCATCGTAAAGGGTGAAAAAGAGGTCACCAATATGAGACTGCATGTTTCCGATCGGGAAAAATTCGTCGATGTACACGTGCATCGCACGCATTTTAATGAAAAGAAGTCTTTAATTTTAGCAATTCGAGATGTTACAGAAAGAGCGCGAGCGATGCAGCGATTGGAGCGTTTGGCCAATTACGATTCGTTGACCGGCCTACCAAATCGTACGCGATTTCAGGGCATTGTGAATCGAAGTTTAATGAACGCCGATTTTTCTGAAAAACACGGCATGTTATTTTTGGATCTCGACAATTTTAAAACCATTAATGACAGTTACGGCCATTCCGCCGGTGATTTATTATTATTCGAAATAGCCCATCGGATGACCAAGATCATACGCAGCGGAAACACCATTTGCCGTCTTGGCGGTGATGAGTTTGCGGTTTGGGTGCCCAATTTAGAAAAGAATGAAGACGCTGCCGAAGTTGCAAAGCAAATACTGCAAGCGTTAGAGGCGCCCATCTTGGTGAATCAAAAACCTGTGAAAAGCTCGTTCAGCATTGGCATCGCTGTTTATCCGAATGATGGTACCGAATATTCATCACTAACACGGCATTCGGACACCGCAATGTATGCGGCAAAGCGACAGGGTAAAAACCAATATTGCTTTTACTCTGACGCTCTTGAAGTGGGTTAGTGATAGTCGATTATTAAGAATTTTTGCTAATTTACCAGCTGCCCTGACTTTCCATATCTTTCCAGGGCGCTTTAGGGGGTAGTGAGTCACCTTTTTGAAGCAGTTCAATGGATATTCCATTGGGATCTTTGATAAACGCCATTCGACCATCGCGCGGCGGTCTAAGAATGGTCACTCCCATGCCTTGCAAGTGTTCGCAAAGTTGATAGATATCATCAACTTCGTACGCCAGATGACCGAACTGATCACCCTGTGTGTACTCTCGATCATCATGATTGTGTGTTAGTTCGACCTGAGGCCCGTGCTCGGACTCACCAATGAAGTAAAGACTGAACTTGGCGTCGGGATAATCTTTTTGTCGATTGAGTTTGAGCCCCAGGCCTTTGCAATAAAATTCGATGCTTTTTTCCGGATCGGTTGTTCGGATCATTGAGTGTAAATATCGCATTTGGGTCTCCTTTGTTTCGGTGGCTATAATCTAAAGGGTTAAGAAGTCAGGTTCAACCGCAGTCGATTGTTTTTCGGTGACGACGCAGTTTGCCATAAGTCGATGGTTCGACAGCCAATGAATTCAGTGTCGAAAATGGACATTATAATGAAGTCTGCTTTAATTATAATTGTATGAGATAAATGTCGTCGACAATTTCCGGTTAGCCGACTGGTTATTGCGTGGCGAGAACCGAGGCGCCCAATGCGGTTAGCTACAAACATTTGCTTATTGTTGTTCTGTTCACTCGTCTTTCAATGTGTGAAAGTCAGTGCTGATGTTTTAGCGAAACCGCCCAGTGTTTTATGGGTGTTTTCTTGGCATAAAGACATTCCATGGCAAAAAGAGATCGAAGCTGGCTTCGAGCAATATTACATCACCGACACGTCAAGTCCTCAGTTCTATTATGAATACATGGATTACGCGCGTTTTAATGACGCTAAACAGGTGGCCTTGTTCCAAAATTATTTAAGTGAGAAGTACGCCGGTATTGAGCTTGATATCGTTTTTTTCGAGGGCGAGCCGGCGACCCGTTTTTATCTCAATAACCTGCAACAGTTTACCCGCTCACAGGTAATTTTGCTTAATCCAGAGCTCGAACTCACTAATTTACCCAACACCACCTCCGTTATCCCGGTTAACCTAAATTATCGGCAGGCAGTTCGTTCGGTGCTTGACCTGGAGCCCGATAAGCCGATTGTTCTGATTTCTGGCCAGGAGGCGGCGTCTCTTGGAAGGGTTGAAGAAGTCCAAAAACTGATTCTCGAAATGGCACCACAAGCTAAAATCGAGCGTTTAACTGGGATGTCGTTACCCAATTTGAAACAGGCAGTGGCCTCACTCAATCCTGACAGTGTGATCATTTATCTTTTGATGTTCGACGATCATTCTGGAGGGCGATACGTACCCTATTATGTGGCAGAAGAGTTAGCCAAAGCCGCAAATGTTCCCATATACAGTTTCTGGACGCCGTTACTTGGCAGTGGAATTACTGGCGGCTACATGATCAGCGGTGAAAAAGTTGGCGAGCAAGCCGCCATCTTGTTAATGAATAATTGGGCAGATGAAAAAACGACCGTGCGACAGTCAGAGTATCACGGACATTACTTTGATGGACGACAGCTTGAACGCTGGGGTCGTAGTCTCGATAGCTTGCCCGAAGGTGCCGTGGTTCAATTTCAGCGATTAAGTCTCTGGGAAGGTTATTACCATGAAATTATTGGTGGAATTGCGCTGCTCATAGGATTGGCGCTGGGATTTCGCTTTTACGATCTAAAACGCTATTCTCAAAAAATTGAAGACTCGCAAACGGAATTACAAGCGACCAATGAGTCTCTCGTGAAAACTCAAAATGAATTGCAGCAAAAAAATCAACTGCTCGAAGAAATGTCGAACCGCGATCGTCTCACCGGTCTTTATAACCGTGGCTACATAGACGAAACACTAACAAGCGAAATAGAACGAGCCGAACGTTATGGGAATCATTTATCGATCATTCTGGTCGATATTGATCACTTTAAACAGGTCAATGACAATTTCGGTCATCAAATGGGCGACAAGGTTTTGCAGGCGGTCGCCGGTGTGCTGAGTGCTAATTTACGTTCCATCGATAAGGTCGGACGATGGGGCGGAGAAGAATTTATGATCATTTGCCCCAACTCTTCGGTTCAACAGGCGACGTTGCTGGCCGAGAAGTTGCGCTGTGAAATCGAACAAATCCCTATCAACAAACTCAGTCACATTACTGCAAGTTTTGGTGTGGCTGGGTTTCATAAAAACTCAATGGAAGAAATGGTTAATGAAGCAGATGCGGCTCTGTATCGCAGTAAAGACGCGGGGCGAAACTGCGTATGCGCGTGACAGAGCGAACAAGGCAACATTGGCGAGAGATTGAAATGCTGCTAGATTGGTCTATCCTGAGGGTAGACTGGCCAGCGGCAATATAATAAGAACCTTCATGGAAAACCCTCTTTATACTCGACAGCTGATGCAGCACCATCAAAACCCTCAGGGCTGGGTTGAACAGCTAAACACGCCATTGCACCGGACCGAATCGAACGCATTTTGCGGCGATGAAATTTGGGTGGGGCTGGAAACGGAGTCCAGTCGGGTCTCGAAAATACAGTTTAGCGGTGAGTGTTGCGCCGTTTGCCGAGCCTCTTCGTCCTTATTACACAGTTACCTCATAGACACGCCAATCGAGTTTACCGAGCAGAAAATTGATTCTGTTATCGCTGCGATTCAACAAGCGTCGACATTGCCCGAAGTGCTTGCGCCATTAAAGGTTATACAGCAGTTTCCGATACGGGCTCAATGCGCAAGGCTTCCCTGGTTAGCGGTTAAGAAATTAATTAACTTTCACATTAACGAAAACGAAAAGAGTCTCGCATGAATCAGGAATGGCAGTTATTCAGTCAAGTTTTTGAGTCATCCAGAGACTTTGTCTTGGCAACGATTGGTTCAACCGAGGGCAGTACTTATCGAAAAGCTGGAGCCATGATGTTGCTCAGTGACGATAAATGTTACGGTCTTCTGAGTGGCGGTTGCCTGGAAGACGACATTCGACTGCACGGTCTGCAGTGCATCGAACGGAACGAGCAAAAGTTACTGACTTACGATTTAACAGGCGACGCTGACATCACCTGGGGGCTTGGACTGGGGTGTGAAGGAAAGCTTGAAATATTGCTCCAGCCGCTTTGTCAGGAAAATAACCACCTCGACTTTCCAAATGTGCTGAAATTTATTCAACAGCGAGACTCTGGGTTTTTACTGCAGTCTTTAGATTCCAGAGAACCCAAGCCACTGACGTTGTTGCGACCGGAAGCTGTGAAAAAGCTTGAGCTCGATAATGCCGGGACTCGTCAGCTCGAGTCGGGTCGCAGTGTGGTGTTTCAATCAAGGTCAAAACAGCGCCAGTTATTGTCGCCAATTCGGCCTCCGGTGGGGTTGTTAATTTGTGGCGCTGGGCCTGACGTCGTACCGGTGACTAATATGGCGAGCGAACTTGGTTGGACCGTCGAAGTTTGGGACCATCGTAAAGCTTATTTGTCGCGTCCGGAATTTGATTCTGTGGCGCATAAACGAGTGGTGCGCTCGCACAATGTTGAGTGTTCAGATATGGCGCAGTTTGATGCCGTTGTAGTGATGACGCATCATCTGGAGCACGACCAAAACTTTATTGATGCGGCACTGAGAACCGACCTGCCATTTATCGGGTTACTGGGGCCTGCAGCAAGAAAAGAAAAGTTGTTAAAACGATTAAACCTCAGTGATTCAGCCGCGCAATCCAGAGTGTTTGGACCGGTTGGGTTAGACATAGGTGCCAATACGCCTTCTTCCATTGCACTGTCGATTTTGTCTCAGGTGCAACGCGAGTTGTTTAAAATGCATTTTAGCGAAAAGTACGATGAACGCGCCGCAAGTTAATCGGCTGGCGCTGGGTATCATGGCTGCGGGAAACTCAAGTCGACTGGGGCGAAACAAACAGCTTGTTCATTTCAGGGGTAAACCGGTATTACAAAATGCGTTAGATCAGGTGACGAGTTTTGAGTCGAACGCCAGCGTCGAGTTTTCCAACCTGGCGATGAATAAATATTGCGTGGTCGGTTTTGACGTCGCGACACTGGAAAAGGAAATTAATTTCGATGGTTTTTATAAGTTAAATAATCCAGATTGGCAAAGTGGACTGGCAAGTTCCATTGTTTCGCTGGTGCAAAGTTTGCCTGAAGCGACCGACGCTGTGATGATAGTGCTCGCCGATCAATGGAAGTTAGAGCACACGCACTTAAAAGCATTAACTCAGGCCTGGTTACAAGATATCAATAAAATTGTGATATCAAAAAATAAAGCCTTGAGTCCGCCCGTTATATTTCCGAAACATTACTTTGAATCCCTGAAAACATTGCAGGGCGACTCTGGTGGTAAGTCAATTGTCGCAAAGAATAAACAAAATCTGGTCACCATAGACTGCCACGAGACAGGTTACGATTTGGATACTCCTGAGCATTTAAGCCAACTGCTACACGCTGGCTCAGTTTGATATTAAACCGATAAGGAACAAACCTTATGATCACACTCAAGATTAACGGTAAAGAACATAAACTCGATGTCGATCCGCAAATGCCTTTGTTGTGGGCACTCAGAGATGAGCTGAATTTAACCGGCACAAAATACGGTTGTGGCATGGCGTTGTGCGGTGCTTGTACTGTCCATATTGACGGTGAGGCGCAGCGTTCTTGTACTTACCCCGTTTCTGCGGCTAAGGGAAAAAGTATTACGACCATCGAGGGTTTGTCAGAAGACGGTAGTCATCCGCTACAAAAAGCCTGGAACGAATTGAACGTTGCACAATGCGGTTATTGTCAGGCTGGGCAAATTATGAATGCAGCAGCTTTACTGGAAAAAAATAACAACCCGTCAGACAGTGACATTGAATCGGCCATGTCAGGGAATATCTGTCGTTGCGGCACCTATGGCCGAATTAAACTGGCCATCAAAAACGCAGCGGAACAAATTTAATTATTCGACCGAACGATTCAACGTTAAGGATCACGATTATGAATTATTTTGAGCAGGTGAACCAAACTGAACAGCAAATAGAGCAAAGTAATTTGGCCGAAGCACGGTTGATTGCAAATGTCAGTCGACGGTCGTTTTTAAAGTCACTGGGTATTGGTACCGGCGCACTGGTGATCGGCGCGCAAATCCCCACCGCATCGGCTATTCCGATGAAGTGGGCTGATAAACCTGTGGCCGATGGTGTATTCAGCCCCAGTGTCTACTTGAAAATATCCCGGGAAAACACGGTGACGGTTGTTTGTCATCGATCCGAAATGGGGCAGGGAATTCGTACCAGTATTCCTATGATCATTGCCGATGAACTGGGCGTAAACTGGAACGATATTACCGTAGAGCAAGCGCTTGCCGATAAAAAATACGGCAGTCAGAATACCGACGGCTCGCGTTCCATTCGTCGATTTTATACGCCACTAAAAGAAGCAGCGGCCAGTGCCCGCATGATGTTGGCGCAAGCCGCAGCAAATCGCTGGAAAGTAGATGCGAAACAGTGTGAGGTGAAAGAGACTTATGTCTGGCTGAAAAACAGTGATAAAAAATTCATGTTTGGAGAACTGGTTGAAGACGCAGCGAAACTCGATATTCCAGAAAAAAGTGCATTGGTGTTCAATGATGCGAAACCAAAATACATTAATCAAAACACCAATGTGGCGTTGATCGACGGTCAGGAGATAGTCACCGGAAAAACCGTGTTTGGCATCGATGTGGTTCGTGATGGAATGAAAATCGCTGTCATTGCTCGTCCGCCGGTATTGGCCAGTCGAGTTAAATCGTTTGATGCTACCGAAGCGAAAAAAATGAAAGGTGTGGTGGATGTAATCAAACTGGATGATCTGACCGAGCCACCAGCCTTTAAACCGCTGGGTGGTGTTGCTGTCATTGCCAACAACACCTGGGCGGCCATCGAAGGTCGCAAAAAGCTCTCGATCGAATGGGAGTGGAGTTCGCACAGAGACACCAGTTCTGAAAAGCAAAAGCAGGCACTAAAACAAAGCGTTCAACAAGCCAGTAAAGTTTTGCGCAACAAAGGGGATGTTAAAAAAGCACTGAGTGCAGCAAATAAAATGATTGAAGCCGAGTACTATGTTCCCGCTTTGGTTCATGCGCCAATGGAACCGCCTATGGCAACCGCCGAATTTAAAGATGGCGTGATGAACATCTGGGCGTGCACCCAGGCACCTCAAGGAGCGCAAAGTACGGTTGCGGGTTTAACGGGCGTAAAACCGGAGAACATTAATTTGTACGTGACCTTGCTGGGTGGTGGCTTCGGTCGAAAGTCGAAAGCTGACTTTGTTGCCGAAGCTGCGATACTGGCGAAGCGACAGGGTTATCCGGTGAAAGTGGTCTGGACTCGTGAAGATGATATACAGCAAGGCTTTTACCATGCCGAAAGTTATCAGAAAATTAGCGCCGGCATTGCAGGGAATAAAGTGACAGCCTGGCAACACAAAGTAGCCGAACCGCCGATTGGTTCTACCTTTCAAGATGGGGTAAAAGTCATTGGTTCTGAGGCCAACTTGGGGTTGCTCGATATGCCCTACGAAATTGACAACGTGCAATGCGTTGCCGGTGAAGCAAGCCCAAACCATCGAATTGGCTGGTTGCGTTCGGTAACCAATATTAATCACGCGTTTGCCGTTTGCAGTTTTGCGGATGAAATTGCGCATCAATTGAAACGCGATCCGAAAGATCATCTGCTGTCACTGATCGGCTCCGATCGAACCATCGATCTGGCCAGTCAGAATGCCGAGTACGGTAATTATGGCGAGGAGATCACTCGTTACCCAATTGACACGGCGCGATTAAAATCTGTGGTTCAAAGGGCCGCCACAATGTCTAATTGGGACAAGGCTGTAAAACAAGGCCGGTTTATGGGGATCGCTGTGCATCGCAGTTTTGTCAGTTATGTGGCAACGGTGGTTGAAGTGAGCAAGAATAAGTCAGGTAAAATCAAGTTAGAAAATATCTGGATGGCTTGCGACTGTGGAACCATCGTTAATTTGGATCGGGTAAAGTCGCAAATGGAAGGTGCTGCTATTTTTGGAATCTCGATTGCGTTTTATGGCAAAGTAACCTGGGACAAAGGTGAAATTGAGCAATCCAACTACCACAATTATCAGGTCGCCCGAATGTCCGACACGCCGCCCATTCATATCGATGTGATCATCAATGATGCGCCTCCCGGTGGCGTGGGCGAGCCGGGCGTCCCTCCAGTTGCGCCAGCCATTTGCAATGCAATCTTCGCAGCAACCGGTAAGCGTTATCGTGAATTGCCCTTAATGGACCAGGATATATTGGCGTAAAGGATATTAGTTTAAACGGTATTGGTATAGACGGTACTGATGAAGAAGGTATTGCGATCGGACGCTCAGCAGCTTCTGCTTGAGACTCCGGTGGCATTCTTATATTCTTGCGAGCCTCAAATAAAACTCGTTGTTTCGGAGCATAATAGGCTCAGTATGATATGGCTCAGTATGATTTAGTGGTGATTGGCGCGGGCGCAGCTGGCCTGATGTGCGCCATCTCTGCAGGCAAGCGCGGAAAGCGCGTTTTGGTGGTTGAGCAGGCGCGTAAAGTCGGACGTAAAATTCTGATGTCGGGCGGTGGACGATGCAACTTCACCAATATGTACACCGAACCGGACAATTTTCTTTCTCAAAACCCCCATTTTTGCAAGTCGGCCTTGAGTCAATACACTCAGTGGGATTTTATCGATCTGGTAAATCAACATAACATTCCGTTTCACGAAAAGACACTGGGCCAACTGTTTTGTGATAACAGCTCGAAAGATATCGTTCGTCTTTTGCTCGCCGAGTGCGCTGATAACCAGGTTGTGATTGAAACACAATCGCAGGTGCAGTCGATAACGCAGGTGGGCGAGTCGTTTACCATGACGGTGAATGGGAAAGCCGTCGAGTCGGGCGCGGTTGCTGTGGCGACAGGCGGTTTGAGTATTCCTTCAATGGGGCCTCACGGATACGGCTATCAACTGGCCGAACAGTTTGGTTTAAACGTGCTGCCAACATCCGCTGCTCTGGTGCCGTTTGTTATGCCAACACGATGGCGAGACAAAACCAAAGAGCTAGCGGGTAACAGTGTCGATGTAACGGCTGAAACCAACGGTGTCAGTTTTAAAGAAGCGATGTTGTTTACGCATAAAGGGGTCAGTGGTCCGTCAATTTTGCAAGTTTCTTCGTATTGGAAACCGGGCGATCCCGTGTCGATAAATTTACTTCCGTCTGATGACGTCTATGAGTGGTTGCAAACGCAAAGAACTGAAGCTCGAAAGGCTAAATTAAGCTCGGTTTTGGCGCAACGATTTTCCAGGCGGTTGGCGCATTATCTTGTGGATGTTGAAATCAAGTCGCTCGATGACAAAGAAAAAATTATGGCCGACTTCTCCAATGCCGAGTTGCAAGATATTGCGCAACACATTGAGGCATTTACGCTCTACCCTGAATCGACGGAGGGGTACAAAACCGCAGAAGTAACATTAGGCGGGTTGGATACCGATGCGTTATCATCGAAAACCATGATGGTCAAAGATATTCCCGGACTGATCTTTATTGGTGAAGTGGTCGATGTTACCGGGCATCTCGGCGGTTATAACTTTCAGTGGGCCTGGTCGTCAGGATGGGCCGCCGGCCAACACATTTAAACGAATGATAAATGAGGCAGTTGAGTGGGACGATACTTATATTTTTGCTTAGGGCTTTGGTTTTCTACCGTGTTGCAGGCGCAGGTTGCCGATAACGCGCAGCAACTTTTTCAGGATTATCAAAAACATTTGTTTCAAATTCGAACCATCGATATTGCTTCAGGCAGCAAGTCTTCCATCGGCTCTGCGTTTGCCATAGATGAGCAGGGGACCCTTGCGACCAATTATCATGTGGTGTCAAAGTTTATATTGCATCCTGAAAAATACCAGCTTGAGGCGCTGGCGTTTGACAAGTCGAAGTATTCCATCTCGGTAGTCAGTATTGATGTGATTAACGATCTGGCGCTGGTCAAATTGGAGCGCGCCGAGAATCAGGGCTTTTTGAGCCTGGCACAACAGCAACCAAAGAAAGGGCAGCAAATCTTTTCTTTGGGTAATCCAAGAGATTTGGGGATGACGGTAGTGCCCGGTACCTTTAATGGCAAAACCGCACATTCTTATTATGGTCGAATTTTATTTTCCGGCTCAATCAACCCCGGAATGAGCGGCGGGCCAGTGCTTAACCGGGCTGGTGAAGTGATTGGCGTAAATGTCGCTACTTCCGGAAATCAGCTGAGTTTTCTGGTACCGCTGGAAAAGCTGAAAGACTTACTGAAAAATAAACAACAGACCAGTGAAGCTTTGTCCGAGCAGGCCTACCAACAGTTAAAAAGCAATCAGTCAGAAATGATGCAGAAACTTTTTAAAGGTCGGTGGGAACCGGTTACATTAGGCGAAGCGCAAGTGATTGGCGAATTAACCAACTTTGTCAGTTGCTGGGGCGAGTCCAGTAACAACCGGACTGAAACCTATACCGAAGTGTACCGTCGCTGTAAAAATTCCGAGTACATTTATATCGCTCCCGATTTTTATTCTGGAATTATCGAACTCGAATTTTTCTGGTACGAATCGGATAAATTGACCAACTGGCAATTTTATAAAATGTTAAATGACTCTTTTGTTAATGCCGGAGCAGGCAACATCGCCAGTGAAGAGCATGTTACCGAGTACCAGTGCCAACACGACTTTGTCGCCGATAATGCAGAAACCAGTGTCAACAAAGCAGTTTACTGCGTCCGTGAATACAAACAGTTTCGTGGGTTGTACGACGTGTTGTTTCTGGCATCAACACTCGATCTGAATCAAAAAGCGCTGGTCAGTCATTACACCTTATCAGGCGTTGAGCGACAACATGCGCAACAGTTCTTACGTCGGTTTATGGAGCAAATTCAATGAATCTGGTGATTGAAGAGATAAACCGGTCGAAAAAAGTATTACAACGTTATCGTTTTAAAGATAAGACGCGCATTCGAATCGGTCGTGCACTGGATAACGATATTATTTTAAGTGAACCGCACGTGTCGCCCTACCACATGGAACTGGTATTAAACGAAGAAGGGCAATGGACGGTTGTCGATTTGGACAGTGAAAATGGCGTGAGAAACGACGCTCGAAAAACCGTCGCCTCGGGAAGCCTGATTCAGTCCGGAGATACCCTATTGCTAGGGCGCGCCTACATCAGCATCTGGCGAGAAGACCATCCAGTTGAAGATGTCTGGCCATTACATTCGGTTGAAGATATTTTTCACGCGATAAGTTCTCCCTGGGTGATTGCTCTGTTATTGATTGCTTTTGTGTTGGGCGAAT
This sequence comes from Pleionea sp., assembly GCA_052032335.1. GTDB lineage: Bacteria > Pseudomonadota > Gammaproteobacteria > Enterobacterales > Kangiellaceae > Pleionea. The sequence continues at coordinate 12,389 of JBPEWV010000183.1, read as the reverse complement.
GGCAACTGGCCAGCATCCATAATTATCGTGATCTGACACCGTCTCGATTGGTTAATGAGTTGATTTACGAACTGATCATCTTGGTCGGGTGGGCCACGGCCTGGTCGCTCGGTGGTCGCGTGATTCGACACGAAAGTCGCTTTTACAGTCATCTCGCGGCCACCTTGGTGGCGGCAATTTTGCTGCAATGGGCCCCGGTGTGTTTAAGAATATTGGCATTCAATACCGGAGCCGGTCTGTGGTTGACAGAAATTCGCTACTTTACCAATGGCGCCATATTTTCCTTGTTGCTCTGGTGTAACTTTTACCTTTCATTGCCGCAAAGACCCATGGTGCGTATCATCTGGTCCAATGCGCTGGCCTGGGGGGTGGTTTTAATATATTTGTTACCGCCGATATTTGATGCTCAGTCATTTCGAGGGTTTCCCGTTTACGACAGTACTCTGATGCCACCGTCGGTGCGTTGGACCGATCCGGTAACAACCAGCACCTTTGTGGATGAAGTTGAGTCTTTATACGGTCCCGAGCCAGTTACGAACGAACCAGAAAATAGCGAAACGGCGCTAAATGAGCACAACACTCGCTGATACGGTTATCTCAAAACAAGGTATTTTGGCCACGGATCGGACCTTAATACCCAGCTAGACGCTTTGGCGACTATAAATTATTTATAATTCAATTAGTTGCTATAAGTTCGCCTCAGGATCTATTATTATTGATAGAGAATTCCAGCGCACGTCAAAAAAGTATAATTATTAAACACGTCTTGGGGTACGGTGAGTGAGCGCAATTAATATTCCTGGTTATAAAATCATTAAAACTCTCGGAGTGGGGGGCCAGGCAACAGTATATCTAGCCATTCAAGAAGGCTTCGACCGGGAAATTGCCCTAAAGGTAATGTCGCCAGCACTCGCGGCCGATCCCAGTTTTGGTGAGCGATTCTTACGAGAAGCCAAAATCGTTGCGAAATTACGCCATCCCGGCATAGTAACGGTTTTTGATGTTGGGGAGCACGACGGTTTCTATTATCTCGCAATGGAGTATCTGCCCGAGACTGACCTGCGCACCCGCATAACACGAGGGATAAAAGCCAAAGACGCCCTATGGGTCATTCAAAAAATCGCCAAAGCGCTGCATTACGCGCACAATAAAGGCTACATTCATCGTGACGTAAAGTCGGAGAACATACTGTTTCGCGACGACGGTGAGCCGGTTTTGACAGATTTTGGTATTGCCAAAGCCTCAAACTCTTCCACGCAAATGACGCAAACCGGCAAATTAATCGGCACGCCCCAGTACATGAGCCCGGAGCAATGTCGCGGTCGTAAACTTGACGGCCGTTCCGATATTTACAGTTTGGGTATCATTCTTTACGAGATGTTGACTCAGAAGGTGCCATTCGATGGCGAAGACTCGGTTGCCGTCTGCTTGCAGCACGTGACCAAACCCATTCCTCGTTTATCGGCTCGTCAAAAGCACTATCAGTGGTTGCTCGACCGGATGTTGGCCAAAAAGGTGGAAGATCGTTTCGAAGATGCTGAAAAATTGTCCAGTGAAGTCGAGGAATTTCTGGCCGGCGATATTTCGCGCTCTCAACAAAGGTCGACCAGCGAATTACGCGCCAGTCGTGAAGAAGATATCCAGGCGATATTTGCAGAAGATGACATGGTCGCGAACGAGCGTCTGGTGCTCGATGATACCGAGTCGCGACGAATCTGGCCCTGGGTGGTTATTCCAATTTTGCTGGTTGGCGGTACCGTTGGTTATCTGAAGCAAGAATTATGGTTCCCTCAATCGAAACAGTGGTTTCTAGAAGTGACCGGAAACGCAGTGAAACAGCCAGAACAATCGATAGTGGAATCTTCTGACACGGCCGAGCCTGTAAAATCCAATCAAACCGTGAGTCAAAACAAACCGGTACAGAATAATCCCAGCGCCAATTCAGCGGAGCTTGAAGCGCGGCAAAAGCAAATTGCCCAATTGCTGGTTGAAGCCGATACACTGGAGCCATTGCCCGATCTGGATCCGGCACAGGTACGGCAGTTGTTGCAAAATTACCTGCGTGTGTTGGTGCTGGATGAAACCAACAGTAAAGCGATTGCGGGCAAAGCGGCCACCTTGCAACGGGCCGCCAGTTACGCAGAGTCGGCGCTCGAAAAAGATGATGAAGACGCCTTTATGCAATATTATTCGGTGATTGAGTCAACCGCACCACAACATCCATCTTTGAGTGCCTTAGACAATCGATACCAGTCGTTTAAACAGCGCCAACAACAACAGGCCGAGGTTGCCGAACAACAGCAGGAAATCGATGCGCTGTTGGAAAAAGCAACGACTTCGTTCGCCGCGAATAAACTCACTTCGCCCAAAGGTGAAAGCGCGCTGGACTTTTTTCGACAAGTGTTAGTCATTGATCCCAACAACTCAAAAGCGCTCGAAGGTGTTGAGTCGGTAAAAAGCCGATACGTCAAAATGGCGCAGCAATCAATGTTAAACAAAAATATTGAGGCGGCAGCGTCGTCAATTAAAAAACTCGAGACTATTGATGCTAACGATTCCCGATTGGCCGAGTTGAAACAACAGTACGCCTCGATCAAAGCCAAAGTCGATGAAGAACGTCGATTGGCGGCACTCGAGCAGGAAAAAAAGAAACAAGAAGAAGCGCGTAAAAAACTTTTGGCCGATCCACTAACGCAATTAAAAATTAACAGTAAGCTGAATGCTGCATCGGTCGCTTACTCAGAAAATCGATTGGTTGAACCCGAAGACGATAGCGCCATGTCAAAGTATCGCGATGTTTTAGCCATTGATGATCGCAATCAACGAGCGCTAGAGGGAATACAGTTGATTCAAACGAAGCTGGCTGACTTGACGCGTAAGGCGATCCAGGATGGAAACAAAGGTAAGGCGGCGCAATGGTTGGTGAAACTGCAAAGTAATTTTGCCAACCACCCTGACATTCCGGTACTGAAACAACAAATCAGCGAAATGGATGTCATATTAACCCCCGAGCCGGACGATAAAAATGAGTCTGTACAAAATTCGGCACAGCAGAATAATCCTACGGGTGGCAACGCAAGTAACGAACAACCCGCTCAATCTACAGAAACGCGGCCTTCGCAGAAATCGACCGATTCGTCTGACAAGGATGAAACGTCTGATAATGCTGAAGCTGAAGACGATACTGATTATGAATAAACCGAGGCAACCGATGAAACAGAATAACTTAACGCTGATTAGCTTATTTTCATTGAGCTTGATCTTAACAGGCTGCGGATCGGGTAAACCCGCCGTAACACAGCAACAAATTGAACAGGCCAGAAATAGCGGCAACTTGGTTCAGCTGTATCAAAAGGTGCAAGCTGACCTGTCGCAAGCCAGCGGTTCCTCAAAGCAAAAGCTGCAAGCGATAGCAACGCAAATTGCCGAACAGTTGGCGGTGGACAAACAACGAGAAATTTATCAAAAGCTGGAAAATGAACGTCTGCCTTCTGGTGTGGTGTCGTTAACTTTAATTGATAAGTTGAAACAAGATTCGGCAGTCATCAAATCGTGGGATGCGGCTCGTTACCAGCAAACTGAACAAAAGCTGCGTGGTGAAGCGACCATGGCACAAGACGCCTTGGCCAATCAAATGATTAAGGTCTCAAAAATTGCGGTGAGCGATCAGGTCAAACGCATCAACGCGATGAGCGTAGCTGCCAATATTGCCGGTGAAGGCAGTCAGCATTATCAGGACTACATGGCGCAGAAAGAACAAGCCATAGTGAACTGGATGGTCGAAGCCGACACCGCTATTTCAAATCGTAAGTACACTCATGCAGCAAGTTTTTTACGAAAAGTATTGGGGCTCGATCCTAACAACGCTGAAGCTCGGGAAAAACTGGCGGTTTCTGAGCAAGAAGGGTTTGAAAACTCGTTTCGCAAAGCACTGGAAGACAGTAAACCGGAGCTGGCATTGAGTGAATTGGAACGCATTTCTCGTTCACCTTTGTTTGAGAAAGTGAAGCCGTCTCTGACCAATAGCATTTCCTTGTTAAACGACTTTTTTATTAATCGGGCGTTACAAAACGCAGCCGAGGGCGCGTTAAAAGGCGCTTATGAAAACTTTATGAAAGCGCGAAAAATTCGCTCGATTGTGGGGGAAGAACCACAGCACGATGCAGAACATGCGTATTTGAATAAGTTGATGAATTTTGCCGCGGTAAAAGGCCGTAACAAAGAATATGGCGAGCAGCTGGCCTATCTCGAGATAGTGAATAAGTTCAACCCGAACCATCCGAAACTAAAATCAACGCTTAGCCAAGCGCGTAAGAACATTGTTGAATACGCGGCAACCTCAATGTACGTTCAGGACTTCGAGCAGACAGGCACGCACCACAGCGCCGGAAAAGCTGTGGCCAAGCAGGTGTACAGTTGGGTGTTTGAACAAATGCCAGGCGACGTGGCTTTGGTTTCGGCAGAGCAATTATCGACTGCTGATCAACAAGCTCCGGGGCGACTGTTAACTTTGGAAGGCGATATCCTATCAACTGGCGTTGATGCTGATAGCAGTCAATCAACGAAAACCATGCGCGTGGTGACCGAAACCATTCGTACTCCGAACCCTGCCTATAAAGAGTGGAAAGAAGACGGTTCTGAAGGGACTGCGCCGCCAGAGTTTTTGATCGATGAAAAGAAAGAAGACGTTACCGTTAGAGTTTTGCACCAACGTAAAACCGGAATCTTGTCGGTCAACTACCGGGTAGTGGATCAGAAAACAGGGCAGGTACTGATTAACGAGACGGCGCGAGACAAACAGGTATTTGATGGTGAAGGTAACGAAGGCATCAGTATCGGTGAGTTTGAAATGCCTTTCAAACGCCCGGAGTTGCCATCGGATATCGAAATTATGGAAAAGCTGTCTGCGGCTGTTGCGAAGAAAATTGGTGAGCAGTTAAAAACAATGCTGAGCGACCCTGACGATCGATATCTCGCTTTGGGTGATAATGCCGCAGCCAAGAACAACCATAAAATTGCCGCCAGGTATTACGCCTACGCTGCCGCAATTCGTGGTGTTCAGGACAAGCTCGAAGCGTCGTTACGTGAAAAGTTAATTTCGTCAGTTGTTGAACACTGAAACTAATCGATACAAACCGGGCGCCTAACGAACAGTCAGTTCGTTTCGCGCTCAGTTGTGTGTTTTTGATAAGCTGACCAAACATTCTTTGACTCGTGCACAGGCATTTCATGCAGCTATTCACATTTTGTCTGCGATGAACATGATATGGTCTCGTTCGAGGAGATAAACTATGAAGTGTGTTCTTGATACAACGGTTAACTTGAAGCAATTGGTTTCGTCGGAAGGTGACAAATTAATGTTGCCGGTCAACGGTGAGCCCTTGTTACGGCATCATTTTCGCTCCATGAGCGAGGCCGGCATTACTTCATTGTTTATTCTAATCGAAGCCAACTCTTCTTCCCGAAGCAGTATCGCCAGCGAAGCGATGAAATTTGGCTTCAGCCCGACCTTTTTAGAAATTGAATCCGAGGTTATCAGCAATCGCCGAGGACTAATGGCCTGTGAGCCTTATATGAAAGAGGCCTTTGTTTACTGGCCCGTAAATCGAATTTTATCTCAGGAAATGGCGAAGTTATTGGTTAAACACCCAACCAATAGCCATCAGGTAACGTCGATTTTATACACCGGAAAGTCGCATCCCCAACTGAATAAAAATTCGGTGTTTAAAGTCGAGTTTAACTCTGAAAGCGCAACGCGACAGACCGGCAAGCAAACCGCTCAGGGGTACGATATCGGCGTGTACAAATGTGGCGCCATCATCTTTAAGCTGATCGACAAGGTGGCAAAAGATCGCCCCTTGAGCTGGAACCGAATCCAAACCGCGTTAAGTCGAGCGGGAAGAAGCACTGTAATTCCAACGGTTAATGATCATTGGTCGGTGATTGAAGCCAATCAGGACATCGACACTCTGGAGCGACTGCAAGCGGGTGAAACCGTCGGTAAGATTGAATTAAACGATATCGATAAGTCGGTATTAAGTAAATTGTTTGAATCCATGCTGCCAACATTTAGAAAAATTCCATTTATACAGCAGCAGGGCGCAATGCTATGGGTGCTGATAATGATACTTGCTGCCAGTACCTTACTGTTCGGGCATTGGATGTTTACCGTATTCGCAGGCATTGTATCGGCCAGCGTGGTGATGACTTACCCGCTGATTGAATACATCAGCGATGAACAACCTTTAACTCAGCGGTTGCGTGCCGTTACCTTGCCCATTTTAAGAATCGCGATTCTCGGTATTTTCAGTATGGCGATTATTCAGGATTACGGATTGAATTTATGGTTGCTTTTGAGCGTGTTACTGATCACCGCAGAAGTCTTTTTTATCCTCAAGCCGGTCACATTGTACGACCATAAAGTGGAGCAAATTATTACCAGTTATACCATTCATGGAGCCTGGTTATTGGTTTCCTGTATTTTTGCTGTTCCCACTTTAATGCTGATGATTTTTGGTCTCTTGTCCTTAAGTATTTCGGTTACCAAAGGCCAGGCTTTCTATCGAGAATTGAAGCAAGAAGATTAGTTCTTAATCGAACTCATTGTTGTTCTTTGTGATTCTGTTGCTGTAATCGTTTTTGCCGTCCAGATGACCCAGTAACTTTTCGGTGGTTCGAATCAACTTCTGATGTCGTTTTGCACTTTGGCTGTCTTGTGTCCGTGACGCTGCTTTTGCCTGTTGTTCTGCAATGGCCCACTCGATATGCTCTTTGACCAATGGAGAGTCGGTTGAGCGTAAATTTTGTTGAAGTTTTTCAATGATCGCCGGTGAATGATTGGCGTTTCCCAAACCAACCGCCAGGTTTCGCTGCCAGCGCTCATAGCCGATGCGTCGAATGGGGGAGCCTTCCATTCGCGACAGAAACTCCGTTTTGCTCCATTCGAAAAGTTCGAGCAACGAGGCCGTGTCCAAATTGTGGCGTGCTTTGAAGTCGCTGATTTCCGTGGCATTGGCGTATCGGTTCCAGGGGCACACCAACTGACAGTCGTCGCAACCGTAGACGCGATTGCCCATGGCTGAACGTAATTCAACGGGTATTGAACCAAAGTGCTCGATGGTGAGATAAGAAATGCATTTACGGGCATCCAGCGTATAAGGCGCGACTATGGCTTGGGTTGGACAAATATTAATGCACGAGGTACAAGCACCACACTGGTTTTCGGGCTCAGAGTCGGCGGGCAGGGGCAGGTTGGTGAGTATTTCACCAAGGAAAAAGAAAGAACCTTCCGCTTCATTGATCAGCATGGTGTTTTTGCCAATCCAGCCGAGTCCGGCCTGTTGCGCATAGGCTCTCTCTAATACCGGTGCGCTGTCAACAAACACCCGGTAATTCAGTTCGTCTGACCAGCCCTCAAGCTCTTTGGCCAGCTTGGATAATTTCTTACGCATCAATTTGTGATAATCGCGTCCTAAGGCGTAGCGTGAAATATTGGCCTGTTGCGGCGACTTCAACGTATCTGAAAAACCGGACGGCGTGGGTACGTAATTCAGTCGAACGCTGATTACCGAAAGAGTATTGGGGACTAACTCGGCAGGATCTGCGCGAAGAGCTTCGCGTGAAGCCATGTACTCCATGTCGCCGTAGTACTGTTTCTTCAGCCATTGCCGGTAATGATCAACGTCTTTCGCAATATTGGTGGTGGCAACCCCACACTGCTGAAATCCAAGATCTTTGGCAGTCTTTTGAAGCCGAAGTTTGAGCTGTTCCGGAGCGATGTTGTCAGACAAAATGGGACGAATTCTTAAATGAGTGAATAATAAAGCCGATTATACGGGCAGCAAGGACGCTTATCTAGGCGGTGGTGCTTTGGGGCGATGCCGGAAAGCATGCTCTGCAACTTATCAAAAGGCGTATAAACATGAGTTAGTGGTTAATTTGTGCCACACTGTTAAAATTATAAATCGAAGACATTCAAGAGGTTCTTTCACATGATGATTAAACACTACATGGTTGCGGCGCTGATCTTATTCTCAGCTTCGGGCTTTGCTTCAAAAGACTGGACCGGCTCTTTATTTCCAGAGTTTGAACTGAAAAACCAGAAGGGCGAAACCATTTCCAGCGACAAATACAAAGGTAAGTGGGTGGCTTATTATTTTTACCCCAAAGACAACACGCCCGGTTGCAGTATTGAGGCCGAAAATTTTGCCAATAACCACGATAAGTTGAAAGCCATGGGACTGGAAGTGGTTGGCATCAGTTTAGATGGCGTTGAGTCGCACGCGTCGTTTGCGAAAACCTATAATGTGCAATTTGATTTATTGGCCGACGTCGACAAAACTTTGTCGAACAAACTGGAGATGGTCAATTTTTTACCCTGGCCACACACTCGACGAGAAACCTTTATTGTCGATGCCAATGGCAATATTGTTAAGCATTACCAAAAAGTGAATCCGCAAGAGCATGTCACGCAAATCATCGAAGACTTTAAAAGTCTGAGAAAATCACTGAACTGATAACTTTGCGATAAAAGTCCCGATCAAAGTTGTAATTCAAACGAAAAGCCGAGTTCTTTGAACTCGGCTTTTTCATTGGTTTGACGGTAAATTATCGCAATACCTCATATTTTCTATCGATTGAGAAATATCGCACACCGGCCTTCGACAATGTCACTAACCGCAAAACCTGCCCGCCAGTATCATGGTAAGGGTCAATGCCGTTATCAAGGAGTCGTTATGCGTGCAACTGATAGACAGGGTAGATATTATTTATCGACCTCACGATATGTAGAAGAGAATGGTCAGTGGTACTTTCGAACTCGTGAAGATGAATTATTAGGCCCATACCCAAGCGTCGAAGAAGCAGCCGATGCAGTAGAATTTTATATCGCACTGATGGGATTGCACGAGACTGGTGTGCAAGACGAGGTCGCTTAGTTTCTACACTTGTCACAAAATGGGCCTTGTTCAAACCGTCCGCCTCGATTTTGGATAATTAAAGGGCGACCTCTTTTTTTCATTAAATTTCCCGGAACACGCAAACAAAAAAGGCCCACCGGATGGTGAGCCTTATTTTATTTGGCGCGCCCGGAGAGATTGCTTCGCGCATCCATGCGCTTCGCCCCTACGGGGTCATCGTCGCGAACTCCGATGACCAAAATTGATCCCGTCAATTTTGTCGAACTGAGGAGTTCAAATCTTCCGGAATACGCAAACAAAAAAGGCCCACCAGAAGGTGAGCCTTATTTTATTTGGCGCGCCCGGAGAGATTCGAACTCCCGACCAATTGGTTCGAAGCCAACTACTCTATCCAGCTGAGCTACGGGCGCGTTGCGGGCACAAATTTAACGAAATACGCGGCGTTTAACAAGTAAAAACTGGAGTTTTATTCATTCTGGACGGTTATTTAAACAAATTGGTTAAAATGGGAACTTCAATTGCACGATCTTTGGGCAAAAAGCCTTGGGTTACGACGGCTGGGCTGAAAGCGCTAGGGCGATTCGGTACAATAGGGTTTCAATTGAATTGTGTCGCTGAACGAGTTTTTAATGATTGCATTGCCTTACGTCGAACCGGTTTTCAGACCACCCAGTGAGTGGAAATCGCTGATCCTTCAGGTGACAAACGGATGCTCATGGAACAACTGCACCTTTTGTGACATGTACACTCAGCCTCAAAAGAAGTTTCGCCCGAAAGCACAAGTTGATATTGAGAAAGAGTTGCAAATGGTCGCCCAGTCCGGCGCACACGTGGGGCGTGTGTTTTTGGCAGATGGCGATGCTATGGCGCTGTCGGTTCGTCGGTTAAAAGAAATTTTAACGGCGATAAAAACCTATCTGCCTTCAGTAACTCGAGTTTCCAGTTATTGTTTACCGCGTAATTTAACCAATAAATCAGTAGCCGAGTTGCAAGAACTGAAAGAACTGGGGTTGAAACTGGCGTACGTCGGATGCGAATCGGGCGATGACACGGTGCTTCAGTGCATCAATAAGGGAGAAACTTTCGCGTCTTCCCTTGCTGCGTTAAACAAGTTGAAACAGGCGGGTATTAAAGCGTCGGTGATGATTTTAAATGGCATGGGTGGCGTGAAATACTCCGAGCAACACATGGTTAATTCGGCAAAGTTGATGAACGAGGCGCAACCTGAATTTTTATCCACTTTGGTGGTGAGTTATCCCTTGGGCGATCAACGAGTAGTTGACGGGTTTGGTGGCGATTACAGGCTGCCGGACACAGCCGGTTTGATTCGTGAAATGCAGATTCTTCTGGAGAACCTTGTGCTGGATAATACTATTTTTCGATCCGATCACGCGTCTAATTATCTGGTTTTAAAGGGCACATTAAACAAAGACAGAGAACGGCTGTTAAATCAGGTGAAAGCGGCACTTAAACAGCCGGGTAGTGTGCCATTAAGGCAAGAGTGGCAGCGGGGGCTATAAAATGAATGCGTTAAATCAAGACTGCTATTGCTCGTCGAAAAAGCCTTTTTCTGATTGCTGCGAACCGCTGATTTTAGGCGTTCGTCCGGCCGAATCGGCTGAAGAACTGATGCGTTCGCGTTTTTCTGCCTTTTGCCTGGGACGCGGTGACTATTTAATGCAAACGCACCATCCCGATTTTGTTGGCGAGTTAACGGCAGAAAAATTATCGAAAAGCAGCAATGACTGGCAATGGACCCAGCTGGATATTCTGGAAAGTCGAGGGTTATCGCCCAACCGTGCAATGGTCAAATTCAATGCCTGGTATCTGGAAAACGATCAATTGATGTGCCATCGGGAAATGTCCCAGTTCGAACTTTATGAAGGCGCCTGGCGATACACAAAAGGTGAATTTAGCAATGGTACGGCATCGTCATTGAAATTGGGAAGAAACGAAGCATGCCCCTGTGGCAGTGGACGCAAGTACAAAAAATGCCATCAAAATGTTAGCTGATGTTATAAAAAGATGATTATCGATTGTAAAATGTTCTATTCATGGAAGATCCAGTGAGAAAAAACTAACTGATTGAATGTTAAGGATAATATTCTCAAGGATGGGAAGAGTATTCAAAAATGAGATGTTTGTTGGTGCAAACCATGAACTGGTTCACACTACAATCAGCAATCTACTGCTAAACGTTAAAGACAGCCCGCAAAATTCGAGTTGTATACGAGGGCATAATTTATGGCATTTTATTCCAAGCGGCTTAGCCGCCTGACACCGGATCAGTACTTACCCCGAGCAGGGAATCCATCCGATCCCACTTATCGTTGGTCCATTTCTTTGAATCTGGCGATATGGATTAAAGTAGAAACGTTGAACACTCAGACCTTATCATTGTATATTGAATACGATGATTCAAGGGATCGGCAGTCAATACTCATTGATAATTTGCTACAGGATAAGGACAAAGAAATTCTGTTTTCCAATTTGGTAAAAGTACCCATTTATGGGCCGATTAAAAATGTTGAATTGAAGCTTATGCATCAGGACCCTTACTTTGAGTTTCAAGTGGATGAAGTGTTCGTACGAGTGATTGATGCACCGCCAGATCCGGAGATGAGTAAAACAGCCTAGTTGCCTACTTTTGCGACGCTTGCCTAAAAATTGTTCATTAAAGATTGATTTTCATCTCAGTTTGTAACACTATCTTTCGTCTTTTCTATTCGACAACTGGAAAAGTCGCAGAATAAAGGCAGTAATAAAAGCCAGAAATAACGAGAATACGACCATGACTAAGTTACAGTTACTTGAGGGCCAGACCCACACGATTTATCTTGAATCTCACCAATATTTACCTTCGGTGGCAGTCAAAACCGATTTGCCCTGGTCCATCGCTTTGAACTTTATTTGCAGTTTCCGATTAACTGATTTTATGAATGGCGATGTTGCACTTTTCTTTGAATATCAGGACCTTCGCGGTAAACACCGGTTGCCCATCGACTTCCATCAGATGGAGTTTGAAAACGCGTTGCTCTTTTCAAACTTGATTTATGTGCCGGTCAGAGGCGATATTTCAGACGTTTGTCTCAAGGTTGTTGGCGTACCGCAAGGGGTTGAACTGGAAACTGAGCTGTTGCATATACAGGTTGAAGACTCGCGCAGTTTTGTCGACAGTCACCCACTTCAGAAAGCTCAATAAGTGACTATACAACTTAGGTGAATAAAAAGGTTGACTTAAGGTCTTAATTCGAATAATTTGAGCACCATGAAACAGAATAACGTTAATCAAAACGCACATTTTTGGCACGCTCGTTGGTGGTGGCACATCACTTAACGGGTTTTTCTGTGCGCATAAAGAATGCAAAAAGCCCGTCACATGACGGGCTTTTTTTTGACTTGAAGATATTTGACTTGCAGACAACGACATGAAACGAATGAATCTAAACAACACGCAATATAACGGCTACA
>JBPEWV010000182.1:0-50027 GCA_052032335.1 Pleionea sp. | reverse complement strand
ATTTTGTCGCAAACAAACCTCAACTTTTCCTTGTGATGTATACTGAAATGCGTTGCTGATTAAATTGGAAAGTAAAATCTTTAGCACTCCTGGCGTCGTATAAAGATGATCCGTTGGCTTAATTGTGACTTCAACTTCTATCGGTTTTTCATCAATTAAATAGCTGTTATCAATAATCACTTGTTCAGCGATTGGCAATACTTTGACATTTGAAAGCGGTGTCGCTTCTTTTTCTTCTCGGGCGAGTGCGAGTAGCGAATTAATCGTTTGCTCCATTTGCAGAACGGCGTTTTCTATGCGCTTTATTACCGCTTTATCTTTTTGACTTAGTGGCTCTTTGGCAAGCAACTCAGCGGCTCCTTTTATAATGGCAACTGGTGTTCTTAGCTCATGGCTTGCGTCTCGTGTGAAATGCTGTTCTCGTTCGATGAACGCGTTTATACGTACCATTGCTTCGTCTAACGCAGTTGCCAACACACCCACTTCATTTTGTGGAAATTGGCTGGCGAAATGCCTCGTAATATTATCTGGCGAACTGAGCTTAACTTTTTCGCTCAGTTTGATTAATGGTCTTAGCGAACGACTCGCTATCCAATAAGCAATAAGGCAAGAAAGAGCCACAAGTATCAAGGTTGTGATAATAAAAAAAATGAGCAACCCTTTTGTCATCGGGCGAACCATCAAATAGTCACTAACCTCCCCTATTATAAATCGACTGGGCTCTGTTTGTGTTTTTACCACGTGATAATGTCTGCCTTGCTGCCCTTCGAATTCGATTCTCCAAGGTTCTTCGAGGTACGTTGCTAAAATGTCCTTAGGCAGTTCGTCAGCAGTTTTATAGATTTTAATAAAGCTTTGTCTTGGCTCAACCCACTCACCAGACATTCGATAATTATTGGTTAAATAATTGGCTTCCTCTTTAACCACCCGGTTGAAGAACTCGTCTTCGATCGCGTAAGCAAATAAAAAGCTATAGAATGAAAATATTAAGGAGATAACAATCGCGAGGGAGGCGAATGCAATGATAATTCGCCCGCGAATACTTAATGCTTTACTATTCACTCGTCGCTCTCCAATACGAAACCAACGCTGTGGACGGTTTTAATCATCGGTTTTACAAACGGTTTATCAATCAACTTTCTGAGTTGATAAATATGTGATCTCAGCGAATCGGAATCGGTAAGATCATCACCCCAAATGCGTTCACACAATTCTGAACGCGATACGACTCTAGGGTAAGCATCGGCGAGTACCATTAATATTTCGAATGGAATAGAGTTAAGGTTTATCGTGGTATTATTTCTGCTTACCTTCTTTTGCGACTTATCTATCGATAAGGTACCGAGATTAAAGGTATGACTTTTAGTCAATTGACTTCTTTGAGAGAGTGCTTGGCAGCGCACCGTTAACTCTTCTAAGGCGAAAGGCTTGGTTAGGTAATCATCGGCTCCTTTTTCAAAACCCACCAGTTTATCGTGAAGAGTGTCGCGTGCTGTTAACATCAGAATAGGGATGTGTCGGTCGGCTTTCTCTCTAATAGCCGTACAGACCGACAGCCCATCCATGCCTGGTAACATTAAGTCTAAAACAATTACATCGTAAAAATTATTCAATGCGAGCTCCAATCCACGAACGCCAGTGTCGGCGTAATCCAATGTGATACCTAAATGCTCAAAATTCGTAGCAATGTTCTTTGCAATGTCCATATTGTCTTCTACCAGCAGTAGTCGCAGACTGGAATTCATCATTCTTTTCACTAAGTCTCACTTTAATGTTATAAACACATCGACATATCCCGCGTAATAAATCGATGTTTATTACGTGGAACCAAAGGTGTCTATTTCAATGTCTTAGCATCCATACTCGCTAAAAGTTGTTTAGCGGGTTCTAGATCGGGATACACTTTGATCAGCGCCTGTAACTTTTGTTTAGCCAGTTCGATTCGACCTATTTTTTTATAGCCAGTTGCCAATGCTATGTCGATTTCTGGATTATCAACATACTCACTGCCTATTTCCATCAAGTTTACACCGCTTTCGACAGCAGCATCTGACTCAGCAAACAACATACGATAGTAGCCGTACATGGCAATAAGCTCAGGCTGATAGTTCGTTGAATTGTCATTCAATTCTGTTACCGCTGAAGGCTCATTATTGAGTAAGCTAGCAATTAATTCAATCGTTGCATCATCTTTATACGCGACATGCTCAACGGGTTCTTTTCCTAACGATCGAACCACTTCTATTGCCGTAGCCACTGTTGAAAAGGGATTTTGGCCGGTGATTAGTCGAGAGTCATTCGCTACATGTTTCAACATCATGGGAGAGTGAACAAATTTAGCGCCACGCTCTATCAGTTTGTCCTGCAGCATAAAGTCAAAGTGTTTGACCCATTTTTTACCAAAGGCTTTTTCTTCTTCATTGGTAAAACCATTAACAAATTTACCAGCAACAAGATAGTTGCCATTAGATAACTTTACATTCACTAAGGCAGCAGGACCATGACACACAGCAGCTACTGTCCCATTGTTTTCATAAATATTAGCGATCAGTGATTGTAGTGCTTTATCTTTCGGTAAATCGAACATCGCGCCCTTTCCGCCAATGATATACACCGCAAGGTAGTGCGCTGAATTTAATGATGAGCTCGATAGCGTATTTTCAAGTTTCTTCATCGCAACTTTATCGGCCATAAAACGCTCATTGTAGGGTTGGTTAGGGTCAAATCGATCCGCCTCTACTGGCCCTCCTTTCGGACTGGCGATATCTATATCATACCCATTCGCTTTAAAAACCAGGTAAGCTTTCGCCAGTTCATCGAACTCATAACCGGGCTGCTCTTTACCACCATCCAGCCCGTAACTGGATACAACCAACAATACTTTGTTTGGTTTCAATGATTCGCCATGGGCAAAGCCAATGCCGGTAAAAATGATTAGAATGAAAAGTACGTACAGTCTGTTCATGAGTATTCTCCTTGAGTGTTTCGTCAAGAATACTCGTTACACTGTGAAAAATTTGTGAAATGACAGGAAATCGTCGCTTCAGGGCAACAATGAGAAAAAGGCGAGGCACCAGGCACCTCGGTGAGACACTCAATAACGGCCTAAGCCCCTCTGACCTCTTTGGTCGATAAAGTAACATCAACGCGGAGAATACGATGAATACCACAAGGTCAGTGGAGCGAGTTTATCCCGACTCAGTTATATTTTAAATCGGCCCAATAATTTCTTTGCGTATTTGATCGCGTCTCGCTCCATTTTAGTAAGCGGCTCTGCACTCGACTTTTTCGGATTGGCCAGTAAGGATTGTGCAAACTCTATGGCCTCGCGCTCAATATCATTGATCATGGGCTTCGTGTTACCTGCGTCGTTGCTATCGCTGTTCATCGTATTTTGCTCCTGCATTAAAGTGCTTATGGGTACCTCAAACACCGCGGCAAGGCATTTCAGTGATTCCAACCCAGCTTTATTTCCACCTTCAATCCGTTGAATAGTACGAGTACTCAACCCTGAGTGACGAGCAAGCTCTTCTTGCGACCAGCCTCTCTCTAACCGGCGTTGCTGAATGTTCATTATTGAGTTCCTTGTCGTTTGAGAGCCTTATTTATGTCAGATAGTTAACCACTTGAACACGACAATGTCGCGACACGTCGTGTGGTTTAGGAGCGAAACAACGGATTACAGCTTAAACGAAAGGGAGTAAAAGGGAAACTGACTGAGTAATGCGAGATCTAGGTCCAGAAAAATGAGTAACAATCCAAAAGCAATTTCTTGAAAAATTCCCGAATGACTTTGTGCCGGTCGATAAAGATTAAAGAAGAATAAACCGAGGTGCCAAGCACCTCGGTGAGACTTGATTAGTCTAAGCTGGGTGTGTTTTCAGCAAAATACTCGTGATTGTCGGCATTTTTGGTGGCTTTGGCCGGGTCACTGTCGGCCAGGTTCATGGCTCCCGACTGACCGTAAACGTAATCGTCGGTACCAGCAACGACGTTAAAGTGACTCATCTCGTGAATGATGGTACCTGCCTTTGAGTCGGTACCCGTGGTGCTTGCTTGCCAGAAGACACGGCACAAGTAAATTTTATAGGGGTCGTTCGGATAGACATAAGCAAAGTAATTTTGGTTGCAGCTGCAATCAAAGGTTTTCGGCTTGTTATCTAATGCGTCTTTGATGGCATCAAAATTACTCGCAACCGTGTTCCAGCGACTCGAGCTGTATTCACCAAACCAGGTGGTGTAACGCGGACCGGCCGAGCCGTTCAAATAGCTGACAGAATCGTTGGCCATGGTTTTGGCAGCGCTCAGTGCCTGCATAATGGAGTTTTGCTCAGAGTTTTTGCAGCCACCCGTGAAAGTAACGTCTTCACCATTGCCCGGGTCGCCACCACCACAATCTTCTTTACGGGGATTGCACGGTTTACCTTTACGTGCCTGCTTTAAATAAATATAGGCCGCGGCGTCACTGCGCAACTTGGTGAATCGATCTTGCCCTTTGGCATTGCCATTGTTGCCTTTCGATGGACTGAACAAATCGAAGTTATACACTTGATACTGGATTTCGTACTGTCCAGCTTCTGAAAAGTCGTAATAACCGGTCAGCTCGACACGGTAGGTACGTCGCTCATTCTTCTCGAAGATAACGTAGTCGCTATCGGTGGCAGCTGGCCGCTTATAGTGCGCCCCAAGATACGCCACCGGCTCACCATCACGATTGATCGAAAAGATACCGTCTTCGATGATGCCTTGCTCATTCGGCAAGTACCACTTTAAGATTTTTTGCGAGGCCTGGCTTCGATTGTGCACGGTAACCTTTACGAATACGTCGTCAGTATTTTTTGACTGCGACTTATCGATGCTGAGTTTAACCTCTATTCCGTCATGCACTTTAGCGAACGACAGGGTTGCTAAACACACGCCCATTAACAGAGTGAGTAGTTTTCTGATCATCATAGGAATTCCTCTTTTATTATTGTTTACAACGATCTTCGCAACTGCTTTTAATACGAGGACAGGATCAGCGTGGCACTTCCTTGGAGCATTTTCAAATGGCGGCGACACAACTTAGAAGCAGAGTTGTTCTAAAAACGACATTAAATGCAAAAGGATTGTCGCACGTCGCAAAAGCGGTCTAAAACAAGCCCGCCAAACTAGCGTGATTTGACAATTCAGGGCTGAGCTGAAGGATTAAAATATCTCTTCCAAAACCGACAGCTCTTACCAGCCGAATCATTTTTAGTTTTCAAACGGAGTGTTTTCGGCAAAGTATTCGTTATTATCGGCATTGTTGACTGCAGAGAAAGGATCGGTAATGGCCAACTCTTTTGCCCCCGCCTGGCCATACACATAATCGTCTGTGTCCGCAACAATACTAAAATGACTCATCTCATGAATGAGTGTACCGGCTTGCGAGTCGGTGCCAACAAGAGGTGCAGTCCAGAACACGCGACACAGATAAATTTTATACGGTTCAGACGGATACACATAAGCGTAATAACCTTTATTACAGCTGCAATCAAAGGTTTTGTTCTGGTTATCCAACGCATCTTTAATCGCGACAAAGTTGTTGCGAGCTGTTTCCCAACGACCACCATTGTAGCTTCCAAACCAGGTGGTGTAGCGGTCACCCAAAGCAGCGTTCAAATAACTTAACGACTCATTCGCCATCAGTTGTGACTGCACTAAGGCATCTAACACCGTTGATTGCTCCTGCGCAGAGCATCGTCCTGTAAAATTGACCGCTGGTTGTGGTGAAGGGTCACCACCCGGCTCTGAGTTACAAGATTCTTTATTTGGGTTGCACTGGGTCGAAGTGCTGCCTTTGGAGACTTTGTATATCAGTGCCGAGCGACTGACGAGTTGATCGAATCGGGACGCGCCTGCAATGATGACATGAGTAAACAGTCGACGGTTTTGCGCTTGTAACTGAATGACATAATCGCCTGGCTCCGAAAAATCGTACCAGGACGCCAAGTTGATAAAAAATGTGCGCTTTTCATGCGCTTCCAACACCAGATAATCTTCTGCCATTGGTGCTGGTCGTTTGTAATGAGGTCCAAGAAAATGAGTCGGCTTGCCATTCTTAGTCACTTTTAAAATCGGCTCTTCCAGATTGCCTTCGGCATCGGGCAGGAACCATTTTAAAATCGGCTGCGGATCCGCTGTGCGATTATGCAACAACAGACGAACCATGACGTCTTCCGAGTTCTGTTTACCGGATTGATCCAGAAACAGCTTTGCATCGATCCCTTGATGAGGTGTGGCGTGAATAACCGTCGTTATCAGTGCAATGACCATTAACAACGTACTGCGTTTAATCGACATAGTGACCTCAATTATTGTTATTATGGTTTAACCCGATTGCTGAATACAATCCAGCAACAACTGATTGAGGTTGGCAGAATTACTCGCTTCCTGCAATGAGCCTTAAACGACATCCATTAAACAACCATTCGTCTAAAAGCGACTTCTAACCTGAGCAAAAACAAGCACTATACAACCAATAAATAACCACCAGTCGTAGTAACACCAAGGGAGCAGCGTACCGCGACTCAAGTTTTTGGAATGAATAAGATGTCGATGAATCGGTCGGAATTGGGCTGGTAAGACCTAGTCGTTATTTTGTTAATTGGTCGCTACCAGCCTATAGATTGTCGTTTATCGGCAAGTCAGGTTTCAGATTGACCATTTTCTTGTGCCAGTTTTTGCGTCAGCTGTTTCATTTCTTTACGTAACTGCAGCATCTCTTGATACATCTTTTGGCGTTCATCGTGCGCTTCTGCAATGACTTCTCGATCCGACTTGCCCTGATCCATTTCATGTCGGGTTTGCATGGCGTTAACAACCACTGCAATGAACAAGTTGAGCATGGTGAACGTGGCGATCAAAATAAACGGAATGAAGAACATCCAAGCTTCGGGTTGAACGGCCATGACTGGGCGAACAATCCCCATTGACCAACTTTCCAAAGTCATAATTTGAAATAATGTGTATAGACTTTTTCCTAAGGTACCAAACCACTCCGGAAAATTTTCTCCAAATAAGGTGGTCGCCATAACCGCAGAGACGTAAAAAATTAACGATAACAATGCAACAATCGCTCCCATGCCCGGTAATGACGATATCAAAGCGGTCACCACAGCACGCATACTCGGAGCAACCGACACCAGACGCAACACCCGCAACACCCGTAGCGCTCGTAAAATGGCAAACGGGCCACTGGCAGGAATAAGTGAAATAACAACTATGGTGAAGTCGAACAAACTCCAGGAATCTTTAAAAAATGCCACACGATAAACATAAAGTCGTAACACGATCTCGACAACAAAAATGCCCAGTATCACACTGTCGATCACTTTTAATATCGGGCCAACATGAGCCATAACGTTAGCCGAGGTTTCCAGCCCCAAAACAATGGCATTCAACACTATCACTCCGATAATGGTATTTTGAAAAGCCGTTGTTTCTACAAGTTTCTTAATGCTATTTCTCATTTAAATTTCCAGGTCGCCTATCTACTTCAGGTACAAAGATCGCGATGTTTATCAAGCTTGTAAAAATAAAACGCAAGCCCAGCGGCTCGCATAAACATAAAACAATAAAAGGCCAACCACACGCCATGATTGCCAATCAATTTTACTGAAAACATTACCGGAATAAAAACAAATAATACCGCGACCAGCATACTGTTGCGCATTTCCGTCATCCGGGTAATGCCGATAAATACCCCATCGAGCCAATAACTCCAGACCGCAATCAATGGAATAAATATTAAATAGGGTAAGTAAACCGCCGCGGTTTGTCGCACACTGTCGATACTGGTCATAAGATCAATCATATGGGCGCCCGCGATCCAGTAAACCACCGTAAAACTCAGACTGCAAACGAACGACCAGAATCCGGACGTGACAATGGCCTTCAGAAAATCTTGTCGTTGATTTTTCCCGAAAGCTTTACCGGCCAGCGCTTCCACGGCATTGGCAAAGCCATCAAGCCCGTGCGCCATAATCATCACAAAGTTCATTAAAACGGCGTTGGCTGCCAACACGGTATCGCCAAGGCTGGCGCCAACCGAGGTTTGAATGTAAAACACCGACTCCAGTGCCAGTGTTCGAATAAAAATATCCCGGTTTAATCCCAACAATCGTTTAAACGCCTGTTTTTCAAACAGTGGCTTACGATTTTTATTCGGTGCGACTTTTTTAAGTGTTCGATAAATGGCCCAGATACCGATCGCTAATCCGCAATAGTCAGCAATCAAACTGGCCCAGGCAGCCCCCGCGACCCCCATGTCCCAATACACAACGAACAGAATATCCAACCCAATGTTCACCAGATTACTGATCAGCAAGATTAACAGCGGCACTCGGGCGTTTTGCATACCGAGCAGCCAACCGACAAACACATAGCGCAACAGCAATGCAGGAATCGCCCAAATTCGAATGTCGAAATACAGGGTGGCGTATTGATACACGGCTTCGCTAGCACCCATAAAGGCCATGGCCAATTGCCATAGATGACCTTGCAGAATCAGCACCAATGCCGAGATTCCCAAGGCCAGCAGCACAGCATTAAACAACGACTGTCTAACTGCGTAGCCGTCTTCAGAACCAAACGCCTGCGCCGTTACACCGGTAGTGCTCATGCGTAGAAAACCCATCGCCCACATGATCATGGTAATGATCAAACTGCCGATTGCCGTTGCGCCCAGATAATGCGCATGATCCAGATGGCCAATGACGGCAGTGTCGACCAGACCGGTAATGGGCACCGTCAAATTCGACAAAATCATAGGGATCGCCAGAGCAAAGGTGCGCTTGTGCATCGATCGGTCGTTCAGATATTGGGTCAGTTGTGTCGACAAAAGAGCAGGCTCGCTAACTGGCAAAAGTGCGCGCAAGTATATCACGTGAAAATACACTGTCCTCGTGTGCCAGCAGCCGATGATGGTCTACACTAACTGCTGTACGCGCGAGGACGAAGTAAAGAGACATTAAAGTTGCTATTTTTTGCGCCGATACAAACATTAGAAACCCGTCAAAAGGAATTATTGTGAACTTTTCAACCATCCTGGGCATTATCATTGGTCTTGCGGTTGTTGGATTTGTTGTGATGGTAACCGCCATCGATCCACTGGCCTTTCTTAATTTACCCGGTCTTATCATCGTACTCGGTGGTACGCTAGCTGCGACCATGGTCAGTTACCCCGGACGCGAATTTTTTCGCGTCTTTAAATTGATGGGTCTGGTACTCTACGACAATCAACCCAATCCCGAAGAGCAGGTTAACGAAATCGAAATGTTGGCTCGCCGCTGGTTTCGTGACGACATTCGCGGTATTGAAAACGACCTCGAAAACATCAATAACACGTTTTTAAAAACCGGGGTTCAGTTGGTGATCGATAAAACCCCGTTGCAAGACACCATCGATCTGTTGCATTGGCGGATAACCCGGCTTCGAGCGCAGGAACAAGCCGAAGCCCAAATGTTTATGTCCATGGCGAGTTTCGCCCCGGCCTTTGGCATGCTCGGCACCTTAATTGGCTTGATCAATATGTTGAGCATTATGGACAATCGCAACTTTTCAGAAATCGGATTCAACCTCGCGATCGCTCTGGTCACTACCTTTTACGGATTAATTATGGCCAATTTGATTTTCAAGCCCATCGCCACCAAGCTCGAGCGACGCACTGAAAAACGCGTGATGTTAATGACCATGGTAATGGAAGGGATCACTTTAATGAGTCAACGGCGTACGCCGTCGTTCATTCGCGCAACGCTCGAATCGTTTATTGCGCAACACGAAGACGAGTTGCATGACCCGGTTAATCTCGACGAGCTGGAAGAACCCAGCTTGCGATCGGAGCAGATGGTTAGAAACGCCGACCGGGAATTCAGTCAACGCATTGAGCCGCAAGAGCGGTAATTGCCATGAAGAACAGCAACAACCTTCATCCGATTGAACATCTTCTTACCCAGTCAACTCACCGACACGGTGAAGACAGTTGGCTGTTGCCCTATCTGGATGTGTTTATTCTGTTAACTATGATGTTTATTGTCATGTTATCCATGTCGAGTTTTAAATTACTGTCGTCACAAGATCAACTTGAAGCTCAGGCAGAAACCATCAGTGAACTGCAAGAGGAGATCGAACCGTTACGACAGCTCGAAATGGAAGGTCGAAGCTCTATTGTTTTGCAACACTGGCAAGAGCGTATACATCAGGTTCTCGATTCACTGAAACTCAGAGACGACATTGCTTTGTCGTTGGAAGATGAATTTGTGGCGTTACAAATTGAAGACAAGATGCTGTTTGATTCGGGCAGAGCCGAATTGAAACCGCAAGGACAAGAAGTGCTCTCAAATTTATTGCCGGTGTTTGAAATGGCCGCCGGAACCATTCTGGTCGAAGGCCATACCGACAACATTCCGATAGAAACCAGTCAATTTCCGTCAAACTGGGAGTTGGGCGCGGCACGAGCCAGCAGCGTGGTAAAATATCTCGCGTCACAGGGTATGGAACAAGAACGGCTTCGTGCCATCAGTTACGCCGATACCAAACCGATTGCGTCGAACGACACCGATCAAGGTCGCCAGAAAAACCGACGTGTTGCCATGTTATTGAGAATGCCCGATCCTGAATAGTCCAATTTAGTTGCAACTGTTCGGTCGAATTAGCTGGCCCGTCGATTGAATTGCTTCATGATCCGGTTACGCGCTTTCTGGTATTCGTCATTGGAGAGCCAGCCCTGCTCATTCAGAGTTCGATGCCATCGGGTTTCTTCCGCAAAGTATTGTGACGATGCTGGCAGGGTATTCTTTTCGATGCGGCTTTTTAATTGCTCAACAAACTGTTGCAAACTTTTTTTGCAACCGCATCGATGACTCAACGCTATCAGTGGCGCTTTGCCCGAGCGGGAGAAGAACAACGATTCTTCCCGGTAAGAGCAATAATGCACGATAAACAACATCATGCTGAAAGCACCTGTACCTGAAGCCAATGCCCAATCTTTCAACAACACCGCCATGACGCCTGCTGCAACCGCTGTTAGCAAAGCTCCGGTGAACACCAACCAGGCCGTACTGCGGCGTTTTTTCGGTTGCGGTTCGAGCAATCCCAAATGAAATGCGGTTCGGCCGATCTTTCGTCCGTGTTTATCGCGTTTCTCGATTTCAAGAAACGAATCGTTAAAAATGCGATATTGGAATTGATTGGCGGAAAACTTGGGTTTTACAACGTATTCAAAATTGATATGACGAGCATCGTCAGCTGGGGGAAGCAACTGACTGGTGGCTTTATCAGGACTTTCTAAAATAATATCTTCAACCATGGAAGGAGCTCGTGTTACACCAATTGGCACTCATTTCGGGGTATCTTGCCTGACAAACCAGCGATCTTCCGTGAATTAACCCCAGTTTACTGCAATTTTGACGTTTTGAGTGTGATTTTGTTCATTTTTTAAGCGTTATTTGCTGAATAGCTTATCACTTCCAGCACCACAAGCAATGATCGAACGCATCATCGATTCGACGGTCGCGCCCGGTACCGGTTCGACTAGCTCAGGCGGTAAGTGATAAATGTTCCCCGACGTTGGATTGGGTCCGGTGGGCATGAAAATGGTTATGGTGCCGTCCGGGTTTCGCGACGTGGTTATGGCCGTTACCGTTGTCGGGCAATCTGCGCCGAATAATTTCACCCGAACCACTTCACCTTTGGAAAACGGAGACGACTCGGGATCGCCCATAAACTGACCGATGATTTCCTTGATCAGACGATAACCGGGCGCCAGCCGCGTTAAATAGCCATCAAACCGAGCGTGCAACCATTTGCCAATCCCAGTTGAGACCAAAGTACCTATCAAAAAGCAGCCGACTATCAGTAACACGACAACCAGTGCATCGGCCACCAATTCAGGGATTGCAATATGCCCCGACAGCCAATTGGTTAATGGCTGGATCATGTCGGTAATAAAATAAAATGCCCATCGAAAAATAACAATCAGGATCACCAGTGGCAATACCACCAGCAATCCCCCAATAAGTGCCTGACGGACAAAACTTTTTATTCGGCTCATACCAACCTTAATTTGTTATAAGAATCTGTCTAGTGAGTCTTGAAACAGAATAATTTATTACGCTCAGTCAATCACCAAATCGACCATCAAGTCGTCGGCCATCGACTCCAGGCGTTCTTTGACGTCGCTGAAATTAACACCCTGCGGCAACGATACCGTAAGGCGAGCCTTGAACAATTCGCCACCCGACATGGGCGCAGCTTCAATGCGACTGTCCAGTTTTTCGACGTTCGCATTAATGCCATTAAGCGCTTCAGCGATTTCATAAACGATACCAGGCTTGTCGTTGCCCACCAGTTGGACTTTCACAGTTTCGCCATTCTGTGCCTCAACCGAGGCTTCCGTTCGAATCTCTAACTGCGGATCGCTTAACTGTTGCAATGCTTTTGCGGCAGTGTCCAGGTGCTCCTTTTCAAATTCGGCCAATATCAGTCCGGCGAAGCGACCACCCAGGTGCGAGAGGCGACTTTCGAGCCAGTTTCCTTGATTATTTTTAACCGCATCGGAGATTCGCTTGACCAGTCCTGGCCGGTCATTGCCAAACACCGAAATAAGTAATTTCATTTTCATGGCTAGCTTCCTTTAATCATTGTTACAATAGACAAGATAGAATATTTAAACCGTTACTAAGAGCCTAACTCATGAGCTTAGCTAAACTCCAGCTAAAAAAGAACGAAGAAAAGCGCATTAAAAGCGGCCACCTGTGGATATACAGCAACGAGGTAAACACACAAGTCACACCGTTAAAGCAGTTTGAGGTGGGACAGGCCGTTATCATTGAGTCGTCTCAAGGCAAACCGTTGGGTGTAGGTTATGTCAATCCGAACAATTTACTCTGTGCCCGTCTGGTTAATCGTGACCACAAACGTCCGCTGGATAAATCGTTGTTTGTGCATCGTTTTAAAATCGCACAATCGTTGCGCGAGCGATTGTTTGCCAAACCCTTTTATCGCTTAGTGTATGGAGAAAGTGATGGTTTACCCGGATTGATCGTTGACCGATTCGGCCCCCATCTGGTGGTGCAAATTACTACCGCCGGAATGGAACAACTGAAACACGACATCGTTGCAGCACTGGAAAAAGTATTTCGACCCGAATCCATATTACTCAGAAACGATACCCGGGCACGGCATGCCGAATCATTACCCGGCGAAATTGAGCAAGCGTTCGGCACGACACCAGAACAAGTTCAGATCGAAGAAAACGATACGCAATTTATTATTCACCCCCACAGCGGCCAGAAAACAGGATGGTTTTATGATCACCGGGTGAGCCGCCAACAAATTGCCAAGTACGTTGAAGGTAAAAGAGTGCTCGACGTGTTCAGCTATATCGGAGCCTTCGGTTTGCAAATGCTGAATCATGGTGCAGAAGAATTGTGGTCCATCGACATCTCGGGCAAAGCGCTCGATGAACAAGAAGCCAATGCGCAGCTCAATGGAACCGACAGCAAACTGACCCTGGTCGAAGGTGACGCGCACACCGCACTGCGAGATTTAAAACAACAGGAAGAGCGGTTTGATGTGATCATCGTTGATCCGCCAGCCTTTATCAAAAAGAAAAAAGATCACAAAGCCGGATTAAACGCCTATCGTAAAGTCAATGAAGCGGCCATTCGCCTGTTAAACAAAGACGGCATTTTGCTATCGGCTTCTTGTTCGATGCATTTGAAACAACACGAGCTTCAAGATTGCATTCGCGGAGCCGGGCGCCATCTCGATAAAACGGTGCAATTTATCGAGCAGTGTCATCAGGGACAGGATCATCCGATCCACCCTGCCATTCCAGAAACCGAATACATCAAAGGCATAATTGCCCGGGTCTTGTCGGCGTAACTCATTTCGCGAAATCCGATAAGACCTCAGCAATTTCCTGTTCATCGAAAGGTTTATTGATTTGCGCATCCATACCGGCACTGGTGATTTTTTGATAATGCTCTTCAAACACATGCGCGGTTACCGCTAAGATCGGAGTGTATTTGAGTTTTAACCGCTGCTCCAAATCCCTTATTTTTTTCGCCGCAGTGTAACCATCCATAAATGGCATTTCACAATCCATTAAAATAACATCGCATTCCTCGTGATGTCTTTCATACCACTCTAACGCTTGCACGCCGTTTTCAGCATGTTTAACCCGATGCCCCAGTTTTTTTAGAAGATTTTCCAATACCAGAAAGTTTAATGAATTGTCTTCAGCGACCAGGATATTCAGTGTCGGCATCGTTTCGTTAGGCTCATCATCCGAAAGGGTTGGGCTTTCAGTGGACAAGGCTGGAATGCTAAAGAAAAACAACGAGCCTTTTTGCGGCGTAGATTCTACAGAAATTTCGCCGCCCATTTTTTGGATGATTTCGCGAGTAATGTGTAATCCCAGGCCAGTTCCTGTTTGAAGCTCTTCATCATTTTTAGCGAGCTGTTCAAATGGTTCAAAAATACGACCGAGATCTTTTCCCGGAATCCCTCGTCCGGTGTCTTGAACTGATATATTTAGCGAATTATTGGAGTGATCAACGGTCAGTGTAATCTCGCCCTGCTCAGTAAATTTACAGCTGTTACCCAGTAAATTTGTTAACACCTGTTTTAAACGTAATGGATCGACTAACACATAGTCCGGCAATCCTTCCGACAATACTAACGTTGGAGTCAGCCCCTTTTCTTTTATTTGCAACTCAAAGATGTACCACAAATCGTTGATAAACTGTTTGAGTTTTACCGGCTCGTTTTTCAACTGAATTTCGTTATTGTTTAAACGGGAAACTTCAAGCAGATCATTGACAATGCTGACCAGCGATTGGCAACTTCCTTTCAATAAACCCAACAACTTTTTATCGTAATCGTTGACAATGTTCGGCGCCAACATATCTGAAATACCAACAATTCCGTTTAACGGTGTTCGTAACTCATGACTGACGCGCGCTAACAATTCACCCTTTGCGGTATTTTTAGCCTCGGCAAACTGCGCTTTCTTACGCAAATCTGCAACCCGTAACGACAGTAACCAGGCAAAGAATAAAAACTGAATCACCAGTGAAATTTTAAAACCAAGCCAACTATCGGCTAACGACACGGGAAGAATCTTTAAAGCCCCGAGCACCAGGTAGATCCCCCAAAGAATCCAAATTGACCAGCCCAATAAGTAATAAATAGCAAAGCGTATTTTGTGCTTCCAGAATAACCAGAAAGACAGGAACAATATCAGCACGCTGTTAAAAAGCATGAAAAGACTGGAAACGAAAATAAACACATCACCGTCTATAAACAACCGCAATGCGATAATTAGTCCAGCGAACAGCGCTACGCCGAGGCCTATCTGGTTCGCCCATGGCAAAGTTTTTCGAGTTTCAAAGAAAGACAATAGAAACCATAAACTGGCGGTCGACATCAGAATGATTGAGCTTTGTCCAATGGGAAAGGTCAGCGCTATGGATTCATCAAAAAACAAATAAAGGTACCCTTCAACAAATAGCAACATCAGCAGTGCCGACGCAATAAACAGGGTGTACATTAAATAAAACGATTCTCGTGTTCCCAAAAACAACAACAGATGATAAACAATCAAAATAGAAATTAGGCCAAAGAAAAAGGTATCGACGCCAAATTGTTGCAAATTGCTCACCAACCCCTGAGTCACCGGAGTTATTTTAGAAGCAACATCAAGAAATGCTTTTTGATCGACTCTGAAGTACAGAGTTACCATCTGATCTTTCGGCAACTCCAATGCAAAATTCAGCTTGGGTAGCCAATACTGTCTTCCAGTGTCAGTCGGATAATTTGCACCCACTAACCTTTGTTGCTTTCGCCCGTCGGAATAAAATACCCAAACGTCGATCATCTGTAAGGTGTTGTTATCAAATTGAAACAACCAGTCTGGCTCATC
This sequence comes from Pleionea sp., assembly GCA_052032335.1. Lineage (GTDB taxonomy): Bacteria > Pseudomonadota > Gammaproteobacteria > Enterobacterales > Kangiellaceae > Pleionea. Next base: position 34,078 of record JBPEWV010000182.1, on the reverse strand, counting down.
AGTGCGGTTAATCAGCTGTAATTGAAACCAATAAGCCTCTCCCACCATGCCGAAGGAGGTGTCGCCATTGTTTAAGGGCCTCCAGGATTCGGTGTGAGTTGCAATGAATTCTATCGAACGAGGTGAGTCGGGCTGTTGCCATTGAAAATGAGCACCGACAGCCCGTGATTTCGGCTCCGTGAGTTCAACAGGAGCGGAAAAGACAAGGCTACTGGCAATGGCAATAAAAAAACTTAAAAAGTAACGCACTAACTTCCAGAAGTTATCATCAGATACTTTTAATAGTAGACCAGATCTTGGAGTAAACAGCCCCAAGTTGAGCCGTTATAACTCAGTTTTGAGGATTGGCCATTAAAATAGAATCGGCTGTTTCAATGGCGCTTGCAATCAGTTGACGGTTGGCCACCTGAGTGCTGTTAAGCTCGGACTGTAATTGTGTTTTGTCCGCCAAAATACGACTTTTAACCAAAAGTTTCAGTTCGTCGGTTTTGCCGAGCTCGATTAACGTGTGATATTGAACCTGATGTCCGATTCCTTCAACCAAACGAAGTGCCTGCTGTTGACTCTCGATGCGCAGAGCTTTCTCTTGTCCGGTTTGCTGGCCCCAGAAAAACGCCGCGCTGGCCGCTGCCAATGTCACCAATACGTATATAACTTTGTCCATACCAGTCCCCTTCTATTCCCCTTCTGACTTAAGCTGACGCCCCAGTAATTGAAAAGCTTGCTCTTCCGGATCGGCCCCTTCATGCACAATACGATAAATCGATTGTGAAATGGGCATTTCAACTTGATGTTTATTCGCTAGCAATACCGCTTGATGAGCATTTTTTGCGCCTTCAACCACCTGACCGATTGTTTCGATGGCCGCTTCAACCGATTCTCCGGCGCCAACCGCCAAACCAAATCGTCGATTTCGGGATTGATTGTCGGTACAGGTTAATACCAGATCGCCTAGACCGGCAAGCCCCTGAAAGGTTTCGGGTTGGCCACCAAGCGTCAATCCCAACCGCTGGATCTCGGCCAACCCGCGAGTGATCAATGCGGTTCGGGCGTTGGCCCCAAAACCCATACCATCGGCAATACCTGCACCAACAGCGATTATATTTTTTAATGCGCCACCAATTTGCACACCTATTAAATCATTGCTGGTGTACACACGAAACGAATTATTAACCAGTCGCTCTGCCATTTCTGCGGCAAAGGCTTCGTCGTTGGACGCCAGCGTAATGGCGGTGGGCATAGCGGTTGCCAGCTCTTTTGCAAAGGTCGGTCCCGACAACACAGCAATCGGTGTATCATCGCCAAACACTTCCAGGGCAATTTCGTGTAAAAAACGTGCACTGCCCGGCTCCAGTCCTTTGCAGGCCCAAACCAGACGAGCACCTTTATCGACCAAAGGTTTGATCTTTTTTAATGTGTCAGAAAATGCGCCACTTGGCGTTGATATTAAAATATCTTTCGCACCCTTTAAGGCCAGGGCTAAGTCGTCGGTAACTTCAAGAGTTGATGGAAAATGTGCTTCAGGAAGGTATTTTTGGTTGCAATTGTGTTGTTGCATCGCGGCAGCCTGCTGGCTGTCGCGACACCACAAACGGGTTGGATTGCCATTGCCGGCCAGTAAAATAGCCAGCGCGGTACCGAAGGAGCCTGCCCCCAATACCGCGATAGGTGAAAACTGCTTCATGGCAGTCGACACGCAATTACTCGGCTTTCGCTTCGCCTTGCTGCTCACCGGCGTTTTGCTGTTGAGCCGCTTGCTGTTCCATTTGCTGACGGAACAATGCGTCAAAATTCACTGGCGCCAAGTAAACGGGTGGGAAGCCACCTTTGTTGATCAAACTTGAAATCACTTCGCGAGCGTAAGGGTACAAAGACTCAGGGCAGAAAGTGCTTAACAGATGACGCAATTGCGCATCGTTTAATCCACGAACGCCAAACAAACCAGCTTGCTGAACTTCAACCAGGAATCCGGTGGTTTCACCCGATGCAGCGGTCAGAGTAATGGTCAAAACCACTTCGTAGAAATCGTCGGCAATTTTTCGTGACTTGCTGTTCATTTCCATTTTAACTTCAGGTTTGAAGTTGGCGTCCTGAAAAACTTCTGGCGAGTTTGGCGCTTCAAAAGAGACGTCTTTGGTATAAACACGCTGAATACCAACCTGAACACCTTCGGGTGTTTGCGTGTTTGATTGAGCGCCTTCTGGCTTAACTTCTACTTGATCGGTCATAATAATCTCACTTTTTTACTTCTTGAATATCGCTTCCCTGAACTTACGCTCTCAATTTGAGCCACCACTCAGGATCTCATCACTGATTTTGCATCAGCCCCTAAAAAATACCCAACAGGGCAAAACTTAACTTTTCACAGTGGGTAAGTTTTCACCCACCCAAGACTGAAAGCCCCCGGATAACTTGAATACATTATCGAATCCGGCTTTTTTCAGCTTTGTACCTGCCGCACCTGCCTGCATCCCGTTGGCACAAACCATGATAATGGGTTTGTTTTTATGCTTTTCAAGTTCTTTTTGGCTATCGTCCAACTTTGATTGTGGAATATTTTTCGCACCAGCGATGTGACCCTTGTTAAAGTCAGCAATCGCTCGCATATCGATCACTACAGCATCCTGTTTATTGATCATATAAGTCACTTCCTGAGGAACCAGTGCTTTCACACCGGTTTTCATGTGCTTTAACTGCATAAACACCAGAAGCACTGCGACAACAATCCAGGCGCCAGCTAAAACAGGGTGGTTGGATAAAAACTCAACTAACTGCTGCATATTTTTCTCAATTAAAAGTGGTTCAATTTAGTTTTGGGCAGGCATTATGCTTAAAAATCGATAATCGTGCAAAAAGAGCTGTAGGTTATTGGTTTAAAAGCTAAAAAATTTACGCCTTTCAAGCAGAGTAGAGCAACCTTGTGACAGAGTGCCTCAAGGTTGCTGGTTTTGATGTTAGTGACGTCGTCGTAGCAGACTCAAACCACCCAACAGAATGAGCCATCCCAGTCCGATGCTCCCAGCCTCGGTGCCGATCAAGATAACCGCTGCCAGACCATACAGCGCGTTTTGCGTTGAATTGTCTTCTGGCGTGGTGTCTTCACAAGCGGGTGGAGCGGAGACATTTAAGCTCCAGCTGTTCAGCGAGCCCTCGTCTTCAGGCAGGGTGTCTTTGACCCGCAATTCCCAGGTGCCGTTAAAGTCTTCACCACTAAACCGATTAAAATCACCAACGGGTTCAAAGTCTTCCGGGAAATTACCAATAATGTTTTGACCCGAGGTATTTCGATCGGAATTAACAAGAACAACTTCGGTGCCCGCGGGCGAGACCAGAGAAACGGTTAAATCCCCTCGGTAAGGGTGGCGAATATCAAGATCGACACTAAAATTATCGTCGATTATGCTTCCCGCGCCCTGCATATCCAGTTGTGAATCAATCCCGACGTTGTCACCGTCGGGGATCGGTAATTCATCGGCTTCTTCTACGCTAATTTTACGGCGCACGCCAGTGGGCAAAATGAAATCGATGGACTCAGTAACCTCCGGTCCATTGGCACCTGCAAGTTTATAGGCTATGTCTAAGGACATATCGACATTAGCGCCACAAGCTAAGTCACGTAACAATTTCAGCTCGAAGCTTTCGTTACTGATGCCGGTAGAAAATTCTGTAATATCGGGATAGGTCACGCTACTCTGATTGATTTCCACCAGCTCACTGTCGACAGACAAAGTCGCAGTTACTTCTGTCGCATCGATACCGTTGTTGTTAACCAGCGGCATTTTGAATAGGACTTTTTCACCCGGATCAGGTGCGCCGTTGTCTCCGGCCTGCTGATAGGTGATTGCTTCGCGTTCCAGTGCGCCCAGAATATTCACCTCTTTGAACCAACTGAAAATAACACCTGCGTGCATCTCACCTGGCTGAAGCGCCACCGCGGCTTGAACAATCGACGCGGCCATTTCTGGCATTCGAACGTTGGCCCCCAGACCAAACTGACCTTCCAGCATAATTTGATCGACGTCTTCGCGCTCACCACCGGCGGCTAAAATGTCGACCAGCGATTGAAACAGCGGTGCCGACCAAAGTTGATCACTGTAATCGGCGATCCCGTCAATTTCCTGATGCGCGGTATAAGTGATCGACGGATCGTAAATTAAGTCAACCCGATCCAGCGTTCTGCCCGGCCAGGTAGTTTCGTCATGACCGTCCCAAGAATAAACCCACTCTGGCCGAAAGGTTTGACCGTTGGGAGTACTGTAACTGTAGGACCCCGCCCAGTAGTCACCGAAACCTTCACCGATCGCTCCGGCATCGCCTCCGGTAAAGTCGGGGTTAATGGAAAAATTAATGGCGTGCCCGTACTCGTGCAAAATAACGTCGGCGTCTTCATTATCCGGAACGCCACCGTGACCAAACGATAATCGATTGCTCGATGGAGAAAACGAAGAGTTATCATCGCCACTCTCGCCGTTAGCATCAGCGATGATGCTCCCTTCCTGAATGCCACTGTCACCACTGAAACCCAAACTTTGAATATAACGCTGATTTTGATCGATATGGAAATACGTCATCGCATCGTGGAATGCAACATCGTCGCGTCGTGCCCTCCATTGACCATCAGTGGTTGTACTTGGATTAACAAAGGGCTCGTCCCAGTCGACAATGCGAACCCAGGGACCTTCCAGTGAATAGACTCCGCCTTCTTCTGTAATGTCGAGCAAAGTACGAGTTTGGTAAGCCGCTTCAAATTCCGATGGCTGTGACCGCAGAGTCAAGGTCTCATCGTTCAGCGTGGTTCGAGGATCGGGATCAAACACCAAAGCCGATCCTTCTGCCAGACGGGCTTGAAAACTGTTTTTAACTCGATCCCCGCTTTGGTTCCGCGCATGAAATTCGTTCAAGGCATCGGCAAACGACTTGCTGTCTTTGTTTACTGGATAAGAAGGTGCTCTGCCTTTGTATAATGTGGGATCGGACTTTTTACCGGTGTCGACTCGCTCGCCATATATAAAGTTACCATTGGTCGCATCGATAAACTGTCGCCAGCTGCCTCTGGGCTGCGAGAGCTCGAGTTGCGTTTTGTAAACCAGTTGCAACGACTGGCCTTGTTGCAAATAAACCAGTTCCGCTTCGGGTAGACCCAATAATTTGCCACTCGACTGGTAGTGCGACCAACTCGCATTCAATGCTTGTTGGCTGGATATCTTTGCGTTTAGGGGCCAGTGCTTTTTCGTTTGCATGTTGAGGTCAAGGGTGGTGTCGTATGCTTTGTGTACGCTCCCGGTCTTTTTATCAACCGACAGAATAAAAGTAGCCTGCCATACGCGATACCCGTTCACCGCTTGATTAAAGTAATAATGATCCGACAACAGACTCGATTTTTTTCCGGTCCACTGCAATTGTTCCGCTTTTTGGCTCAGCCCCAATTGTTGCGCATTGCTGCGAATAAAGGCGATCAAATCGTCGGGAGTGGGAGCTGTCTTGGTCAACTGAAGCTCACCCTTGGCCCATTGCTTCAGACTGGGAAACTCGGTTGTTGGAATTTCTGCCGATACGGATAACGACGCACTGGCGACTAAGCCCAAAGCCACCGCAGATGCCAGCGATGTAATTTTTAAACGTTTCATAATTTTTTACTTTATTTGATGATTAACACAGCCCTACCGAGAGCCATAATAATATTAGTCTCCCGCCGAAAGCAAAGACGAGTCTCTCAATTGGGTAATATTTACAACGACAAACGCCGGGCGGGGTTCAAAAGCTGAAGATTGCCTATCGACAGATTTTCACCGTCCCCCAGCGCCGGAACCGGAAGCTTGTACTGCAGTGGAGGCTGTTGGCCTCGGTAATCGGATGGTTTCCAGTAATTGGACAGAGTAACCAACTCAAAACGACCTTCAATCCCCGGCAATTCCTTTTCTAATAAACGTATGGTTTCCCGATATGGGTGTCCAATCATCACAACTTGGCCTGTTTTTTCTGCCAGCTCGAGGGCACGGCGCCATTGTCGAGCGATGGTGTCGGGGTTTTTGTCAGGGTCGAGAAAAATGTCTCGGTCCAATGACGGTATGCCTGCTTGTTGCGCAAAACGGAAAGCCACCGAATTGGCCGCTGTTCGGCTATCGACAAAGTACAGTTGCTTTTGCGAGGCAAATTCCATCACCCAGGCCATATGCGACTCAGAACCGGTCAATCGACTGCCCATATGATTGTTAAAGCCCTGCACATGAGGAATTTGCTCCAGATTTTGGGCAAAAATTGCTTTTGCCTGCTCAGCGTTGTGCCGGGTTACCAGTGCCCCTTTACCCAACAAATCGGGCCGAGTGGTGGCTTCCATGGGTAGGTGCAACATTATGTCGTGCCCCATTGTGTGCGCTTTTTCAGCCAGCTGACTGGCAAAAGGCGTATTCGGTAAAAAGGCCAGGTTGAGTGCGACGGGTAACTCAAGTACCCGTTTTCCAAGGTGATAATTATCGCCCAGATCATCGATGATAATGATGAGCTTTGGCTTGTTCGACGGTAAGACATAATCGCCACGATCAATGGCAAACGAAACAATGGGTAATAGTGTTAACAGCGCAAGACAGCAAATTTTTGACATGAAACGATTTTTTAAAATTATTTTTTTAAAGCTTACGCTGTGATTGCTCGGCGAGCAAGGTTATGGCTTGATCCAGCAGCGCGTCGCGCTCGTCTGAACTGTTTTTTGTGTCGCCAGTCACATCCGGTTCAATCCCGGCACCGTGAATGGAACGACCGTTTGGCGTGTAATAACGCGAGGTGGTCAACTTGATCGCAGCATTGTGCCGTATCGGCAGGATGGACTGTACTACCCCTTTGCCATAAGACTTTTGCCCCAAAATAATAGCCCGTTGATGATCCTGTAGAGCTCCAGCAACAATCTCGGAAGCCGAAGCCGATCGTTCGTTGATCAGCACCACCATGGGCACCAGCTCCAATGCATCTCCCGGATTGGCAAAATAGCGTTGAATACTGTCTGACGCTCTTCCTTCAGTCGAGACAATAATGCCGGTTTCCAAGACCAGATCAGCAATGTCAACCGCCGCGCGTAACACGCCTCCGGGATTATCGCGCAAATCCAAAACCAATCCATTCATTGCCTTGCCCGACGTTTGGCTTAACAGTGCTTTTTCAAGCTCGTAGCCACTGTCGCGCTGAAACATACTCAACTCGATGTGCCAGTAACCATCCCCAACGTCTTTTATCGTGACACTTTTCATTTCCAAAGTTTCACGGATCAAATCGTATTCAATTGCCGAGCCTTTACCTTGCGGTAAAATTTTCAGCTGGATTGGTTCTCCGGCTTTTCCTCGCATTGCATCGATTGCTTTTTCCACTCCAACTTCGGCGACGTCAAAAGCATCCACCGCAATAATAAGATCGTTTGCTTTTATACCGGCGCGATCGGCCGGCGAATCTTCAATGGTGCGAACGATTTTAATATTTTTGTCGTCAGAAATAACTTCGACACCCAGACCGTCATAAACACCGTCAGAACTTGCCTGCAAATCTAATAAATCTTTTTCGTTTAAAAATCCGGAGTAAGGATCAAGCGACTTCAACATACCATTGATAGCACCTTCCAACAGTTGCTTATCGTCCACCTGATCGACGTAAGACTGTTTGATCTGCCAATAGGTTTCGGCAAATGCCTTTAGCTGTTCCATAGGAATCGGCGGCTCAACCGTCGATTGGGTATCCGCTGTATGAGGATTGTTGGACCAAAGTACACCTTGCACGGCCAACAGAAAAAATACCACTAGATTACGCAGACTGGAGCGAAACATAACAACGACCTCAAAAATTTAAACGCTCTGTTTTGACTATAGACCACTCAAGACATCTGCGCCTGCAATAATCGGGGTGTTCAAATTATTTCGTATAAGGGTGAAATTTTTAAGAAGATAATACTATTTAACTTGGTGCTTGCCAGTTATTGATTACTGACTATTGAGACATATCCATACACCAAAACGTCAATCAAAACCGGATTAGCCACGAATCCATTGCATCGGATTGTGCGCTTTGCCCTGGTGGCGAATTTCAAAGTAAAGCCCGGGATTTGATTTACCACCACTTTGTCCGACGGTTGCAATCATTTCTCCAGCTTCAACCCAGTCGCCGACTTCTTTGAACAAAGACTGATTGTTTCCGTACAAACTCATGTAACCCTTGCCATGATCAACAATCACCAGCAGCCCAAAACCTCGTAGCCAGTCGCTGAATACCACTCGCCCGTGAAACACAGCGGCCACTTCTTTTCCTTCGGGCGCCGAAATTCGAATGCCATTGCTGCGAATGTCGCGATTAATGCGCTCTCCATAATTGAGCAACATACGTCCCTTAATCGGCCAGCTTAGCTGCCCTTTCATTTTCCCCAGACCTTCAAGGTTTTGTTGCTTGAAAATTTCTTCAAGCGCCCGCTGCATCTGTTGCAACAATGACGACAACTCTTCTTCATTCTCGCGCAGGTTCGACAATTTTTTATCTTGCGATGCAATGCTTCGTGCCAGCAATGCGACTTCTTTTTTACGCTGTTCTTTTAACCCGAGTAACCGTTGCTGCTCTTTTTTTTGCGACGACTCCAAAAGCGCAAGTTCTTTGATGTTCTCTTGAATATCGGTTCGAACCTGCTCCAGTTCGATAATGGTTTCACCCAGTTCTCGAATACTTTCAGTCCGGGCTTTATTCAGGTAGTCGTAATAACTTAAGATACGGCCGAGCTTTTCTGGTTGCTCCTGATTCAACAACAACTTTAAGTATTCCTGTCGACCGGTTGAATAAGCACTGCGTAACTGTTGCGCTAAAATGGTTTGGTGTTTTTGCTTCTTTTTCTGCAGAGCTATTTCTTGTTGCTGATTGTCATTCAGTTTTTTCTTTTCACGGACAATTTGATTTTGCGTTGCTCTTAAAATTTTTGCCGCCGAATTAATCCGCTGCTCGGTTTTCTTTAGCGACTGAGTGGCACTGCCGTATTCTTTTCGCTTGCTCTCGAGGCGCTTCTGTAACTGCGAAATTTGTTGCTTTACCTGTTCCAGTTGTTGTTGCGTTTGCTGCTTTTTCTCACTGGCAACAAGACTCAGGGAGCTCATCACCAGAGCCCCTGTTAGCAAACACACCAAAGCGCGAGAAAATATCGTCAAACGAACCTCAATGTCAGGCGTTTATCAATTTCATGATGGGACGCCCGGTCATCTCTTCTGGAATCTCGATCCCCATCAAACTCAGCATGGTTGGCGCAACATCGGCAAGCACGCCATTATCCACCAGAACCTCTGCTGCTCGTCCGTAATAAATAAAGGGTACGGGTCCACTGGTGTGAGCGGTATGAGCCTGACCAGTCGCATCGTCGGCCATTTTCTCTGCATTACCGTGATCGGCGGTTATCAAAACTTCTCCATTTACTTTGTCCAGCGCTTCAACAATTCGCCCCAAGCACTGATCAATGGCTTCGATGGCGGTTTTAGTGGCATCGAAATTACCCGTATGCCCCACCATATCGGGGTTCGCAAAGTTGCCGATAATCACCGAGTACTGTTTGCTTTCGATGGCGGCAACCAGTTCATCGGTCATTTTAGGCGCATTCATCTCGGGTTGCAGATCGTAAGTCGCGACCTGTGGCGAGGGGATTAATTTTCGATCTTCACCGTTAAACGGCTTTTCTACACCACCATTGAAGAAAAAGGTCACGTGGGCGTATTTTTCAGTTTCGGCAATGCGCAGTTGTTTCTTGCCCAATGACTCTAAATATTCGCCCAGGACATTTTTATGACGCAATGGAGGAAAGGCCACTGACGTTTTAATATCTGCTGCGTATTGAGTCATACCGACAAAATCAGCCAGTCTGGGGTGCTTTTTACGGGTGAAGCCAGTAAAGTCTTGCTCGACAAACGCACGGGTGATTTGCCGTGCCCGGTCGGCCCGGTAATTAAAGAAGATTAGTGCGTCGTCATCGTTAATGGTCGCCGGCTCTCCGATCACCGTAGTGGCCACAAACTCATCATTTTCATCACGGGCATAGGCGGCTTCGAGTCCTTCTATACCAGAATTATATTGATGCTCGGCTTCGCCCAAGGTCATCATGTTATACGCAGCTTCGACCCGCTCCCAGCGTTGATCCCGATCCATTGCAAAGTAACGGCCGGTAAGAGAGGCTATTCGGCCCAGACCGAGTTGCTTCGCTTTCGCCGCCACTGCTTCAATAGAATCTTTGGCACTGCGTGGCGGCATGTCTCGTCCGTCAAGAAAGGCATGGATGTAGACCTCATTTGCGCCGCGCTGTTTGGCCATTTCCATTAACGCAAACAGGTGGTCCTGATGACTGTGAACGCCGCCCGGAGACAGCAATCCCATTAAATGCACCGCCCCTTTGTTGGCGATCGCTTTGTCCATTGCTGCAACCAAGGCTTCATTGGTAAAGAAGTCTCCGTCAGCAATCGATTTGGTGATTCGGGTGTAATCCTGATACACCACACGCCCCGCTCCAAGATTGAGGTGACCCACTTCTGAATTGCCCATCTGCCCACTGGGCAATCCGACATCGAGGCCAGAACCAGAAATCAGGGTGTGCGGACTGTTGGCCCAGAGACGATCAAAATTCGGGGTATTGGCAGCCATAATGGCGTTGTCTTTGGGATCTTCACTGTATCCCCAACCATCCAGAATGAGTAAAACCATGGGCGAAGGTGTTGCAGACATAGAAATTCAATAACCTTTTGCAGTGTTTGGTTTGTGTGAAAAATGTTTCGCGATTATACATCAGAACGCTCAAAGTTCATCCGTTTTAACCGCAATGTGCCATAACTTCGGGGACTAATTCTCTGTTTTAAAAGGTTCCTTTTGAGCCTATGTCGCTTATCAGTTATGCTTCTGCACTATTAGGGCTATCGAATAATCTAGATTAATGCAACTGAAGCCACCTCCCTTTAAAAGGCTGTCGCTGTTTACCAGTGGTTGGCTTGCCATGCTGTTTGTCTCTGCGACAATGGTTTTGTGTTTGCATTGGTGGCAACTGATAGACCCTTTCTACCGACCACTCGATCAAGCCGTGTCGCAGCAAACTCTGTCGAAACCGACTTATTTCCCGCTATTGATTTACCTTGCGGCGGGATTGTCGATTGCCTGTTTTTTTGCTGCCAACCGGTTGCGCATCAGTATCAGCAGCTTATTGTTCCTGTTAATGGCGATCGTACTTTGGGTCAGTTATGGCTGGCTGGCAATCCAACAACAGTTAAAGATACCTGTCCTTGAAATATCAGCCCTGTTATTGCCAGGCTGGGTATTTGGCTTGCTGGAAAAATTCCATCAACAGCCATTGAAGACGGTCTTGACTACCAATAATCAGTGGGGCGCTCTGGCGGCCAGATACCACCAGCAAAACAATCAGCTGCCCAAAGCGTGGGAGATTCTTCATCAACTTCGAGCAACGCCGGAAAACCTGGAACTGAAATACCAGCTGGCCGAAGAGTGCGAACGAAAACGTGACTACCAGCTTGCCAAAGTTATTTACCATCAGCTGAGTCTGCACAAACGGGGCTTCAAAGACAGTCGTGAGAAACTCGCGCGTTTAACCCAGATGCGTCAAACCAATCCGAATATGAACGGTACTTTGCTGATGGACAGCACACTGGTAATGCCGGGCGACGGCTTACAGCCTCCCACATTGGGTCGCTACCGCATCGACAGCGTGCTGGGAAAAGGAGCCATGGGCGTGGTTTATCGGGGCATCGACCCGGCAATTAACCGCGAAGTGGCGATTAAGACATTGGCCCTGTCTCAGGAGTTTGAAGATCAGGACGAACAGAACGCTCGCGACCGCTTCTTTCGCGAAGCGGAAACCGCTGGTAAATTGAATCACCCAAACATTGTCACCATTTACGACGTCGGTGAAGAACACGACCTGGCCTTTATCGCCATGGATTTATTGACCGGCGTACCGCTCGACAACCACATCAAACCGGATCATTTGTTACCTGTGTCACTGGTTTACCAATTGATGCTACAAATCGCAGCGGGACTTGACTATGCTCACAACAAAGGTGTGGTGCATCGCGATATTAAACCGGCCAACATTATTTATGATGACGAAAAGCAATCCGTTATTATCACCGACTTTGGCATTGCGCATGTAACCGACCAGAGCAAAACGCGAACCGGCGCCATTTTGGGCAGCCCGTTTTATATGTCTCCAGAGCAAATACAGGGTAAAAAAGTCGACGGCCGTAGCGATATTTTCAGTCTTGGCGTTACCTTTTACCAGCTGCTGACCGGGCAGTTGCCATTTCGCGGTGATTCTTTAGCCTCGGTGGCACTGAATATCACCACCAAAAAGCATGAACCGGTTCGCAAAATACGGGCTGACTTACCCGCCAGCGCGAGTAGAATAATTAACAAAGCGCTGCAAAAAGAGTCGGACAAACGTTACCAGTCGATTGCAGAGTTAAAAGACGCATTAACCAATGCGTTAAAACGTGATTTTAACACCAGTCCTTTTCGCTAGAGGGTTATCGAAACTGTATGAAGCCATTTACATGGAAAGTAACCGGGGTATCGGATCAAGGTAAAAAACGCCCCAACAACGAAGATGCCATTGGTTGGCAAGTCAACGCCGACAAGGGCTGGCTGTGCGCAGTTATCGCCGACGGCATGGGTGGTCATGCTGCAGGAGAAGTCGCCAGCAATATCGCACGGACGCAATTTCTCGATCTGATTGAGGTGTTATTTTCTCGACCGAAAAATACTATTCCCGGTGAACACACCATGCGCAGTGCGCTTTCCGACTACATCAATCGGGTCGATGGACAAATTAAAGAGCATGCCAAACAACACCCCGAAGACGAAGGTTTGGGCACCACCATGGTTGCCATCGTAATATACGACGAGCAGTGCTGGATCGTTAACATAGGGGATTCACGCTGTTACCGTTTTCGCGACGGCGAACTGAAGCAGTTAACCCGTGACGACACTCTGGTTCAAACCTGGCTCGACAGTGGTCAAATCAGCTCGGAAAATGTCGAAAAGTCGCCGTATAAGAACGTATTAACCCAGGCCCTCGGTGCAAAAGAATCCTTGCAACCGCAAATTTTGTCGTTCGACGTTGAACAGGGCGACCAGTATCTTTTATGCAGTGACGGTCTGAGTAACTGTATGTCGAGCGCATTTATCAGTGATACACTTGAGCAATGTTCGTTTGAAGAATCGACTCGGCAATTACTTGACGAAGCGCTCAGTGCTGGCGCACCAGATAACGTATCATTGATCGTTGTTGCCCAAAATTAGTGGAGTATTAAATGGCCTACCTTGGATTAATTGTAGACGATGTGGTTGTAAATAAATTTGATCTGGAACCGGGTGTTCTAACCATCGGCCGCTCGCCCGACAACGATGTTCAAATTGAGGACAACGCCGTTAGCAGTTTTCACGCTCAAATTTTACGCGAACAAGATCCCTACCTTGATGGCCAAGTGCAATATTTAATCGAAGATTTAAAAAGCACCAACTCAACCCGGGTTAATGGCGTAAAAATCGACAAACAAAAGTTAAACAATGGCGACTTGGTCGAAATTGGTTACAGCAAATTTCGTTTTGTCGATAAAAACCAGGTATCGCTTGATCGCACCGCCGTTATCTTGCCCGAGTAGCAAATAATTTGTAAGAAAATAACACCTGCTAAGACTCATATAATAACAACTTAGAAGTATTTGGAAAAAAAAGCAGTAATCAGTTACGGAAAAACGAACCAGGTGAAGTATCAGCTTAACGGCATCAAATACATAGCTACAGCGATTGCGCTTTTATGGCTTGTGGAGTTCATCAATATATTCACAGGCCGCGCACTCGAAAATTATGGACTTTTACCAAGAAGCATCCATCAAGCTTATGGCATCATTACAGCGCCCTTTATTCACGGTGGCGTCTGGCATTTGCTAGGCAACAGTATACCATTGGCCGTTTTAGCGTTTCTGGTGCTCCAGACCCGTCGTTTGCTCGGAGTAACGCTGTTCGTAATGCTAGTCGGTGGTGCTTTGGTTTGGTTGTTTGGACGTCATGCCATGCATATTGGTGCTTCCGGCCTGGTGTTGGGCTACTGGGGATATTTGATCGCCAATGGCTGGATCAATCGCTCAGTTAAAAACATTGCACTGAGTATTTTTGCACTGTTCATTTACGGCGGTTTGTTTTTCAGTTTGATCGACTTTCGCGGTTTTGTCAGTTTTGAAGGACACATTGCCGGGTTTGTCAGTGGAATTATTGCTGCCTATCTATTTAAAGAACAAACGAAGCCTTTGGGAGAAAGCCTATGAATGAAATTTGGAGTGTGGCCAGCAGCTTTCCAACCGCAATCTTTACCACCATATGCCTGGTTCTCGCTGGCTACTGGATCTTCGTTGCATTCGGCCTGTTCGATTTTGATTTTTTAGAAGTGGATATTGACGCTGATAGTGATTTAAGCCAGGTCGGCAGCTTTGCAACCTTTATGGCAACCTGCGGACTAACGGGTGTTCCCGTTATGATCGTCTTTACTATTTTGTTTTATTGCGCCTGGTTTATTACTTACATTGTCTCCAAATACGCTTTTGGCTGGATCGAAAGTGAATTGCTTGTGTGGTTATTCGGCAGTGCATTGGTCGTTTTCAGCTTTGCCTTTTCATTACCCATTACCGCATACGCAATTCGACCGCTTCGAAAGTTATTCGCGAATTTAAATGCTGCCAGTGACAACAAACGCATTATTGGCCGGCAATGTAAAATTCGCTCAACTACCGTTTCATCAACCTCGGGAGAAGCGACCTGCGATATTGATGGCGCAAGTCTTTTACTCAACGTACGTGCCGATAATAAATACAACTTTAAGCGCGGCGATATTGCTTACATCATTGACTATGAAAAAGAAAAAAGTATTTACCACATCGTCAATGAGCAAGATTTTTACAATAATTAAGAAACTATCAATGAGGAAAACTCTATGGATCTTTTAGTTCTCGTTGGCCTGATACTCGGAATACTTTTAGCTATCGGCATATTCATTGCCTCAGTCTATAAAAAAGTACCTCAAGGCTACGCGTTAATCGTCAACAATATTTCAAATAAGCCCAAAGTAAGTTTTACCGGCTCGATGGTCATTCCGGTGCTTCATAAAATGGAGATCATGAAGATTTCCTTGATCACCTTAGAAGTCGATCGCCGCGGAAAAGAAGGCTTAATCTGTAAAGATAACTTACGGGCAGACATCACCGTCGCCTTTTACCTTCGTGTTAACGAAACTGCCGACGATGTTTTAAAGGTTGCCAAAGCCATCGGTGTTGACCGTGCGTCCGACAAAGATGCTGTCAACGAGCTATTTAATGCCAAATTCTCCGAAGCGTTAAAAACCGTTGGTAAGAAAATGGATTTTCTGGAACTGTTCGAAAACCGAATTTCGTTCCGCGAAAAAATTGTCGAGGTTATCGGCGAAGATATGAACGGTTACGTTCTTGAAGACGTCGCCATCGATTATCTGGAACAGACACCCAAGTCTCACCTCGACAGCTCCAATATTCTGGATTCGGAAGGTATTCGTCGCATCACCGAAATCACAGCCACTCGCAGCATCGAAACCAACCGCTTAGAGCGAGATGAAGAACTGGCAATCACCAAAAAAAATGTCGAAACCCGCGAGGCCTTGTTGGCGTTAGAGCGCCAGGAAGCTGACGCAACGGCGAAACAAAAACGTGAGATACAAACCATTCAGGCGCGCGAGCAAGCCGAAACAGAAAAGGTGCGTTACGAAGAACAACTTAAGTCTGAAGACGCTCGAATCGCCACCGAAGAACAGGTGGCCATTCGCGAAGAAAACAAAAAGCGACAAATCGAAGTAGCCGAGCAGAATCGCCAACGCGCCGTTGTGATTGAACAAGAAAAAGTTATCAAGGCAAAAGAACTCGAGCAAGTGAATCGGCAGCGCGAAGTTGAGCTCGAAACCATCAATAAAGAGAAGGCGCTGGAGGCTGAACGCAAAGTCATTGCCCAAACCATCAGTGAACGCATCTCGGTCGAAAAGAAAGTTGCCGAAGAAGAAGAGCGTATTAAAGAAGTTCAAGAAGTCTCCGAAGCGGATCGCCAGAAACAAGTTCAATTACTGGCGGCGCAAGCGGAAGCTGAAGAAGCCATGATTAAAGAAGTTAAACGAGCCGAAGCCGACGAGCGAGCTGCGGAACATCGGGCCAAAGAAATCAATATGATTGCTCAGGCTGAACTCGAAGCCTCAGCGAAAAAAGCCGAAGCTGCGAAAAAAGAAGCTGAGGGCAAACAAGCGCAACTGGCTGCCGGTGGTCTGGCAGAAGCTCAAGTTAAACACGCCAAAGCCGATGCCGATGAAAAGAAAGGACTGGTCGATGTCAGGGTGAAAGAAGCTAACGCCCAGGCAATCGAGAAAGAAGGTCTTGCCGAAGCCAAAGTACTGGAAGAAAAGCAAACAGCCGAGGCACGCGGTCAGGAAGAACTAGGATTAGCACAAGCGCGAGCCGATAAAGAGAAAGGATTGGCACAAGCTGCCATTATTCTTGAGCAAGCGAAAGCTGAAGCACAAGGACTTATCGAGAAGTTCAATGCCATGAATGGCATGACACCGGAAGCGCGCGAGTTCGAAGAGTTCAAAATGAAGCTGGAAGCGCATCTTAAAGAAGAACTGGCCAAGGTTGAAGCGAGCAAAGACGTTGCCAGTGATCAGGCCGATGTCATTGGCAAAGCGCTTGAGCACGCCAATATCGACATTGTCGGTGGAAGTAACGATTACTTCGATAAAATGGCCAAAGGCATGGGCATGGGTAAAGCATTGGATGGATTCCTTGACCAATCGCCCGTGGTGTCCTCGTTACTGGAAAAATTCCTGGGCGGTCAATCCACCAAAGACGTTAACTCAACCCCCAAAGACAGCGCTTAATCGCAATGGTGGCACTCGACAAGAGTGCCACGCCATTTTCTGCGAATAACAGTAATTAAGGGATCCTGTTTTGGCCAAAAAAAATCAAACGCCAGCGAGCGAAAATCAAGTTGAAAAAGCGGTTGCCGAAGGTGGCGCTTATGAAGTAATTCGTAAACGTTTACTCGATCAAGGCAAACAACTGTCTGACTTAACTCAGCAACTCAATCACCAGCGACAAGAAGAGTTTGGCAGTACCGACATGCAAGTGTTAAGTCGACTCCGTTTGCGCACTGAAAACAATTGTGACGCACGAGATCTTGTGCTGGTAGGTGATCTGGTTTTATTTGGCTACAACGTTTTTCTTGGTTTGCGAAAAGAAACCCAGGTTCAGGATGTTTTTTCTGTCTATCGTTTAATAGAGAAAAACGATGGCTACGATCTCGAACCGGTCAATTTGAAGCAAACTTTTTTATCCGACCAAAGTTTCGTCGGTGATTTTCGCGAGCTCTACACCTACTACAAAGATACAGCACTGTCACAGCTCGTAGTGAAAGAAGGCAAACTGCTCGCCTCATTTCAAATTGGCGAGCGCCTGACCGATGTGCGGGTTTTCCGTTGGAATATTTCGAGCGATGGAAAAAACATCGAATACATCGATAACCGGGGCGAACGCGACATTGAGTTACCTGCCAGCCACGACTTTGAATGGAGTGAATGTTTACGAGAAGATGTGATTAACGGACGTCACCCCCATATTAACGTACTGGACACGATATTCGTCGATACGCTGGGCAGTGACTTAACCATCAAGGTCGAGAACAACACCAACTCAGGAAAGGGCATTTATTCGGAGCCGGTCGATGATTCCACCCAATCTCTGGACGATGCAGAATTCTATTACAGCGAAGTCGGCTCGCTGATTCTATTGAAAGTTCGCCCCTATCAAGAGGAAACCTGGCGCTATCTGGTATTTAACAGAAATACCGAACAAGTGACTCGAATCGATGCCATCGGTGACTCTTGCGTTCGTCTTCCGGAAGACCACGGATTAATGTTCCCAGGAGGTTATTACTTAACAACGGGCGAACACAAAGCGTTCGACCATGAATACAGCAATTTAAAATTCAAGCGAATGAAGCGCTCGCCAAACGGTGAAGACGTCTTGTATATTTTCTACCAGCCCGATTCCAACATCGTCGGCTTGTACGCTTATAATCTGATCAATAAGTCGCTGCAAAATCCATTATTTGGTCACGGTTACGGGTTTTACCCGGATGGTAGATTATTAATTTTTTATGCCCAAGAAGAAGCAACCCGAATTCACCCACTGCAAATTTGGCAAACGCCCTTTTATTCGGACGAATACGCCAGCTCGCAACCTGAGAGTGTGAGCTTTTTCGGAAAAATCGGGAACGCCGAACTGGTGCGTGGAATTTCGGAGTTATTTTCCATCGCCCGGTTGATCCAAGCAGAAGATGCCTCATCGGCACATTACAACGATCTGGCAAAACGCAGTGTCAAAATATTTGACGCTTATCACTGGTTGTCATCCAACGAACTCAACGACATTCAACAGTGCCTTAAGAACATTAATAAGACTTCCGAACTGGTTATCGATGAGTACGAAAAAGTTTTCAGCATTCAAAAGCAGTCGCAAAAAGCGTTAAGCGAAACGGAGCAAGACCAGGCAGCATTAATCCGCGATCTTGAAGCTGAAAATTGGCACGTAGCCCAGGATTTTGTTGATGCCATTTCCAGATTAAGCCGTCAACGCGGGCACCTGCTAACCATACGCGAGTTGCGCTACATCGACCGCTCCCGTATCGATGAATTGGAAAAGCAATTGGTCGAGCACGAAGATCGACTGAATCAGCGCACCGTAGATTTTCTGGCGAGTGCTGACGCACTGGAAAGTTACCAGAATGATATTCGACAGATCGAACACGATAAAGAGCAGTGCAAAACAACGGCCGATTTGAAGCCATTAACTGAATCGGTTGAGAAAATGGCCAGCTCACTGGATTTATTATCCGAGTTGATGGCGTCGTTAAAAGTACCTGATGCGACTCTACAAACCCAAATTATCGAGTCGATTTCAGGTGTTTATTCCCAGCTCAACCAACTCAAAGCAAAGCTACAGCATCAGAAGCAAAGCTTTGGTAGTGAAGAAGCGACGGCGCAATTCGCAGCTCAATTCAAATTACTGTCACAAAGCGTGCAAAATGGCTTAGGCCTAGCCAAATCGCCTGAGAAATGTGATGAACAACTGTCGCGTTTAATGGTTCAGCTTGAAGAACTTGAAGGACAGTTCAGTGAATACGATGATTTTTTAGCGGATATTCTTTCGAAACGAGAAGAAATATTTGAGACCTTTGAAGCACACAAACAAGGATTGATCGACAATCGCCAACGCAAAGCGCAAACGCTGTTTGATGCGGCGACACGCATTTTGCAAAGTATTGACCGACGTGCCCAACGCATTAACGAACAAGACGAGTTAAATTCGTTTTTTGCCTCGGATGGGTTGGTTCGAAAAATCCAGCAAATGACCGAGCAACTGCGAGATCTCGACGATTCAGTAAAAGCCGATGATCTCGAGTCGCAGCTGAAAGCAGCCAAAGAAAATGCCATTCGAGCACTTCGTGACAAAAGCGATATTTTTGAAGACGGTGGAAAAATCATTAAGCTGGGTCCGAAACACAAATTCAGTGTCAACACCCAGGAATTGGACATCACTTTGCTTCCCCGAGGTGATGCCATGTACGTGCATTTATCCGGCACAGACTTTTACGAAGAATTGAAGCAAACACCATTAAATGACTTTCGAGAATACTGGTCGATGTCTTTGCCTTCCGAGTCCCCGGAGGTTTACCGCGGAGAATACTTGGCTTTCTGCATCATCGAATCGGCGATTGCTGAAACCGATGGATTTTCCTGGACCGATTTATCTCAGGCCGTGACGAATGAAAAAGAATTATTGGCATTGATTAAAGACTTTATCGCCCCTCGATACAAAGAGGGCTTTGAAAAAGGCATTCACGATCACGATGCCGCTAAATTGCTGGAAGTTCTAATACCAAATTACAATGCTGCGGGAACGTTGCGCTTTACTCCGAATGCGCGAGCTTTAGCGATTGTTTATTGGGCCGAACACCAACACAATAATGAGCACAAAAGCTGGCATAAGGAAGCTCAAAACGCGCTGAGAATGAAAGCGCTGTTTGCCGAAAATGCGGCCTTCGAACAATTAAAACAATGCATTGTTGATCGACTGTCAAAATTTGCCAATACCCAGCAATTACCAGCAAGTGAATTGAGCCTGCAGCGCGCCGCAGAGTATTTGATTGAAGAGTTGGGGCAACCCCAAATTTCTTTCGCCGAATCGAAATACGCTGAACAATTGCGTAAAGACTTTCAATTGTATCTGGAATCACAAAACGCCTGGCAAGACTTTTTAAATGGACTTAAAGAACTTGAAGGACAAACCGGAAAGCGCTGGCATCTGGCATTTAACTGGTTAACCGGCTTTATTAAAGCCAAACAACCGACATTAGAAAATTACGTGCCCGAAGCTGTGACGTTACTGATCGTGGATCAATCACTGGCACGTCATCAACAACAAGTCGATCTTCAGTTTGAAATAGGAAACTTACTGGGACAACATCCAAAACTGGACAACCAGAAACTGACGTTAAACCTGGACATCTTTCTGGAAACCATGTCACAGCATCACCACAAAGTGGTTCCCGGTTATTACGCCTTTCAAAAAGCGCGTCATGAAGAAATCGAATCGCTGCGCAAAAAACTGAGGGTTAATGACTTTATTGCCAAGCCATTAACCTCTTTCGTACGCAATAAATTAATCAACGACGTTTACCTACCCATCATCGGTGACAATCTAGCGAAACAGATGGGCACAGTAGGTGACAGCAAACGCACCGACTTAATGGGTTTGCTCTTGATGATTTCGCCGCCCGGTTACGGGAAAACGACCCTAATGGAATACGTAGCCGACCGGCTCGGATTGATTTTTATGAAAATCAATTGTCCAGCCATTGGTCATGACATTACCTCCATCGATCCGGCACAGGCGACTAACAGCGCCAGTCGACAAGAACTGGAAAAACTCAATCTGGCCCTCGAAATGGGCAACAATGTCATGCTTTACCTCGATGATATTCAGCATACCAATCCTGAGTTTTTACAGAAATTTATTTCCTTGTGTGATGGCACCCGTCGCATCGAGGGTGTCTGGAAAGGCGAATCGAAAACCTACGACATGCGCGGCAACAAATTTTGTGTGGTCATGGCGGGTAACCCCTATACCGAATCGGGTGAACTATTCAAAATTCCTGACATGTTGGCGAACCGTGCAGACATTTACAATCTGGGTGATATGCTTTCTGGTCAAGAGAGTGTTTTCGAACTCAGCTATATTGAGAATGCCTTAACCTCAAATCGTATTTTAGCTCCGCTTGCGACACGTGAGATGGACGACGTCTACAAATTTATTGATATTGCACAAGGCGGTTCAACAGCTGCCACCGACTTGAGTTATCAATACAGTGGTGCTGAGGTGAACGAGATCACCGAAGTATTAAGAAAACTATTTGAAATTCAAAAAGTAGTTTCGCGCATTAATCAATCGTATATTGCCTCGAGTGCACAAGACGATCGCTACCGTATTGAACCGCCATTTAAGCTGCAAGGTTCTTATCGAAACATGAACAAGATGGCAGAAAAAGTATCATCAGTTATGACGCGGGATGAGTTATTTCAGTTGATTACCGATCATTATCAGGGAGAATCTCAGTTGCTCACCACCGGCGCCGAAGAAAACCTGTTAAAACTGGCTGAGCTCAGAGGCAATATGTCTGAGCAACAGAAGCAGCGCTGGGAAGCTATCAAAGAAAACTTTAAACGAAACCAAGCTATGGGTGGTGATGATGCGGATGCCGGAAAGAAGATTGTTCTACAACTGCACGACCTGGTGCAACAGGTTGAAAAACTCGGTAACCATGCCACTGTTTCAGAAACAGATAAATCGGTAGATGCTATCGCTCGGCTTACAGAGACGTTAACTGGAATATCTCAGTCGTGGCAAAGATTGTCACCCAACATAGAGGTTATCAACCAACCCGTGCCAGGAATCGATAAACTACTGAAAACCTTGGCAGAAACCTTTGAAACCAGTATTCACCCTCTAATTAGGGTGATGGATGGCAAACTCGATCTTGATTTGAAAACTCATAA
Source organism: Pleionea sp. (assembly GCA_052032335.1). Classification (GTDB taxonomy): domain Bacteria; phylum Pseudomonadota; class Gammaproteobacteria; order Enterobacterales; family Kangiellaceae; genus Pleionea. The sequence goes on along the minus strand of JBPEWV010000182.1, from coordinate 11,901 downwards.
AAAAATGACCGAGATTGAAACCAAACTATCTCTGCTGAGTAAAAGTAGTTCAAATAAAAGTTAGTTGGTCTGGGAGCTAGAAGAGCTCCCGGATCTGTTTCGTCGAACTATCAGCGGGAAAAATTCAATTTTTTGTGGGCAAAGTTCAAACTGGAGCTGGGGCGCTATATCTTTATCAGAACAGTTAAGTTCCATAAATCACTTTTGTTACGCACAACCGAAGTTACAACTCGCTCGATTCGAAGTTTTTCAATGAGCTGAAGAACATACCTGCGCCACCAGCCATCAATACAATCAACACAATAATATCGAAAGCCGTCATGGGTACAATGGTTACGCGAATATTAACAATCACTCCTACAACAAAGGCCAAAAGCGAGCCACCACTTAACAACCAACCGAAAACATTCTTGCTATTCCAAAACACCATAACCACACCGATTATAAATGGAATAAATATCATTCCCCCAGTGACGCCATACCCACCACCAAATGAATACAGGCGTGCACCCAAACCAAAACCTTGCATTGAGTTTGCAGTTGTAATCATTACTTTGGATAAAAACAGATAACCACCTACGGCCATCATTATAAGTCCAATGAAAAATCGACCGACACCGCCTGACGTGCCGCCCGCTCCTTTGGGTTTATGCATTACTGGTCTCCTCGGTTACTGCATCGATTGCATCGACGACTTTGTGCTTGGCCGGAATGTGAGCGTGGTGCACCAACAATAAAATGGCAACGCCCTCGGCGGGATTCAAGGGTGCAGGATTGGTATGGACATGCCCATTTTTACCAATAAAGCCGACGGGAGTTCCCAATCCATTTTGCATGATGCTACACGCTAGATCGGCCCACCGACGAACTTTTAGTGGGTAGTCGTAACGCACTGGACGATCGCCCTCGTGACCAAATAGATTCTCCATAAACTGTTCTGTTCCCGGTGCTTCTAATGCACGCACCATCAACTCGGGATAGGCACGAATGGGTCGCATTACTGCAGAGGCACCAATCGTCGAAAAGCGTTTTCGATTGTCATCTTTGACCGCCTCTGCGAGTATTTTCCCTTGTAACGGGCGTTCTTGTAAATGAAACAAGATGTCGAGAATAATGGAATCGGATGAGGCCGCGGCACTGTCAGGCGAGATCAGTATAACGTGAGAAGCCTCGTTAACATTTGACCGGTCAAGAACCGATGGCTCTCGGGCATCGCCATGAACGTAAACCACGTTTCGGTCGGTAAGTGTTACAGGTAATCCATCCTGAAATTTATTGGAAACAATGCAGATCGGTGTTTCGGAAAACGCCGGCGTGTTACGTAGCTGATTACACAGACGCTCTAGGTATAACTTCGGATTATGTTTCGGTGTATTAATAATTACAATGTGCTGATTCATAGTTTTCCAGTTCCACAGACCTCTGATTTTTCGATCTTTCTTCTCGATTCTGAATTCGATGTACTCTGTCGCCAATTGCGCCATTACGGTAATACCGAGAACGTACATCAAAATAACGGTAAAAGTACGACCGATAAACGTGCTGCTACTCAAATCACCGTAACCAGTGGTATTAATGGTTGTTAAGCTTAACCACAGAGCATCACCAAAGTTTAGATTTTCAAACACTACCATTGCTATGGTGTGCAACAGAATAATAGCAATGACGAGTACGAACAAATGCCGAATTCTATTTTTACTATTGGTAACCAGGCCTTTCGACATAAATTGCTTGCGTCGCCATTGCAACAGCTTTGCGAGTTGTCTGAACATACAATTTATTCTTTGTTTTCTGCGATTTCTATCAGTCGCTTGGTAACCGCGTGTTTAATGGCAATGCGATCATCTGGCTCAATGCCAAATGCAGCTCCAAGAGATTCATAATCGTCTTCATTGAGGGTTACGGTCAAACGAGGTCTTACTTTTTTACGTTTAAAATCGAGACCCAGTACCTTACGGATATAGTCTGACGGTTTGAGCTGATCTTTAACCGACTGAAGTTGAATGTAGTTGTGAACCGACTCACTAACGTCAAAAGCGACTTGCGTCGCTTTTGCTGCTTGAGCCTGTTTGTCCCACTTTTGATTCGATTTACTCATGCGTTCAAGTCTTACCAAATAAAGATTTAATATCGGCGATTGGTCTTGAGACACCTATGGTCACATCGGTTGTTCCGTCTTCCCACACTTCAATTTCGACGCGATGCATATCGTCTTCTGAGACTAATGAAACAGACTCAAACGCCTCGCCCTTATCGTCTTCAAACCTGGAGATCGACTTATTGCGAAAATCCGCTTTATGGAAATAGCCACGTACCCATTCACCTTCCTGATAATAACTGTCGGCCAACCAGCGTTCGTAAAGACTGCCATCACCCACAACCTTAATTGGCTCTCGACTGACATCATCTTCGAATACTAGACCAAAAGCGTCCATATCAAACAGCTGCTCAACTTCATTACGTTCAATTTTACGATTGAAGTTAAGCCACTGCTCGCCATCTTCATCATCGATGGTTAAGTGAAGGGGAATTCCCTCCGATCCCTGGAGTAAAAATTCCGTTTCGCGCGCGTTTTTATATTCGTAAGTGTTGATTTCCATTATCTGAAAAGTTTCACCGCGAATTTCTTTAGGCAGACCAAATGAGTCCACCATTTCCACCATATCGCCAACATTGAGTTGCTCAGGCTTTTCAAGAATACGGGTGTTCTCTTCCTTTTTACCAAACCACTTACTGAACATAACCTTTCCTTAATTACTTCTTATCTTTCAACCGAGCCAAGATATCGTTGGCTTTGGTTTTGGTTTCGCCAATACCGGCTTGAGCCAATTTGTCTTTCAACGCTTGATCGCTGCCCTCAGCATTCAGCTCTTCAGACGCTTTGATTTTGTCTTCGGTGCGTTGCTGACGTTCTTTGATACGATTCAAAGAGTCGCGAGCGGCAGTTGTCTTAGACAGGTTCGAAGACAAGTTCTCGTTGACCGATACGCGAGCCTTTTGCACGCTCTCAGTCGTTTTTACAACCGACAACTCTCGTTTGTGTTCCTGAATACTTTTTTCAGCTTTTCGAATTTGATCTTTCAAGCTTGATACGCTCGCCTTGTAATTCGCTAACACGGGTTCAAGTTCCGCTTTTTCGTTTTCGTACTCGGCAATTTTCTCGGCAACTTCTAAAGCTAACGCCTCATCGCCTTTCTCTAATGCCTGAGTTGCGTAACCTTCGTGCTCAGCAATACGATCGTTAATCGCATTTATTTGACGAGCAGTCTTTGATTGATCGGCCATAACATCGGTCAGAGAATCTTTGGCTTTGGCAATCGCATGCTCCTGATCTTTAATTTCTTGCTCAAGAATTCGGATCGCATTGGTATCAACAATCGCTTCACCCACTTCCCGAGCACCACCACGAATGGCTGTTACAATTTTCTTTAAAATACTCATAGTTTCTCTCCTAACGCTTTAACGTCCTTGCGACTTAATTTAAAAACTGTTCTAAAGCTTCCAAAGCTTCGAGTGAATTCTCTGCTTGCACTACCAGCTCGTGTGCGATGTTCTCAACCAGTGTCGACACACCCATGGCACCAAACAACACGTACTGATCGTCTATCATTCCAAATGAACTGAGTGGTACATTAACCGTCAGTTTCAACAACATGGCATTTAGCTCATCCAAAGTTTCAGGCTTTACTTCGTCTTTGGTAAACAAGTTGGTAACGCATAAAACCTGTTCCTCTGTTGCGGTGACAAAAATGGGCAACTCATCGAACCCTTCAACAATCACTTGCAACACTGTGATGTCTCCATTGCCGTTTTCCTGAATCGGCAACACATCAAGTGTAAAGCCATCTTTAACAAAACCATTGAGTTGGATAGCCAGTTCCTTTAATGACATGGTTTTTATATCCTCTTAGTTAATGACATAAAATGTCGCGTTAGAATTAAGATACGAAACTCGACATAAAATGTCAAGCTAAATTATTACGATTTTTCAATTTTGCGCCGACAAGTAAACGCCAACGTCTTTTTGCCAGGCTTGAGTGTGGTATTGATACACTGTCCCCGTACCCAACACGTTTACCGAAATACTCTCTGTGTTGTTATAAAAGTCACTCGGCATGGCAAACGCCCCCAGCAACACATCTCGGTTAATATAATGGTTTTCAACCGGGAGTCGAGTGTGGTTCGCAATGCGCTGTTTTGCAGACTGGCCCATTTTGGTGGCAATGGTCCAGCCCCATTCACCAAATGACGGCACATTTTGACGGTATTGCTCAACGTGCTCGAAGCCAGAATACTTCACCGTCTTGCCAATACTGACAAAGGCGTTTTTTGCATGATAGGGAGAGGTTGATTGCACCACCAAAGCGCCGTCACCCTGCAACAACTTGAGAATTCGGGCGTAAAAATGATCCGAGTAAAGCTTGTTCAAATCAGGATGACTGGGATCGGGCAAATCGATAATAATGGTATCGAAAAAGACCTGTCGCTCCAGCAATTTGTCGAGCTCGATAAAAGCATCGCCAAACACCACTTCGACGCGTTCATCTTCAAACGCCGAGTGATTGAGCGTCATCAAACGCGTACGTAAGGCCTCGGTTTTCTCATCATGCAGCTGCGCATAGCGTTTTGAGAACAGCTCAACCAAACCGGCATCGAGGTCGATCAGAGTGACACTTTTTGGCTCCCAACGCAAAATATCGCGTACCGCAAGACCGTCGCCGCCACCAATCACCAGTACATGCTCTTGTCGAGCCGAAGCCATCAGCCCCGGGTAAGTTAGCATCGAGTGGTAAATTGACTCGTCCAAACTGCTAAATTGCAGTCGACCGTTTAGGTACATGTCGATCACCGGTCGTTGCCCACCGCCGAACGAACGCTGCGTAAAAGTGATGTTTTGAAATTTGGTTTGTTTCTGGTAAACCACCTGATCGCGATACAACACATTTGAGAAATCGCTCATCCAGCGCGCGCCACTGTCAGCAATAATGATTAACAGGACCAATAACCCCAAGTGAAACATAAGCAAAAGTCGGGGAAATTTAATTTTTGGCCAGTAACGCCACAAGAAAATCAATCCAGCAAGAACGTTTAGAAATGCAGTCCAGGCCGCCGCTACGGTAATGTCGAGCGACAACATCAGGGTAATCCAGACAACGGCACCCATGCCCGCGCCTATGTAATCCGCCCCATAAATGGTACCCACGTTGTTTTCCAGATGTTCGCCATAGACGTCTTCGCGTACTCGAGCAATTAACGGGATTTCCATGCCGATGAATAAACCGAGAATAAATCCGGCCACATAAGGCAAGTATCGACTGATCACCTGTAACTGTTCAAGAGCGCCGCCGCTAACCACCGTATCGGGCGGTAAGTTGTAAGTTGACGATAAGAGTTCGGGTAACGTACCGGTTAATGCGATGATGCCAGCGATTACCAAAGTGGCGGTACAACCAATTAGAGCGATAGTCGCTTCTAACCAGGCGAACGTGGAATAAGGGCTTTTAAACCATTTCGCAGTCCAGGCACCCAGCCCCATGGCGACAATCATCAAGCCAATCATGGCGTAAATGGTTGACTCCATAACGCCCAGCACTCGGCCAGCGTAATGCGACAATAAGTATTCGTAGATCAGGCCACAAGCGGCGAGGATCATCATGATACCCAGTAACAGGATATCATGACGAATCAGGTTCCAGCGTTGTGAACGCAGCGCTTGCAGCATAGGGTTTTAAATCAGAGCGGTTAGTACCGCGCCTATGGCCACAAAAATAGCGCCTTCGACCGCGGCAATTCCGGTGTTTTGTTCGCGATCAACTTCTTCGGCAACATCGACACCGGTCAGTACCATTTTGCGAATAATCAATACCAATAACGCGTAAATCAAAATCGATACCAGTGACAAGCCAGACCACATAATTGCCGACAACCATTGATTTTCCAAATCGTAGGTTACCAGGTGAGACGCCGCAGTTACGGTCAGTGCTGCGCCAATCATAAATGCGGCGTAGCGTAAGGCTAACGCCTGATTGCCACTAGCAACCGCTGCCTGAAGACAATTGGCGTGTCCTTCGTTACGCGCTTTGAAAAGCTTAATTCGATAGGCCGATGCCAATAGAATCACTACTTGCGACAAAACAAATGCGACCAATAAGACCGGAATGATCGAGAAATCAGCGCTCGGGATCCAGATCATGGCAGCACGGATGATCAAGCCGATGGCAATCATATGTCCAACATCGACCAGAGCACACGCCACATTATTTTTCGCCAGCTCACCATGGATATCCATTTGTGTTAACACCAGTTTGTCTTGTATCAGTCGACCAATCAAAATGAGTACCAGGCCAACAACGCCAAACACCGCCATCGACAACACTTCCTGACCCAATGAGTCGGCAAAATCGCCCGAAGATACGCCGGTCAACACAACGCCCAGTGACAAGATGCCGCCGCCAAAACTGATGCCAAAAGCGGCATTATTTTTATCCACCAACTCGCTTTGTGAATTTACACTGGATAACATTCCTTTGACGAACTTTAAACTCACAAGTAGCGCGACGATAATTAACAGGTCGAGCAGAAGCGCCTGCAAACTCCAAATATCAATTAATTCAAATTGCATACTTAAATCCCCTTAAAACTATTTGCCTCGACTCGGACCACGACTGGTGCGTGAGTATCCGCGTCGACCTGAACTGGTAGAAGAATTACGATAAGACGAAGCCTTTCGGAAACTGCCCGAAGAAGGTCGTGATTGACTGGCACTGCTCAATCGGCTCGCGCCCGTGCGCTTTTTGGCGTAAGGACTGTTAAATCGTTTCCCTTGTTGGCGAAAGTTTTTTGCCGTTTTTTGTTCTATCTGGTTTTGCTTGGTTAATTTTTTCGGACTGGTGTAACGATAACGTCCGTAATCGTGGTAATAAGAATAAGGGCGACGACTCGACCAATGAGAGTAGGAGTAATAACGTTTACGCTTGAACGCATCGTCCAAATCGAGCACTTCATCAAACAACCAGTACAAGGCAAACCATTGCCAAATAGTACTACCACTGCTGTCGGTGACCCACTGGCCATAATGCGGATTGCCAATAAGTTGTGAACCTGCTGCAGCGTAAGCGCCCTGATTGCTGGCTTGTTCACTGCGCTTTGAAATCGCCTGCACTCTGAGCAACTTTCCACCTGACATATCGGCCAATACATTCACACTGTCAGATAGGGCATCATTAAAAATCGTTGGTTTGGTCGCTTCTTTCAGCATCGCCAATTCATTTAAACTCATCTCCAGCTGACGGACAGTCGAACCCGGGGTTAGTTTTACCTGCTTGAGTCGCTCTTCGAGCTCTGTCACCATGGGACCGGTAGGCGTCGCATTTTTGGCGAGATTTTCAAAAAGAGGAGCGTATTGGGGTTGCGAGCGTTTCATTTCGCTGGCATAAGACTGCAATTTTTTCGCGTTACCAAGTCGGCCTTGCGACAACTGTGTTTTCAATTGACCGAGGCTCTTTTCAACCTCGACGATATCCGCCTTAACCCATTCGGTTAATTGCTCTTCTTTGCTAACACATCCTGTGATTAACAAGAGTACAACCGTTAAGAAGATCCAATGTTTAATCATTAATACTCCTTCTAAAATTTCTAATGCCCACAGAGTCTTTGGTGGTAAATTTTTATTACAAAATAACTATGACCCTATCAACGGATAAAAGTCTTCAAAACAAATTACCCTTTAAGCCATTTGCAACAATGTCTTCCAGTCTTCCTCGGCATCACCCAAAACCAGAAAGTGCGGGTTCAGTAAGTCTTCTTTCGTATTGTATTCCAGGACCGAAAAATCCGTTTTGACCATTTGACCACCGGCTTCTTCGACAATGATCTGAGCCGCGGCAGTGTCCCATTCCGAAGTTGGAGCCAAACGAGGATACAGATCAGCTTCACCTTCAGCAACCAGACACATTTTCAACGAACTGCCTTTGCTGGTGAGATCCACCTGAGGCATTTTTTTACACAGCGCTTCGACTTTGTCCAAGCCGTGGCGTCGACTGGCGACCACCGTGTACTGCTTGTTGCCCTGAACTTGAGGTACTTTTCGTACCATAATTTTTTCTGCTACCGAGTCAGCGATAACTTTATGCGCCCCAAAATAGCGTGCCGCATAGTAAAGCGTCTCTTTAACCGGCACATAAATAACGCCCAGAATAGGACGGCCATCGACAATCAATGCAATATTAGTGGTAAACTCACCATTGCGAGCAATGAATTCTTTGGTACCATCCAACGGATCCACCAGCCAGTAAGTGCGCCACGACTGACGCTCTTCGTAGGTAATGTTTTTACTTTCTTCCGATAACACAGGAATTTCAGGCGTCAGTTTCTCCAGCTCCGCACAAATTAAATTGTGTGAAGCCATATCGGCTTCGGTAAGCGGCGAATCGTCCGACTTTAAGCGTTTCCCAAAATCGTCCGATTCATAGACCTTAAGAATTGCCTCACCGGCTTTTTTTGAGATCGCAATAACCGGATCAATAAAATCTTGATAGTTCACAGAGTATTCCTGTTAGATGATTAATTGTTATTGATATGATCGCGGGCTAAGTAAAGCGCGGCTATACTGCGCGCTTCGGTAAAATCATCCCGGGCGATGATGTCGTCGATGCTGTTGTAATCCATGGGTACGACTTCGATCGGCTCAGGCTCATCGCCTTCCAATTTTTCCGGATACAAATCCTGAGCCAACACAATGCTCATTTTATGGCTCAAATACCCAGGCGCCAGCGATATCGTTTTAAGCTCAGTTAATCGCTTTGCACCAAAACCAATTTCTTCTTTTAGCTCACGGTTCGCCGCTTCTAAGACTGGCTCATTTTTTTCGATCAACCCTTTCGGCAACGCCAGTTCATAGTCATCAATGCCTGCCGAATATTCGCGAATCATCAGTATTTCGTTGTTTTCGTTGATGGGCACCACTAAGACCGCGCCCGAACCACCCGCTTTCAAACGCTCATAAGTCCGTTGCACGCCATTGGAAAACTCCAGCTCCAGTTCTTCAACGCAAAAAATGCGCGTTCGAGCGACCTGGGTTTGCTTTAAAATTTTCGGCTTTTGATTCATTGGTTGGCCATTATTTCTGTAAAACAAGACACCGCAACATAGGGCTTCATCGGTCGAGGCGGTTGTTGACTATCAGGTTGTTCGATACCCAGCAAATGTTTAATACCAAATTGCTGCGCCGATTGTAACACTGCCAAACTGTCATCAATAAATAAAGTACGTTCTTTTTTGAACCCGATGCGCTGTTGCAACTTACGCCAGAAAACCTGCTCTTCTTTTGGCACGCCAAACTCATGAGAAGTAATCAACTCTTCGAAGTAATCATGAAACTGCGCGTTTAAAAGTTTAATTTCCAGGGCTTTTTGATGCGCATTAGTGGCCAAAAACACCTGTTTTTTCTGCAGATTGAGAAACTGAAGGAACTCAATGGCCTTAGGTCGAAACGCAACTTTGTGTTCAATCTGTTTTTTCAATGCAACAATATCAAGTTGCAGTTGCTCGGTCCAATAGTCAAGACAATACCAGTTCAATGTCCCTTGGGTGGCCTCGAACATGGGCTTGAGGTGCGCAATACTGTCGTCAATGTGCAGTTGGTTTTTTTCGGCATAAGCCAGAGGAAGGTACTCACCCCAGAAATAATTGTCAAAATGCAAATCTAAAATAGTGCCGTCCATATCCAACAGCACGGTGTCTATTTGTTGCCAGTCTATCGAAATTTCCATAAATCAGCGTTTCAAGGGTAGAGTCATTTCTAAGGTGCGACGATTATTGTCGGCCTTTTTTAAAAACGCAATAGTACTCTTCAACTCATCAGGAACCTCTTCAGTCACCGAAATATCAAGTTCAATAGTTTGTGGCCATCGAATGGTTGCCTTACCTTTGGCATCCAATGCGTTCTTGCTGGGCTTTAAAACCAGCTCTATGGTCTTATCATCTTTCGATTTAGCCGCAATGGTAAAGTCTCCCAGGTCAATCACCGGACCGGCAATTGACGCGGCGCCTTTTAACCAAAACAAAGTTGCCGAAACGCCCTGTGGTCCAGTAGCCTGATTAAACGATAAGCTATCAATTTCGGCGCGAAAATCACCTTCCAACGCCATGCCTTTCATCGGTAGAAAGCCGGACACCCGATTGGCCGGAAAGTCCACCTGCATACCGTTCAGGTACAGGGTTTGGTCGACCCCCATTTTCCAGCCACCGACTGCCGTCGCATCATTGCCGGTCAACTCGACACTGCCACCCAATTTACCAGTCAATAACCAAAATGGATTGATGCTCCATTCTACGTTGGACACAGTCTGACGGTTAACTTGAACAGAAGCAGCACTGCCCGACCACAGGCTGCCACTGACGCCACTCGCCTTGACGGGTACCGAATCTGGCAACAAGCCGAGCGCGGTACGCGCAGGCACGGTAGCGATCAAAAACACCACAAATAATAAAAGTGATAGAAAAATTGTTTTTTTGCTCATAAAGCTCTCAAATCAATAAAGGTAATACTCAACCCGATACCAGTCGTACGTTTGCTCGAACAATACCGACTTCACTGGTCTGACTGATCGACAGATAGGAAGAGGTGATGCCATAATCGTTCTCTAAACTGGCAAGCCACTCCAACATTTTGTCAAAGGCGATTTCGTCAAACCAGACATTGATCTCGCCGTTCTTTTTTTCTTCAAAACGGGCGAGTTGAAACTGGTGTTGTCGTGTTGTATTAGTAATGACATTAGTCAGCGATGAAAAGCTCTTTTTACCACCGGCCGTCGATGCCGGGGCCTGTTGTTGCAAAAAGACCACGGCTTTTTTATTGTCTTTCACTTCATTTTCAAGTTCGCTGACAAGATTGATTACCGGAACCACAAGCGCGAATATCACCAATATCACAGCGGCCAGAGGGGCCGCAATTTGCACGACTTTTTTATCGCGTTCCGACAATTGATCGTACCATTGCATCACTTGATTCATGACCGGCTCCTTATGACCAGACGGGTTGAATAAGCATCGCCTTGCGCACTTGCCGATGACATGTCAACCGTCAATCCACTTTTTGTTAGTGTCTCTTTGAAATTGTTCAGCGACTGATAATCGGGCGCCAATACATCGAGCCTTAGCTCACCTTTGCGACCATCGTAGGTAATGCTGGTTGGTTTTATTTGTTCCAACGAAACAATTTTTGCCGCTGTCGCGTTGAGCAACTTAATGAACTCGCCCTCGTCCGCACCGCCGCCCTGTCGGTTGACAAGGCGTTGTGCCTGTCCGTAGATACTGCCAGCCCGAGGGCGTCGAGAAAACACCTGTTGAAACTTTTGTTCTGCCTGCTGTCGAACGATCTGATTTTCCTGATGCAAAACGTAATAGCTCGATCCTTGATAAACGAGAAACGAAAACAGGGCAAAGCCGCTGGCATAAGCCAAAGCCTTGTATTTTTTCCATTGCAAGTTGGACTCTTTCTTCGGCGTATATTGCTGCTGCAACATATTGATGGTTTGCCGAGTGTATTGTTGAGCGTACAAGTCGAGCAGTTCGAAATCTGAAAGTGGCTGGGCAATGACGTTTTCTTTTTCAAGCCAAAAGTTTTCCAGCTCTCCAGTGTGAAATATTCGCAAAACACTTAAGTCTGCAGAATCTGCAACTTCTTCGTCGCCAGATTCTGCTACATTTCGCTGCTCCCACAATAAAGGCAACAAATCGCGTTGGCAGCTCCAGCGCTCTCCATTGAGTTCGTTGATCAGTGCAAAATCCTGATTCAGAATTATTTCTGTCGCATCGTCGGCCTGTTTGATCAAAGTGCTTTCGCAAACTAATGCATCAACCGAAATTTCGGCCTGCTCAAACCATTCCAGCCATTGCTCC
>JBPEWV010000181.1:0-22437 GCA_052032335.1 Pleionea sp. | reverse complement strand
CGCCTAAGAAACGGAACGGAAACCTCCAATAATGTGTTGGCAATAGATCTTGAGCAGCAGGTAGAAACACGGTTGAATATTAAGCTTTCGGACGAAGAGTTGTTAGGTCAAGTTCGCAAAGGAAAATTCGATTTAAGTTTTTCACTCGCTCGGGTAGACGCTGGCGAAGAAGAAAAGTGTGAACCTTACAATTTACTATCGAAAGCTAGAGTGGAGCTCTATGACTCCTCCGGCATGGTGTTTATGAAACAACTGAGCCGGGAGGGTAGCGTTTCACCTCTTTTGCTATCGGATTTTTCTGAGCTCGAAAAAGGAGGGGTAAAGTACGCGCCAACAGAGCCTCTGCTACAAACTATTACTCTCCCCATTGAGTTAAATAGACAAGCCATTGAAGAGAGCGACTTAGACTTTGTATTAGTATTTGAGCCGAAACACAATGTATCTATTATTCTGGATGATATCGGAATATCAATAAAATAAAAACTAGAGTAAATTAACTGTGTGAAAACATATTGGCAGGCGACTTTAGAGAGGTTAGTTTGCTAGGGCATAGTCAACTTGTCCATCGCTTAACTCACAATGTCACGCCGCTTGAATTTCGAGGTTTCGGCAGGCACATTGGCTTTTTGTGCGGCTGTTTCATCTAAAGCAGAATCTTCGGGAATGACAGAAATGCGTCTCTTGTGGGTTCCAGAATTGTTGTTGAATTAAGTTAGTTATACTGGGTAGGAAAACACGCTTTAATCGAACCTTGATCTTTGTAGCAACAATTTAGGTGGACAGAGTAAGTCGCGAGAGGTTGTTTGCCTTTGGCTTTACACCATCCTAGAAGGGTCAAGCATTTTGAGCGTATATTCTTATTGAATTTCACTCGCCATTCGTTATTATAGCCTACAATTTCTAGCCTCTTGCAAGGCGTTATTTTCTAGGGAGTTTAGATGAGATTTCTTATCGTATTTTTAGTATTTATTTCTTTAGCCTCAAGAGCTGAAATTGGCGTTGATGTGGGCTTCAAATTTGTGTGTGATGAACCAGAAGGCTTGAAGATTACACCTTATATCGGTTCTCTTGGTTTATCCAAAACTGACCCCTCCATAGTTATAGAAAGCACGAGCAAGTCGTGTAAATTGGGTGAGTATGACTATGAATTTGCATTGAAACTTCATGAAGCACGAGGGTTTGGTGCCGGTGGTGGTCAAAGAACAATGTCATTCGACCTGAGTATTAACGACAAATTGATATTTCAGCATGTTGATTTTGCTAACCACAGTGTTGATTCAATAAAAGAGTTGGAAGTAAAAAGTGGGAAATATCTCAAGGAAGTCAAATTTTGTGGGCGAGACAGACTTCCCTATTCGCGAGTGGTTGATGGATGCGTGTCAATATTGCCAAAATATCTGATTTTATTAGATAGTCCGACACAAAATCCAATCTCAGAAATATTAACTAATTCGAATAAATGGGGAGAAAATTAAAAAGGTGGGCAAGCTGATGTAAATTCCGGTGCGACTATTGGGCTGCACCACACTAACCCAAAAACTACAAAAAGCTTCGCCAGTTTATCACGTTATTTGCCGACATATTACGGTCCGTTTAGGTATTGAGAACAGTCGCTTTTCAACTCGAACAAAAAGGGCGGCTTGGGGTAATCTGAAGACTATCAACAAGGTATATGTTGATAGTCTTCAGATCTATCTACTCACTAAAACAGGTTTCACTGCTGCCTTTTAATCGATGGACTAGTTTATTGTCGATCAATACCGACGGTGTGAAGGCGCCGCCAGCACCCTGGTAGTCGAGTAAAAACTTGGCAACTTCCACAGCGCCGAGATAGGTTAGTTCATAACCATTGGCAGTAACAATTCTTCCGGTAATGGTTTTCCCTTGTTTGTTTTTCACTTCGCCCCAGACATGCGTAATCAGTTTCTTACGTTGTTCTTCGTTGGGGCCTCTGGATTTCTTCTCAATTTTATTTTTCATGTAATTCTGAACGAAGCTCAAGCCGAGAAGCCAGCGCACCCAGTTCAAACGACGCATACCTTTGGCCGCTTTGGGTGAAATGGGAATATACACTTCGATATTGGGAATTTGTGTCGAATGATAAGCCGTTGAAACATCACCCCACGGAATGGTCACTGCATTCTTCTCGCCATTTCCAAAGTCTATGGTGCGGCATTTATAAGCCAGTGGAACGCGCACAATGGTTCCGTCTTTTCGTATTTTGCCGCCTTGTCCCAGTCCTTCAACCGATGTTTTTGCTGTACCCGGACTCATTCGTGAGCCCGAATCAAAGCCCAGTGCAAGGTGAGTTGCGTCGGGCATTTTTTCTTTCAGCTGACTGGCCAGGCAATCGGTAGGTATCACGTCGAAACCCACTCCGGGACACAGTACAATACCTGCTTGTTTGGCGCGGGAAGTCAGCGATTGCGCCAATTCGAACACGCTGATTTCGCCAGTAATATCGGTGTAATGAGTTTTACTCATTATGCAGGCTTCCATCATTGGCTGCGCGGTTGCCGAAAACGGACCAGCACAATGGATCAGCACATCGATATCATTGAGTTGCGCGGCGATGTCGTTAACCGAAGACAGATCAAAGCTTCGAATTTCTAATGAATGTTGATTCGCAATGGGTTCTAATTTGTGCTTACTGCGCCCAGCGATAACAAGGTCAAGAGTGTTCTTGACGGCTTCTTCGACGATCAATTGTCCGGTATAACCGTTTGCGCCGTAAACCATTATTTTCGCCATAACGTTAACTCCTCAATGAAATTCGTGATTTAATTTGTGTAGCTTATGCTTGCTAGTTTGCACTCAGTCGCTGTTTTAACTTCGGTACTAAAGCCATGGCTTTGCGCATGTAAAAACTTGGAAAAAAGCGCTTTAACCAATAGATTCTTCGCGCGTAATCGTGCGAAATAACTAGAAATTTGTTCCGTTCGATGCCATTTATAATATCCAGCGCAACGTCATTGGCATCGATTTTTGATTTAGCCATCCATTTTTTTACTTGTTGTTTTACCGCAATACTCGACTCTTGCATTGAGTCGACTAAATTGGTTTGAAAAAATGCTGGGCAGGCCACAGTGACACCTATGTTTCTATGTGCGAGTTCGATACGTAGACTCTCGCTAAGTGCCATAACGCCAGCTTTACTGACATTGTAAGCAACCATTCCAGGCGCCTGAGCAATGCCAGCAAAAGACGCGATATTAACGATATGCGCGGGACCGTTTTCGGCCAGTAATTTTTCCAGATGAAAACAGCCTAGAAAAACGCCTGTTAAATTGGTTTCAATTGTGCGATTCCATTTTTCCAAACCGGTTTCTTCCAATAAGCCTGCTGAAGCAATACCGGCATTATTGATGATGATATCAAGTGAGCCCCATTGCTGAGCGATGGATTTCGAAAGCGAAAGAAAATCGTCTTCAGAGGTAATGTCGCATTGACTCACTTGAATATTGAGCGATGGATGAGTCGTTGTGAGCTCATTACTTAGATGTGAAGCGGCTTCTGAGTTAAGGTCGGCAATCCATACTGACCAGCCTAGTTTGGCAAAAGCTTCAACCAGAGCTTTTCCTAAGCCCGATGCACCACCCGTTATAAGAACACGTTGTTGTTTGAATTTAATTAACATGCCACAAACCTCTTGAATTTGCCCCATGGTATATCATTTTTATCAAAAATAAAACGAACGTACGTTCGATATTGACATGAGCGATGCAGCAGCTTAAGGTTGATAGCAGTCGTTTCGGTTCTTATGCGAGTTGCATAGACTTGGACCAAACTAATTATCTCGTGAAATCAGGTGGTTGCATGTGTCGAGTACTGTTGGTGCGTCATGGACAAGCGAACTTTGGCGGTAAAGTTTATGACGAGTTGTCTGAGACTGGCCATGTGCAAGCAATGATTTTAGGCGACTATTTTTCGCGGTTACGATTAAAGCCCGGTTTCATTGGGCACGGAACGTTGCGCCGGCAGCGCCAAACAGCGACGATTATCGCGCATCGCATTGCTGCCGAGGATCGATTGCAACAACTCGACTGGTTGGACGAAGTGAACAGCCAGTTTCTTTTAGATCGTTATGCGGCAACTTTAGTTAAGGCGTTTCCTGAGCAGCAAATTACCACGCAGGACGAACCCGGAATACGCTTGGATAAAAGCAATTTCGCTGCCGTATTTAAGTTGCTAATTGGCACCTGGGCAACTGATGATACTTGTCCAGACGAGAGTTTTACCCAGTTTCAGAACCGGGTGATCGATGGATTAACAAACTTGGTGACAAAGTATCAATCAACCGACACTTTGATACTCAGTACGTCAGGAGGTGTGATTGGAACGTTGATTCAACACGCACTGGGGTTGTCGCTCGATAAAATGATCGATGTGGCCATCGGTTTGTGCAACGCCAGTATTACCGAGTTTGAAATTACCCCCGAACATTGGCGTTTAAAAGGCTATAACTCGGTAGCTGCATTACAGCTTGAACAACGATCAGAATTAATCACACAGTTATAGCTTACGCGCGATGGTTGTGGTCGATAACAGACAGTGAGGCAAGAGTCATGGATTTTTCAGTTCCTGAAACAATCAAATCTCAGTTAGCTGAGGCGAAGCAATTTGTCGACAGTGAGTTGATCCCAATCGAGAAGTCGATCATACACAGTAATTTTTTCGACGTTGAAAGTGAGTTGGCGCAGCTACGTCAAAAAGTAAAGCAGATGGGTTTGTGGGCGCCGCATGTACCCGCTGCGATTGGAGGGAGTGGTCAGGGACTGATCCATTTGGCACTTTTGTCGGAAGCGTTGGGTCAATCGCCCATTGCTCATTATGTCTTTGGCTGTCAGGCTCCGGATGCCGGAAACGCCGAATTATTGAATCACTTTGGCAATGACGCACAAAAAACACGTTGGATGAAACCATTAATCGATGGCGATATACGCAGTTGTTTTGGCATGACTGAGCCGGATACTGCTGGGTCGAATCCAACCTTACTTGAAACGACTGCAGAGATGGACGGTAACGACTGGGTGATCAATGGTAAAAAATGGTTTACTTCGAGTGCCGATGGCTCCGATTTCTGCATTGTCATGGCTGTGACCGAACCCGAAGCACCAAAGCATCAGCGTGCCAGTATGATCATAGTGCCCACAGAAACCAAAGGTTTCGAATTGATCCGAAATTTACCCATAATGGGTGAGCAAGGGTCGGGTTATTTCAGTCATGCCGAAGTCGAGTTCAATCAATGTCGGGTGGCAAAAGAGAATCTGATTGGTGAACGAGGGCGTGGATTTGCCCTGGCACAAACTCGTCTCGGCCCGGGAAGGATCCATCATTGCATGCGTTGGCTGGGTATTTGTCGGCGCGTATTGAACGAAATGATCAACTATACCAAACAGCGTTCAATAAACTCTTCGCAAACTCTGTCCGACATGCAAACCATTCAAAACTGGATGGCGGAATCAGCCGCAGAAATCGAAGCGGCAAGAAGCCTGGTTTTGCAAACCGCCTGGACGATTGAGCATCAAGGATTCAAAGCTGCCAAAGCGCAAGTGTCCATGATCAAGTACTTCACGGCCGGAGTGTTACAAAGGGTTATGGATCATGCGCTACAAAGTCTGGGCGGTTTAGGTATGACGGACGACACCATCGTTGCCTATTTTTATCGTCACGAACGTGCGGCACGAATATACGATGGTCCGGATGAAGTGCACAAGGGCGTGGTGGCACGTGAACTCTTAAAGAATGCTTAATTCACCCAGTACCGAATGATCGAAACGTTTATGACCTATCAGGAATTCTTAGACCAAACGGGATTGTCGCAAACCACTTTGTGGCGGCATTTTTATTTACTGCATAGAGATAAAATTGAAATCAAGAAGCAGAAGGTTGCCGAGCAAAAATTGGCGATATTGATTAATGCAACCTTCAAACTCAGTCACGATCGCGGTTTTGCCTTGATGACCTTGCGCGATTTAAGTCGCGAAACCAAAATGAGTCTCGGCAGTATCTACAGTTACATTGGCAGTAAAGAACAGCTTGCTTTAATGATTCATCAGTTTTTACCCTATTTATGTAAGCTTTATCTGCAAGACCAACCGATGCTTTGTAATGACAAAACATCAATACGTAATGAGTTGATGGGGTTGATAAGGGGGCACATTTACTTGACCGAGTACTTACGGCCCTGGTTTTTCTTTGCCTATATGGAGGCAAAGTATACTTCTAAAGCAATCAAAACCATTGCATTAACCAACGAAAAAGAAACGCAAAATCTGGTTTTAAAGCTAATTAAAAAAGGCCAAAAGACATTGAAGATTGACGACCCCATGTTAGCTACCATGACGATCAAGGCCTTATTGCAAAACTGGTACTTGAAACGTCCAGTGTTTCAAAAACAAAAGATCACCCCAGAGCGCTATGTGCGGCACATAGAATCACTGTTAGAAAAAGGATTGTAAAATGAATCAGGTTTCCGTTACGCAAAACTGTCGTGAGCAAGATCGTCTGCCAGAAAAAGCGCTGGTTGATTATTTGTCAAAGCAGGGTGTTGAGCTGTTTAAAGACTTGCCTAATGATGGTCTGCACATCGAGCAACTCACGGGCGGAGCATCGAACTTAACCTATCGATTACGTTCGGGTGACTCTGCTTACGTTCTGCGCCGGCCGCCACCCGGAACCAAAGCCAAATCGGCGCATGACATGGCGCGCGAGTCTCGGGTTTTAAGCGCCATTCAATCGTCTTTTTCTTACGCGCCGAAGGTTTATTTATTGTGCGAGGATGAATCTGTCATTGGCTCACCATTTTTTATTATGCAGGCGATGGCTGGCATGTCGGTGGGTAAAAAAATGCCGGTAGCGACAACGGCGGAACAAAATCAAAAGTTGTGTGAGAATTGGATTAGGCGCCTGTCAGAGTTGCACCAATTGGACATCACCGCTCCCGAGCTTGCTCGTTTAGGAAAACCCGACGGTTACGTCGAGCGTCAGCTCAATGGCTGGACCGAGCGCTATCGCAAAGCAAAAACGGACGACGTCCCCGACATCGATTTTGTTGCCGATTGGTTGCAACAACACTTACCCAAAGAGTCGGGTTATGCAGGGTTGATTCATAATGACTTTAAGTTTGATAATTTTTTACTCGATCCAGTCGATCCCTCTGAGATTATCGGCGTCTTGGATTGGGAAATGAGCACATTGGGTGACCCGCTGATGGATATAGGGTGTTCCCTGGCTTACTGGGTCGAGTCTAATGATCCCGTCGAAATGCAAATGATCCGACGCATGCCAACTCACCTGCCGGGAATGTACACTCGACGCCAAATGTTTGAAGGCTATTGTCAAGCAATGGGTTTTGAAAAAGTTGACATGGCACCTTATTACGTCTTCGGGTTGTTTCGTCTGGCGGGTATTGCGCAACAAATTTACTATCGCTTTTATCATGGCCAGACCAACAACCCGATGTTTAAAGATTTTGGTAAGTTAGTCGGTATTTTAGTCGCTGCGGCGATACGCGAGATTCGTCAGTTTAACCAGAAAAATGATCAGGAGAAACCAGTGAGCAAGCTGAAAGCAAACGATCTGTTCGATTTATCGGGGAAGGTTGCCTTAATTACCGGAGCCAGTCGTGGCATTGGCGAGGCGGTGGCAAAATTGTTTGTTGCCAACGGTGCACAGGTCATCATTTCGAGTCGTAATCAGGAATCGCTGGATGAATTGGCAGCGACAATCGGCAACGACAAAGTAGTCGCCATGGCGTGTCACATTGGAGAGTCGGAAGCGATGTCGCAATTGCTCGAAAATATAAAAGAAAAATTCGGCAAGGTGGATATTCTTGTCAATAATGCAGCGACCAACCCGTTTTTTGGCGAATTGTTGGACACGCCAGATTCGGCAGTCGAGAAAACGATCGATGTTAACATCAAGGGCTATTTAAAAATGAGCCAGTTGGTGGGGAAAATGATGCGCGACTCTGGCGGCGGTGTCATCATCAATACGGCATCGGTAAACGGTGAAACTCCGGCACCGATGCAGGGTGTTTACTCGATGACCAAAGCTACCGTAATGTCGATGACGGCGGCTTTGGCCAAAGAAACAGCAAAATACAATATCCGTGTAAACGCCGTATTACCCGGATTAACCGACACAAAATTTGCCTCGGCACTGACTCAGAACGAAAAAATGTTGAAAATGATATTGCCCATGATACCCATGGGCCGGATGGCACAGCCAGAAGAGATTGCACCTTCGTTTCTGTTTTTGGCAAGTGATGCTGCCAGTTA
The DNA here is from genome assembly GCA_052032335.1 of Pleionea sp. GTDB lineage: Bacteria > Pseudomonadota > Gammaproteobacteria > Enterobacterales > Kangiellaceae > Pleionea. Next base: position 14,155 of record JBPEWV010000181.1, on the reverse strand, counting down.
TATTACAGGTATTAACTTGCCAGTGGACGGTGGATTATTAGCCTAGCTTATTTCGGTGGCGTCAGTTGAACTGGCGCGGTTAAGTCAGTAAATGCTGGTCAAAAAGAATAGTCGGTGCGATGACGGTCAAAATTACGATTTTTTGACTGTCGCTTGATTCGCCTTATCTATTTTTACACAGTCACATCGTTAAAATTGCGAAGGTTGACTGATTACTGTCATACAGCTGCTTAAAAAATCATCAATAAATTGTCAGTGCTGGCAATATTCTGCAATTTTAAGCAGAAAAATCCTAATACCTTTGATTGGCGGAATATATCGATCATTTTGGCAGCATTCTATTAACTCAATTTTTGACTTCTCTTTATTCTCCACCCAGCTAGAGAGTTCTTGACGCCAAGGTAGGTTGTCATGAACGAGGCGATTGGAAGGTCCAGCAAACTTGCTTCGGTAAGTGTGGTATTTCGAAAGGAACCCTTTAGCTGACAACTTAGATTTATTGTATTGAAAACATTTAATTGACTATTGAAACTTTGGAGTTATCAATGAAACATCCATTTGCTTTAAATAATGCTGAGCTTGCTTCAGCTAAAGATTCTGTTCGTGAATTGAACGCAGAAGACATCAACGCTGTTTCTGGTGCTTGTGGTCCTATTTATACCACTATGGCGCTGGGCGAAGAAGGCGGCGATTACACTACTATGGCTGTTGGTGAAGAAGGTGGCGACACTCCAACCACTATGGCTATCGGCGAAGAAGGTGGTGATTACACCACTATGGCTATCGGCGAAGAAGGTGGTGACTGGGACTTCTAAGTTCTGGCTTCTGCTTTAATGAAGGTGAAGCACATTAACTTGTGCTTCACCTTTTTTAGTATGTGAAAAGAAAAGGTTATCGTTACATGAAAATTTTAGTGATGGGCCATGCAAAAGATGAGCATGCGAATCATATGTATATGGCACTGAAAGTTGCAGGTGCCGATCCGTATTTGCTGGATACCAGTTTGTTTCCAATGAAAACACGAATCTCGTGGTTTCCGGAACGTTCCAACGGAAAGCTATTATTGCCCAATGGTCAAGAGTTGGCATTCAATGAGATTCATTCAGTGTATTGGCGCACCATCAATAAAGTGAAGATTGCGAAAGTCGATCATGAACAAGGGTATCTTGCGACTCGTGATGCAATGAGCACCCTAAGAACCTTTCTTAATGGAACTTCTGCCAAATGGGTCAACTCCTGGAAAGCATACCAATATCATAAAGAAAAACCATTACAACTGGCTCATGCAGCATCAATTGGCGCGTTAATTCCCCGCTCTGTGATCACCAATTCAGCAGATGATGTTATCGAATTTGTAAAAAGTGTCGACAAAGCCATTTATAAACCTGTGTATGGTGGAGCACATACCGATTATGTGACCGAAGAGCTGTTGGACAAAGAACGTTTGGAAAGTGCTTTATCGGTTTCTCCGGTAACTTTGCAGGAATACATAGCCGGAACAAATATCCGAACTTACGTAATTGGTGAAAAAACGTTTACCGCTGAAATTGCCAGCGGATCGGTAGATTTTCGTGAAGATTCTAACGCGCAGCTTCAACCGTTGGAGTTACCGGGCGAGTTATCACAGTTGAGTGTGCGTATTGCAAAGGCCTTTGGTTTAAATTGGACGGCTATCGATTGGCGAAGAAATGAACAAGGCGAGTATTATTTCCTTGAAGCAAATCCGAGTCCGATGTTTATCCATTTCGAAAAACAGACCGGTTACCCGATAACCGATGAGATGGTAAAGCTACTCATGGCTTAACGGTTAGACTGGATTTTTTACCAAGCCAGGTACATCGAAAAACAGTCATTGAACACTTGTACCAATCGAACTGACCCTATCTCTTCTTTAACGTTATTCTCACGATTGGCTGCTATCACAAGCAGCCTTGTTCTATCGCTATGTTAAATCTTTTCGCGGACTTCTCGGTTAGGTCGATTCCGTTTTTGGAGCCGCATCGAGTAATTGTCCTTGATGGATGGTGACTACCCGATCCGCACTTCTTATGGTCTCTGGACGATGCGCGATGATAATTCGCGTTATATTAAGTTGCTTAACCGACTCATTAACAATGGACTCAAGGTGAGTATCCAGATTAGAGGTGGCTTCATCGAGAAATAAGATCTTGGGATTTTTATACAATGCTCGCGCAAGCAACAGACGCTGTCGCTGCCCACCGGAAAGCGTTGTTCCCATGTCGCCGATTAAAGTATTGTAGCCCATAGGCATGCGCTGAATGTCACTATCAATGCAAGCGAGTTTCGCGCATGCGATGGCATGTTCTTCATCTACTTCGGGATCAAAGAAGGAAATGTTGTCTAACATGGAACCCGATAAAAGCTGGTCGTCTTGCATTACTGCTGCAACTTGTTCCCGGTACCACTTTAACCCGACTTGAGTAATATCGTGGCCGTCGATATAAACCTTTCCCTGTGTTGGTTTTAACAGTCCTAGCATGATTTTAAGTAGTGTGGTTTTTCCGCAACCGGATGGCCCTATGAGCGCGACCGATTCGCCTTGCTTAAAGGTCGCCGATAACCGACTGAATAATTCGGGTTCTTCAGGCGAGTAGCGAAAATCAATGTTTTTTAACTCTAAGGTACCGGCAATGTCCTTTTGTTGCTCGAAAGATTCTGAATCGGTTTTTTCTTCTGGCGTCATTGCGATGTCAGCTATACGTGATAAATGCAGGCTGAGCATTTTGAACTCAATAATTTTTTCGATAACCGCTGCCGTTTTCGAAGTAAATTGGCCTTTGTATGACATGAAGGCGTACAGCATCCCGACTGAGAATTCGTTATTGAGTACCAGAGTCGCTGCAAAGTAAATAACGATAACGTTTTCCAGACCAAATAAGATGTCATTAATAGCCTGGTAACTGATGTTTAACTTGTTAACGCGAATCCCTGCGTTCATAGCATCGGCGTAGCGGTTGTGCCAAACGGCCTGACGTTGTGACTCGCGCCCAAACAGTTTAATACTTTGAGTTGCGCGAACGGTTTCCATAAAGTTGGTGTTTTCATTGGCGGCGGCGATTATCGATTCTTCTTGCAATCTTTTAAGGGGCCGGTACATGGCAAAACGAATGATTGCGTAAAGTGTTACAACAGATATTACGATAGCTGCAAGAAAAGGGCTGTAAATGAACATCATGATTAAGGTACCAATGGTCATAATGCCATCAACCAAGGTTTCTATCAGACCCGTGGTGATCAGTTGTTTAATGCTATCCATCGATTTAAATCGAGAGACAATATCGCCTATGTGACGTTTCTCAAAGTAGGATAGCGGCAGGCGCATTAAGTGCCGAAACAGATTGGCTGCCATCTGAATACTCAGTTGGCTGCTTAAATACATCACAATGTAAGAACGCAGTGTGGATGTGCCGACTTTTACAATCGCCAAAAGGGCAAAACCCAGCGCAAGTACCAAGAGTAAGTTAATATCATTTCCAATTAATACATTATCGACGACCATTTGAACGTAAAGTGGACTGACGAGTGCGAAGACCTGCAACATTAACGACAAAAAGAATACTTGGATCAAGACACGCTTTAATCCAGTTATTTTGCTCCACAGATCGGAAAGCCGCAGATTATGTTCTTCGTTTTTGGGCTCAAACTTCTGGGTCGGTGTGAGTTCCAGCACAACCCCGGTAAAGTGCTTTGAGGCGTCTTCCATGTTTAAGGTGCGTTCTCCGCAAGCGGGGTCATGAATAACAATACGATGTTTATTGGCCGACTTTAATACTACAAAGTGATTTAAATCCCAGTGCAATATCGCCGGCGCCTTAACTTGCACCAAGCTGTCCAGTTCGACCCGCAGTGCTCTTGTTGCCAACTCTAATTGATCGGCCGTTTGCATCACGCCTTTAAGCGTTGCACCCTTAAGAGAGACGGGATAATTGCGTCGTAACGTGTTCATATCGATCTTATGGCCGTAATAATTGGCCACCATCGCCAAACTTGCCAGACCGCACTCAGCGACTTCGGTTTGTAAAATTACTGGAAGCCGAGACTTATTCTTGAACGATAATTGATGTACGGGATTTTGCATTACAGACGACCTTTTAGACTGTACAGAGGATCCAGGATCCAGTCGATCAGGGTTAGTTGATCCAATATGATATCCGCTTCAAGCAGCATTCCTGCTTGTAATGGCATGTTCTGTCCGTAGGCTTGAACCGTTTGTTGATCCAGAGAAACTCGAACGCGATACACAGGTTCGTTCAGGTTAATGGGAACAGGTAGTTCATTCGGCGATAAGATCACTTCCGATATACGCTCGACTTTGCCCTGATAAATACCGTAGCGTTGATACGGAAAAGCCGAATATCGAATCATGACCTTGCTATCAGGAGCAACAAAACCAATGGCCCGGGTGGGTACAAATAACTCGGCATTAAAGGTTGCTCCCTCTGGCAAAATGGATAGCAGTGGTGATGTGGTTGTTGCGCTCATTCCTTCATGAATTTGCAGTGCCGTTACCCGGCCATCGATCGGTGCGATTAAGGTGTAGGAGCGTTGGCTTTGGATACTAATGATTTGAGTACGAATATCCGACAAGCTGGACTGCAAATCTAATAGACGACTGGACAGTTTTACGGGTAATTGAAGTAATTCCAATTCGGTGGCTTTGACTGAGCTATTAAGGTTGGAGCGGTTACGAATCGCGTTGCTGAGTTCAAGCTGGGCATTTATATAATTTTCGTTCTGAGTTTGGTAGTCGGCCTGAGACAAATGACCTTCTCGATGCAGCTTCTTAATATGAGCCAATTTATTTCTCGAATTCTCCAGCTTGGTCTCCAGAAGTTGCACTTGTTTGTCAAGTTGGTTTATTTCCAGTTTTAAATTTGAAACTCGTTGTGTCAGTTTGGATTTCTCAAGTTGGCTGAGATGTGTTTCTTCTTTCAACTTTTGCTCGATAGCGTTCTTCGTCGCCTCGAGCTCTGCCAGAATGGCTGTATCGGTGTCTTGAATGTTCTCTAGTGCCACGCCTGTCGAAATGGTTAACAGTTTGTCGCCTTGCTTAACCAACTGTCCCTCGGTTACATATTGTTTGGTGACACTGCCATTTCTTTTGGCATAAACTTTTGATAGTCCCTCACTCGGCATCAAATAGCCTTGTACGGTTTCTCGGCGTACGTACTCGCCCCAAAACAGTAAGGCAATTATCAGACCTACGATAATTGTAATAATCGCGCTAAGCAAACTGAATGATAAGGGCTGAAATAATAGAACGTCACCCCAAAGCCTTTCACGCTTATGTTCTAACGCTTCTTTGCGAAATAATGATTGCGTCACAATAAGTTCCAAACGTTAATAGGTTATTCCAAAGGTTATCATGATCATTCTACTTCCTCATGCTCATGATTAAGGATTTTGGTTGAATATTCTGATGGCGACATGCCGTACTTGGCTTTGAAGCACTTACTAAAATAAGTATGTGTAGAGAAGCCAACTGCCAATGCAACATCGCCAGCAGGCTGCCCCAGTTCTAGTAATTGCTTCGACTTCTCTAGCCGAAAAGTTCGTAGGTAGTCTGCAGGCGTAACATTTAAAAGTGCTTTCATTTTACGAAACAGCTGTCGCTCACTCATGGCAAGCTGTTTCGCGATATCAATGACCTTGATGTCCGAGTCTTGATAAACCGAGTCTAGTAAGGAGCTAAGATTCGCCAAGAAATGAAATTCGGGTTCACTCTCATTAAGAGCTTTAGCTTCTAATGGACTGCTCGATTTAATCGGCTCATTTGCAGTGCGCCGCGTCTGTAGCAATTGACGAATCGCCAGTAGATTGCTTATTCGCGCCAACAGTTCGAGCTCATTGAAAGGCTTGCTGATGAATTCATCGGCTTTTAACTGCCAGCCTTTAATCCGGCTGACCGTTTCGTGTCGAGCGGTTAAGATAATAATTGGAATATGACTGGTTCGAATATCGCTTTTTAGCTGCTGACAGAGATCGAAACCACTTTTATTCGGCATCATTAGATCGGTAATTATCAGATCGGGTATTTCACCCATTGCGAGCTCGATACCTTGAACTCCATCTGCTGCGAACAGGCAATGGTAATGATTGGAGAGAATGGTCTCGAGATAGGTTCTCATATCCGCATTATCTTCAACCACCAGCAATGTTTCTCTAATTGATTCGGAATTGGGCGATTCGTGTGCCTGATTTTGTAAGGTATTAGTGATTGGCAGTAAGGTCTCGGTTTCCTGACGTATGTACTCCTCAATGTGCGCGTCTTGAGGTGTTTCTTCATGCTCGATACAGTGCTCATTTAACCGCTCGAGCGTGATTGTAATTTTGGTGCCTTTTCCAGGCTCACTTTGTAATTCAATGGCTCCGCCATGCGTTGTTAGTAATTCTTTAACAAGGGCAAGCCCGATGCCGGCACCAACCTGCTGTGACACTTTGGGGTCGGAAGCGCGATAGTAGCGATCAAATACAGCGCTCTGCTGACTTTTTTCAATTCCGATGCCCGAGTCGTGGACCACTAGCTGGACTTCGTTTTGATCGGTGGAGAAAACTTCGATCAAAACATTTCCACCTTCGGGTGTGTACTTGATAGCGTTGGATAATAGGTTTATAAAGATTTTCTCGAACACATCGGGCACGTACCACAAAGAGGTGACTTCCCATCGCCCCTGACTAATTTTAATTCCTTTGCTTTCTGCGAGCTCTTGAAACGAGCGAATGATTTGTTCGGCGAGCGCCGTCACAGGAATGGGTTGCTTTGGGCGCACCCGTTCGACCCGTGATTGCTCGATATCCAACAATTGATTAACCATTTTCAACATGCGTTCGCAATTGCGTTTAATAATATCGAAACTGACATTAATATCCGGATTCGTTAACTGGTGTTTTAATCGATTAATGGGTCCTAACATGAGTGTCAGAGGGGTTCGAAATTCGTGCGACATATTCACCAGTTCCTGGTTTTTCCGCTCGAGTAATAAATCCACACGACGTTTCTCTTTACTCAGCTCTTGCGTCCGTTGGCGAACCTGTTGCTCTAAAACCAAAGCTCGTCGACGAATGACACGGGTTCTGTATTTGTAAGCGAAGATTGTTAATCCCATAATGCTTAACAGGTATGCGAACTTAGCGATTGGACTCAAGTACCAGGGTGGGTTAACCACGATCACCAGCTGTTTGGTTTTATTGGCTCCGGCGCCATTGTGATTTGTCGCTTGAAGGTGAAAAGTGTATTCGCCCGCAGCCAGTTTTCCAAAAGACACTCTGCGATTGAATGCTGAGGTGCTGAGCCAACCGTTGGTAATGCCATCAATTTTGTATCGGAAGGAATTGTCATCTGGACTGGCATAATGCATTGCCGAAAACTCCAGTGCGAAAGACGACTGTTGGTGACTTAGTACTAAACGTTCGGTTTGGTTGATGGGGTTTGCAAGTATCGTTTTTTCGTCATTAGCAGATACATTTACTGGACGATTGTTAATGAGTAGCTTGGTTAGAACCGGATTGGTTTGACTTTGATTTAAGTGGACACTGTCAGGATTAAATGCAACCAAGCCATGGCTTGCCGAGAAGTAGATTTTGTTGTTGATTTGGTCGTAGGTACTTTCGCCGGTGAATTCGAGCGCTTGTATGCCATCTTTTAGACCAAAATGGTGAAAAGACTGCTGACCAATATTGAATCGTACCAGCCCTTGATTGCTGGACAGCCACATATTGTTGTTTGAATCTTTCTCAAGCGCATAAATCGACCGGACATTCAGTCCTTGTGATTTACCGTAGTGAATAAACCGATTTGTTCTGCGATCAAAGTGATTTAAACCATTTGCTGTTGCCAGCCATAAGTTATTTTCTGCTACCAGGATGCCATAAACAGCGTTATTACTGAGTGTATTTGGATTTTCAGGATCATGTAAGAAGTGAACAACTTGGTCGTTAGTCGGGTCGATACGATTAAGTCCGCGCGCGGTTGCGATCCATAGATAACCATCGGGTGATTGTGTAATTTCGAATATCTGATTGGAACTTAATGCAGAGGCCGGAGAGCGCCTGGTAAATATTTTTTCTATCGATTCAACCTCGGTGTTCATTTTGAACAATCCGTAATGTGTTCCTATCCATAGATAACCTTGTTGGTCGTCGAATAAAGTGTTGATCATCAATGGAGCATTGGTTTCATCTTCGTCCTTTGAAACCGCGATCAACTTTACTTTATCGGTTTTCGGATCCAACCGGTTGAGTCCGCTGCGTGTACCGATCCAGATATCGGAGTTGGCTGAATTTTCCAGTGCAGTAACGGTAGAGTCCGCTAACAAAGGAGATTGATAATGTTTGCAAGAAGAATCTCGATAACTGTAACGAAACAACCCATTATCCGCACCAACCCAGCGTTGACCTGATTCATCGATGATGACCGAGCTATTCACATTACCAACGCAGTTTTTAAGTTCTTTGTTATTGACCAGAAATTCAAATTGTCGAGTGTGCAAGTCGAGTTTATTTATGCCTCGGTTGTAACCTCCTGCCCAAAGCACCCCGGTACGATCGATGAACAATGAGATGATCTGGTTTTCACTTAAGCTGAAAGGGTTCGATGCATCGCTCAGAAATTGCTGAACTTGCTCAAGTTCTGGATCGAACAAATTCAACCCATTAGAAGTTGCAACCCAAAGATTTCCATTGTCTTCAAGGGCTAAATCAAATACTCGCTGTCTATTATTCCGTCCGAGAGGATCGAATAAGTGGTGATTGAGAGCGCCTGTTTTATGGTTGAATTGGAACAGCCCCTCACTCTGCGTGCCAATCCACCAGATGTGTCCGTCCACAGCAATTGCAGAAATATTAGCATTTTGAGTCTTTGAGGCTAACTGACCTAACGTTTCAAGTGGGACAAAGCGTTTATTAATGGTATTGAACAGAAACAGTCCTTTGGCAGTGCCTACCAGTATTAAATCGTTTGAGACGGGCTGAATCCGAGTGATGAAACGGGTGAATCGACTGTTGATTGGAGCAGTAAATGACTCGGCAGTTCCTGCTTTTGTGTTGTATAAAACGAGTCCATGCCTTGCAGTACCAAGCCAAAGTGAACTGTCCGAAGCCATATGTATGGCTCTCACATAGATCGACTTTTGAGTGGCCAGAGCTGTCGATAGATCGACGTTGTGGAACTGCTCTGTTCGGGTGTTATAAACACTCAGTCCACCATCGAGCGAGCCGATCCAAATACGTTCATCGTTTGCTGGTGCAATGGCTTTTATTTTGCTGCCTTTGATCGTGTTTGGAACGCCGTATTCGGGCAAATACTGTTCAATCTCGTAACCGTCGAAGCGGTTCAATCCATTGTCTGTACCAATCCAAATATAGCCTTGCGTATCTTGTCGAACGACATTGATGGCATTTTGAGACAATCCATGACGTGACTCTATATGAGTAAAATGCAGGGAAGGTTGTTCTTGAGCCTCCGACAAGCTCACCAAATTTGTAACGGTAACCAGACAAAGAACAAGTATTGTTCTGAATTTATTAAAGTGGATTATCATAACTAGCGAGGTTGGAAGTCTCTAAAACTCCGAAGCAACAGGCAGATGTTTCGTTTGAATTCATCTGCCATTCCGTATTGTTAAGGCTAGATTCCCAACAACCACTTAAGCCAAGGGGATATGCTTGAATCTATTATTTCCTCATCGGGTCCTTCAGGTGGTTTAACGATGATTTCTCCTGTAGGAGAATAAGCATCGTCATCATTTTGATCGCACCCACCTGAAATGTAGCGAATTTCATGATCAGTAAGCTCTCGCATTTTAATGCTCCTTTTAATGGCACAGTGAGTTTGGTTAACCCAACTGAGCGCTCCAATAAATAGAAAAGATGTTTAAACTACAGGCTACTACTAAAGCGGCGGCAAGAGTACACAGAAAAATGTATGGGGTCAATTGGCGAAATCGTTACAAATTACCATTACAGACTGGTTTAAACATCTCACAAAAATGAACGAGTGATTAAGAAAGGGAAGGTTGTTGAAATAATATTGAAATAAATGCATCAATCGAACCGAAAAGATGGGATTCACTCCGATGGGCGGTTCAAATTTCATAAGCTATTTAAAAGCAAAATAGATAGAAATGCATTGAAAGAATTCTGACGTTAGTTAGTAATTATATGACATTTCAAATTAAATGTATTAAATATCAAAACGTTAAAATCGAAGTTTAAAGTTAGAGTTGGTTAACTTTTTGACGGCAGGTTATAAAAGTCAATCAACAGAGAGCTGCGAGTTAACCATTAGGTTATAAAAAGCAAACATAATTTATGCTGTGTATCAAATTGAATGATTGGTAATTATTACCATAAAAATCATGATTAAAATGTAAGCCTATCTGTTTACAACAGAGCATTTCGTTACAAAGATAGTGGACTGACCAGAATCAATCGCCATTAAAACACCAACCAATTTTTTTAGAACGGTTGCCGATCACCTGATTGTTCGTTTTGTGTACTGGGTGAAACGGATTGAGGCGGGTCATCATTTTGTGTCGTTATGTCGGTTTGAGTTGGTTGTTTCTCAGCCTCTGCCAGAGATTGCTTCAACTGCTCAACCTCCTGTTTCAAGCGAACGTTTTCTCTGCCTAGCCAGTCGGCTCGACCTTGCTGTTTTTCCGCTTCCGCTTTGGCCGATGTCAGTTGGTTACGAAGATCGTTCAACTGGTTTTGGGTTTCGCTCGCATTGGAAGATTGATTTTCTTTCAGTTGATTGAGTTCTGTGCGAAGGATCGCGAGTTCACCTTCTTTTTCTTTCAATACCGCGTTTAACGATTGTATTTGAGATTCATTTTGCTGGATGATGGCTTGATTTTCTTCAGCGATGGACAGTTTGGCAGTGGTTAACGCCTGTTGATGAATGTATCGGCCTGCCCAAAAGCCAACAGCAGTTAATAACAATAGGATCAAAAGTTGGGGGCGGTAGTATTTCAATCGACTTTGAGAAGCGCCACAAAAAGGACATTCGTTGTGACCCCAGGAAATTTCGCGTTGACAACCAATGCATTGTTTTTGCATACCAGATACCAAAGTTTGATAAGATGCGATAAGGATAGCACTAGTGGAAACTGCAAAAAAGAATTGCTTTGTTGGGTGTTCAAACCACAGGCTGACTCACGCATTCTGCATGCTTAAAATGGCAGGTCGTCGGTGTAATTTGTGTATGCTAAAACTCTCAATGAGATATTCGGGAGGAGAGCACCCAATTTAAGACTTAAAACAATACGAGGCATTGTATGGCAAAGCTAAAATTAACCTATTTCAACGTTCACGGTGGACGCGGAGAGCCAGCCAGGTTAGCCATGATCATAGGTGGTATCGCCTTCGATGATCATCGAATTGAATTCTCAGAGTTAGCAACGTTTCGTTCGAAACTGCCGCTAAAACAGGTACCGGTGTTAGAAATTGATGGCAAAGTCATCACTCAATGTAACGCGATTAACCGCTATGTCGCCAAGTTGGCTGATCTTTATCCGGTTGATGCTTTCGAAGCGATGCTGTGTGACGAAATCCTGGAGGCTCACGAAGACATAACCGATCATTTGGTTGCGACATTCGGACTGCAGGGCGAAGCTTTACAATCTGCCCGGGAAAAACTGGTTTCTGGGCCGATAACCGATTACTTAAAGTGGACCGAGAATAAACTGATTGATCAAGGTGGACAGTATTTTGCCGATGGACGATTAACCATTGCTGATTTGAAAGTGTTCGTCTGGATAAACGCCTTGTGCTCGGGCCATCTGGACCATATTCCCGTATCCATAGTAAACGATGTTGCCCCTCGATTATTAGAGCATCGAAAAATGGTTGCTGATGTGCCTGCTGTTCGATCCTATTACGCTTCTGTTGTTGGGTAGGGTTTCGGTTCATGCTGCGTTCATGTGACTTGTTGTAGATTGAGCGCTGGGCAGTTGTTATTACCGTGGACTTTGCTACGATCGCGCCCAAACAGTGGTTTCAAAGCGAGTTGCCTGTGGCAAAAGAGCGTTTAAAGGAGTGTGATTGATCCATTCTCTGGCTAGTCGACAATTATTGGTTGGAATGTTTTTTTCGGTAGTATCCGTGTGTGCAGTTGCCGAAGGCACCCCCGTATCGATAAAAGGGGTCAATGGTGCTTTAAAAGACAATATCGAAGCGCACCTTGAGTTAAAACAAGGGGTCATGCCTTATTCGACGCTTGGTTTTCCACGATCCAACGAATTTATTCTCCGTAAAACACGGCAGGCACTTAAAGCAATGGGGTATTATGCTCCGGAACTCCTTTTGGCTGGAGACCACCAAGCTTGGACGTTAAAGGTCGAACCGGGTCAACCCACGCGTTGGCAATTGCTTGAGTTTTCCATCGAGGGTGCCGGAAAAGACTTTAAACCCTTGGTTTCGTTATGGAAGCAACGACCTTTTCGCCAAGGGGATGTGGTGAATCATGGGGATTACGAAAGTTTTAAGTCAAAGTTTCAATCGACAGCCATTGAACTCGGATTCTTTAATGCTCAATTTTCGGTCGCGCAGTTGTTGGTCAACCCTGACAATCAATCCGCCAATATTAACTGGGTATTAACAACTGGGCCAAGGTATCGGATCCACAGTGTTGAACTTGAGGGAAGCGAGTTGTCGCCATCGTTTCTTACCCGCTTTTACTCGTTGCAACCGGGCGACTTTTACAACCAGTCGGCCATATTGCAAACCCAACAGGCGCTCAATCGCTCCGGCTTTTTCAGTTATGTCAATGTTCGGCAATCCGTCGATCATGTTGAACATCAGGTTGATATTGTCATAGAGCTGTCCGATCGGGAGAAGTACGAACTAAAATCGTCAGTCGGCTATGGTACTGATTCCGGTCCCCGTTTTGGGATTAGCTGGCAAGATCGGCGGGTTAATGATAGCGGCCATAACTATATCGCGCGTCTGGATCTCAGTGAGATTTCTTCGGGCGTCGATTTTCAATACCGAATTCCATTGCAACAACTGGGTGACGAATGGATTAACCGCGCCAGTTACCGGGTAAAAGAAGAGGATATTGCGCGCAGCAAAATTACAGCATTTGATTCGCGTTGGGTGGATAAGAAAAATGATTATTGGACGTTTCAATACGGCGCAACCATTGCCGCCGAGGAAATTTCTTCTAACGATATCATTGAAAATTATCTGGAATATCTGGTGCCTTCTTGGCAAGTCGACTATTACAGTGTGAAAGATCCGTTTCGAGTGACCAAAGGATGGCACTGGCAATCCATATTACGAATGAGTAATGAGCGCATTAGCGACCCTGACCTTGATTTTGTGCAATGGGAGCAACGTATTAAATGGGTATACTCGCTGAGTGATCGTTGGCGCCTGTTGTGGCGATTGCATATGGGTATTACAGACATGCCAGTGGAAACTTTTAACGCACAGATGCCCACCACCTACCGTTTCTTTGCTGGTGGTGACACGTCAGTCCGAGGTTACGAATATCAGTCGTTGGCGCCACTCGATGATCAGGGTCAGGTGCTGGGAGGCAGATATATCGTCACACAATCGGTCGAACTGGATTGGCAGTTTACTGACAGTTGGCGCTGGGCATTATTCTCAGACGCCGGGAATGCGTTTAATCATCGAGATGATTATGAGTTGAAGCGTTCGGTTGGCACGGGAATCCGCTGGGTTACACCGGTCGGTGCGATTCGGTTTGATGTTGCTCGACGGCTCGACAATGCGAATCCGCAAGTGAATGACAAAGAATGGCGCTGGCACATAACCATTGGTCCCGATTTATGATGCGTGTATTAAAGCCATTTTTGTGGTTGTTGTTGGTCTTTCTTATTGTCCTGTTGACTCTTACGGGCTGGATTTATTTTTCAGCAACAGGATTGCAATGGGCGGTTAATAACAGTAAGCCATTTTTACCTGAAAATTTACAGTTGGGTAAAGTGAGCGGAAAGTTAAGCGAAACGGTATCCGTTGATCGAATTGCCTGGCGAGAAGAAACCTCGCGCATCGAATTATCGAATATTCAACTTGATTGCAACTGGCTGGATTTTACCGTGCGTCATTTTAAATGTACCGCGATAAAACTCGAACGATTGAATTTAGAAACCATTCAATCCGACTCGCCTGC
>JBPEWV010000180.1:0-32552 GCA_052032335.1 Pleionea sp. | reverse complement strand
ATTGGCTGGGTTTTGGCGATGGCTGTTTATATTGGCTTGTTCATCTATTTAAAAACCGAAAAAACTCAACAAGAATTTCAATCGACGCAATAAGTGTGGCGTTAAGTCGATGACTGATCTAAGGAGAACGATGATCTAAGTGGCGTTCACTTGATTTTTTCGCAGTGTGCGAAACGCTGCCACACCCATTCGACACATTTACTTACGTTTACCTTTCAAACTTTTTCTTAACCCGGTTCGTCTGTTCGAGAAAGCCAAGCGCTTTGTCGCTGGACAACACTACGAATTGGGGATTCATGTGAAGATTGCGGATACTTCTGGGCAGGATATCGTGTTGGAAAAACGCGGTAGCCGATTTAAGTGGTTTATTTATCTGGGTGGTGCTGTTTTATTAATGGTTGCCATTGTTTTAGCCGCACCGGCCTTTTCTCGCTGGACTTCGGCGCAGCACAGTGTGGCTTTTGATCGCATTCGACTGGCCACTGTCACTCAAGGCGACTTTGTTCGTGATGTGTCGGTGCAAGGCAAAATAGTTGCGGCAGTTAGCCCTACCTTATACGCCTCTGCAGCGGGAACCATCAGTTTTTACGTGCAGGCCGGCCAGGACGTCACTGAAGGCCAGTTGCTGGCAGAAATTGACAGCCCAGAACTGAACAATCAGCTGGAGCAAGAGCAGGCGACTCTACAAAGCATGTCGATCGATATCGATCGGCAGGGCATTCAAGCCAAAAAGCAGGCACTGGAAAATCAAAAAGTGGTGGACCTTGCCGAAGTAACGCTGAACGCCGCTGAGCGTGAAATGCGCCGTGCCGAAGCCGCCTACCAACGCAACGCTATCAGTGCCATCGATTATGAAAAGGCGCAAGACGATTTACAGAATGCCAAACTGGCGCACCAACACGCGGTGCAAGACGCCAAACTCAATAAAGAAAGCCTCGACTTCGAATTAAAAACCAAGCGATTGCAAATTCAGCGTCAACAATTGTTGGTGGATGAATTGTTGCGTCAGGTGGATCGCTTGAAACTGTTGTCGCCCGTCAAGGGCATCGTTGGCCAGCTGGTGGTGGAAGAAAAAACCGCTATAGCGAAAAACCAGCCCGTGATTTCGGTGGTGGACTTAACCCAGTTTGAAGTCGAAGTTGCGGTGCCCGAATCTTACGCTGACGATTTGGGTTTGGGCATGCAGGCCGAAATTCGCACCGGTAACGATCTGCATTTGGCGACATTGGTTTCGATATCTCCTGAAATTCAAAACAACCAGGTGTTGGGACGCGTTCGTTTTGATGCCGCACCGCCCGAAGGATTGCGACAGAATCAACGACTCACCACGCGCATTTTGCTGGAACGAAAAGAAAACGTTTTGATGGTCAAGCGCGGACAGTTTCTTGACTCGGGCGCCGGTCGCGTCGCTTATAAAGTGAACGGTGATGTGGCTCAGAAGGTGGCGATCAAAACCGGCGCGCGAAGTTTAAGTCAAGTTGAAATTTTGCAAGGCCTGAAACCTGACGAACAAATTATTATTTCCAGTACCGAATCATTTCAGGGCGCTGACAGCGTGTTGATCAACCGATAATAAAGAGGATCTTTCTGATGTTAAATATGACCAACATAAAAAAAGTTTTTCGTACCGAAGTGGTCGAAACCCACGCCCTGAGAGATTTCTCTTTGCACGTAAAAGAGGGCGAGTTTGTGGCCGTTACCGGGCCGTCGGGTTCTGGCAAAACAACTTTTTTAAACATCGCTGGACTTTTAGAAACGTTTACCGATGGTGGTTATTCGCTTGATGGTGTCGATGTGCGCGATCTGAATGACAATCAACGTTCAAAGTTACGCAACGAGAAGATCGGTTTTATTTTTCAGAGCTTTAATCTAATTCCCGATCTGAACTTGTTCGATAACGTTGATGTGCCGTTACGTTATCGCGCAATGAACAGCAAAGAACGAAAAGAACGCATTGAACACGCGTTAGAAACAGTGGGGTTGGTTAATCGAATGAAACACATTCCGTCGCAACTTTCTGGTGGGCAGCAACAGCGTGTTGCCATTGCTCGTGCGCTGGCCGGTTCTCCCCGGTTCCTGCTAGCGGACGAGCCCACCGGGAATCTCGATTCTGAAATGGCGGAAAGCGTTATGTCGTTGCTGGAAGAGATCAATCGCGACGGTACGACCATTATTATGGTGACTCACGATCCTAAATTGGCGAGGCGCACTCCACGCACCATCGCAGTAAAAGACGGTCGGGTGACCGAATTGAACCAGGTTACCGATGTTGCGACTGCAACAGTGGAACAACAGTCGGCAATGGCCTGAGGACGGAGACATGTTGCGATATTATTTACGTTTGGCGTTGCTGTCGATCAAACGCAACCCGATTTTAAGCAGTTTGATGATTGCTGCCATTGCAGTGGGGATCGGTGCGTCGATGACGGCGATAACGGTTAATTACGCCATGGGCAGTGATCCGATACCGCACAAAAGCGATCAACTGTTTGCGGTTCAACTCGACTCCTGGGATCCGAACAATCCGTATCGCGAACCCAACATTGCGCCCGATCAGCTTACCTACATGGACGCTGTCGCGTTAATGGCGTCGGCCCCGGCAAAACGGCAAAGCGCCATGGTCAAAGTGTTTGAAGTGATTGAGCCTGAGGGTGACGAAGTGCGACCTTTCGAAGCCATGGGTCGCGCGGCTTTTGCCGATTTTTTTGCCATGTTCGATGTGCCATTTTTGTACGGCAATGGCTGGTCTCGCGACAGCGATCAAAATCGCGAGCTGGTGACGGTATTGAGCAAAGCAACCAATGAAAAATTATTTGGTGGCGAAAATTCGGTGGGTCAATTTGTGCGGATCGGCGGACGCAATTATAAAGTGGTCGGGGTGCTTGATCACTATCAGCCGATCCCAAAATTTTACGATGTGACGAACGGCGCTTTCAGCGAGCCAGAAGATTATTACATCCCGTTTAATCTGGTGGCGGCGTTTGAGCTACCTCGGGCAGGCAACACCAATTGCTGGAAGCCAAGTAACGAAGAAGGTTTTCAGGGCTTTTTAAACTCGGAATGCATCTGGATACAGTTCTGGGCCGAGCTACCTACCGAAGCGGAACAGCAGGATTACAAAGCGTTTCTCGATACTTACGCGAAACAACAAAAAGACCTGGGACGTTTTCCGCGACCGTTGAACAATCACATTCAGCCAGTGATGCAATGGATGGAACTGCAAGGTGTGGTCGACGATGGCGCTCGGGTGATCATGTGGTTGTCGGTGATGTTCTTGCTGGTATGTCTGCTCAACACCATTGGTTTATTGCTGACCAAATTCTCCACCAAGGCCGGCGAGATTGGTTTGCGTCGAGCACTGGGGGCGTCGAAACGAACCTTGTTTACTCAGCATTTGATTGAGTCGGCGATGATTGGTGTTGCCGGTGGACTGGTCGGCCTGATTCTCGCCTGGGGCGGTTTAAAAGGCATTGCGGCTTTGTTTGGTGACAGTGTGCAACATTTGGTGTATCTCGATACCACCATGATGTTTACGGCCATTGCACTTGCCATTGTGTCGGCTTTGTTGGCGGGCATTTATCCCACCTGGCGTGCTTGCAGTATTCAACCCGCCGTTCAATTAAAAACGCAATAGGAGTCATCAGCATGCAAATTCGACCCATACTCAGTGCCTTGTCGCGCAATAAAATGGGCGCGCTCTTAATCGCGCTGCAGATCGCGCTGACCATGGCGATTATTGTGAACTCGGTGTTTATGATTCAACATCGGCAAGGACAAATGGATCGTGCTTCGGGCATCGATGAAGCCAATACCTTCGTTTTGTCCTACATGGGATTTGCCGACGATTTTAACGAACAAACTCAAATAAGTGCCGATTTGGATTATATTCGCCAGCTGCCCGGTGTGGTCGATGCGGTGCAAACCAATTCGGCGCCATTAACCGGTGGCGGTTGGTCGATGAGTTTGGCCACCGAGCAAGGGCCCGACGCCGATGGTGTTGGTACCGCGATCTATTTTGTTGATGATCACGGCATCGATGCGTTTGGTGTTGAGCTTATCGCCGGTCGTAACTTTACTGCCGACGAAATTATCTGGCGTGAAAGATCGACCACGCAATGGCCCGGGCAGGGCATTATTACCAAGGCGATGGCGAGTGAATTGTTCGACGACGACTGGCAATCGGCGCTGGGGCAAACGGTCTACATCAGTGAAACGCAACCCATCAACATCATTGGTATTGTCGATAAAATGCAGGCGCCCTGGAACGGATGGAACGGAGTTGAACGCACGCTGTTGGTACCATCACAAATCCAGTTTGGCAGTGGCCGCATCTTTGTGCGCACCGAGCCCGGAGAACGCGACCGATTGATGACCGACGTTGAAAACGGCTTGATGAATAATTACAAAGGACGACTGATTCGTAATTTGCGCAGTATGGAAGAGGTCAGGGAACGCAGCTACCGTGGGCACAACGGCATGAATACGGTATTAAAAACCTTAATCATTTGCCTCACAGTGGTAACCGCACTTGGCATAGTCGGGCTGGCCAGTTTCAGTGTCAATCGACGCAGAAAACAAATCGGCACTCGACGCGCATTGGGCGCACGTAAGATCGACATCATGCGTTATTTCATGCTGGAGAACTTTTTGATCACCAGTATCGGTGTCTTGGTCGGGGCCGGAATGACCATTGGGTTAAACATTCTGCTGGTGGACGCGTTAAACCTTCCACGGATCGACTGGTTTTACATTCCCGCCGGAATGTTGATTCTTTGGTTGATTGGTCAGCTGGCCGTTTACGGCCCCGCAAAACGAGCCTGTAAAATTTCACCCGCTCTGGCAACTCGAAGCGTTTAAAGCGCTTACCAATCGGTTGCTGCCAGCTTTACGGGTGGTGACCGATCGGTTTCATTACACTGGCGTATACTCTCGCCTGGCCGATCTTTACGTAGTTTCTTGTCACCCGACGGTTCATTCTTTAGAATTCTGAGTCAATAATGTCCAATCGTTCGAGTTCATCGACTTTAAACTTGTGCTGCAGACAGTAACGTTTCACGCCGATTCCATGCTGTTGAGGTAGTCTTTTTAAGACAGCTGTGTGCGTCGAACACATTGGAGTCAAGTGATTACTGCAATCAAGTGATTACTGGAATCAAAAGATCATTGTCTTGGAGGATGTCGTGGGTCGAATGAAAGTTGTATTTTTATCAGTTGGGTGGTTTGTCGTTGCCTTGTTCATCGCTGCTGGCAATGGCTGGGCAAAAGATTTGTCGTCGGGCGAACATAAAAAAATTATTGCCAATGTGGGACAACAATTTGCTGACGCAATGAATGAGAACGACGCCGAGGCATTAATCCGACTGATTGATATCGATGCGATGGCGAAAAAGGTGACGCATCTGGTTTCGGATAAGTTTTCAGCGTCAGAAAAGCGACAACTGATTCGAGGTGCGAAAAGTGGCCTCACCAAGAATTACGTACCCAACCTACTGATATCCATTGCCAATCAATCTGGCATTGCTACTTATCGGAAAGTGATTACCGTCGACGGTTCGCAGCGCGCATTGCTACTGGTCGACTACGAAACCGGCGGGATGTCGTTTCTTGAGTTGTTGGTGGACCCAAAAAGTGGCTACGTTATCGATTGGTATGATTTTGCTCAGGGCGCCTTTGTGACGCATTCTTACGCCACGTCCGTTTCGTTTTTACTGCCCGAGAAAAGTAATTTTTTTACCCGACTTGTCGGATTGAACAAACCGAAAGCTGAAATACTGACGATTTTTAAGAACATAGGAAAGCTGTCTCGACAGGGGGATTATCGAGGCGTATTTTTCGAGTTAAAAAAGTTACCAGAAGAGATTTATAACCATCAGGCTGTGTTTGTGTTGCGGGTTAACTATTCACAATACGTGTCGGAAGAAGAGTATACGAGACAATTATCGTTAATGGATAAAGCCTTCGGTGATCGGCCAGAGTACTTTTTCATTTTACTGGATCATTACTTTTACGCTGAGAAGTTTCAAAAGGCCATGGCCGGACTGCAACGTATTAATCAACGATTCAATAATGAGCCACAAGTGTATATGTTGATGTCGAACTTGCGTTTTACTGAAGAGCGTTATGACGAAGCCTTTGTGCTGGCGAAAAAAGCCATCGAATACAGCAATTTCAGTGAACAGTATTATTGGCATTTAAGTGATCTGTACCTAAGCGCAGAGCAATTTGATGAACTGGTGGCTCTGTTTAAAAAAATGGTCACTCTGTTTAATATTGAATTCGATTTCGATCTGTTTCAAAACGATCCGGAGTTTCAGGCGTTTGCTAACTCGAAAGCTTTTAAGCAGTGGCTGGCCAGTCAATAATCGTTTATTCGGGCACAAAAAAAGGCGCAATGCGCCTTTTTCTTTTGTTTTTTATTGTTCGATTAAACGTTAAAACGGAAGTGAACAACGTCGCCGTCTTTAACGATGTATTCTTTGCCTTCAAGTCGCCATTTTCCGGCGTCTTTGGCGCCTTGCTCTCCGTTTAATTCGACATAGTCGTCGTATGCGATGACTTCGGCGCGAATAAAGCCTTTTTCAAAGTCGGTATGAATAACCCCCGCCGCTTGGGGCGCGGTTGAACCGATGCGAACCGTCCAGGCGCGAACTTCTTTTTCACCCGCGGTAAAGTAGGTGTGCAAATCAAGCAGCTTGTAACCGGCGCGAATCACTCGATTCAAACCGGGCTCTTCGAGTCCCATCTCTTCCAGAAACTCAACTTTCTCTTCGTCTTCGAGGCTGGCAATTTCCGATTCCATTGCCGCACACACCGGAACCACTTCGGCGTTTTCTTCGGCAGCGAAAGCGCGAACTTTGTCGAGGTTGGGATTGTTCTCAAAGCCGTCTTCGTTGACATTGGCAATGTACATGGTCGGCTTGGAGGTGATCAGGTGCAATTGTTTGACGATCTTCCACTCGTCGTCGTCAAAGTCGATGGACCGCACCGGTTTGCCTTCGTCCAGTACCGGTTTGATTTTTTCCAGAATCACCAGCCGGGCTTTGGATTCTTTGTCGCCACCTTTGGCCATTTTGGTGGCGCGTAAAATCGCTTTTTCTACGCTTTCCAAATCGGCCAGCGCAAGCTCGGTGTTGATGACTTCGATGTCGGCGATGGGATCGATTTTTCCCGAAACATGCACGATGTCGTCGTTCTCGAAACAACGAACCACGTGGGCAATGGCGTCGGTTTCGCGAATATTGGCGAGAAATTTATTGCCCAGACCTTCGCCTTTTGACGCACCAGCAACCAGACCAGCGATATCGACGAATTCCATGGTGGTTGGCAGGATCTTTTGCGGATTGACGATCGCGGCCAATTTATCGAGACGCGGATCGGGAACGCCAACAACGCCCGTGTTGGGATCAATGGTGCAGAATGGATAATTCTGTGCGTCGATGCCAGCGTCGGTCAGCGCATTAAACAAAGTGGATTTACCAACGTTAGGTAATCCGACAATACCGCAATTAAAACCCATGTTTATCAACCTTTGGTTATTAGGCGACGCCGCGTTTTAGCAAGACGTCGACCTGAAAATCTTTAATCTAGCAAAGGGCGACGCTGGTGATTGAGTGATAAATAACCAGAACCGCCGAAAAATCAGGCGGTATTATATCAGGCTCCGACGAGACCTTCTTGTCGATTTTCAACATCGGAGACAACTTTATTGCGACCGGTGTCTTTGGCCTCGTAAAGCAGGTTATCGGCGCGACGAAACCAGTGTTCGATTGATTCGTCTTGCTCTAAAGTGGCGACACCACAAGAAATGGTCAGTCGTATGTTGTTGGAAAAGGTATGTTCGCTCACAATGACGCGTATTTTTTCGGCCAGTTTTTCCGGTGCCAGTCCGGCGTTATCGCGGGTTAACAGAATGAATTCTTCACCGCCGTAGCGAAAAAGCAGATCCGACACCCGAATATTGTTTTCAATGACTTGCCCAACTTCTTTTAAGACACTATCGCCGGCCGTATGGCCGTGATTATCGTTGATCTTTTTAAAGAAATCGATGTCGATAACGATCATGGCTGCGCCTTGTTTGGCTTCAGAGATTTCCTTGAGGTTGCGGTCGAATGATCGGCGATTACGGATACCGGTTAAACTGTCGTAGTGGGCCAGTTTTTTTAATTCTTCCTGTTGCATGTGATTGCGCTGCGAAAATGCGTAAGCAAACAGATTGGCGACAATCATGGTCATGCAAATGGCGAGGGTATCGATCCAGTTGATGAATCGCGTCGTCAGTAAGGTCGCAGCGGTGATGATGGCCATGTTGAACCAGAAGGTTTGCCGCGGAAGTAATAAATAGTATCCGCCTACAATTATTGGGTAGATCCAGTAAAGTACGTCGGTTCCTCGCATAGATACCAGGGCCAGTAAACTGACACTACCAGTGCAAAGCAAAATCCATCGAGCGATGTGAGTACTTTGTTGTAAGTGGCTGATAACGGCGCTGGCGATACAAACGGCGGCAATGAAAAAGTCGATGTAGGCCTGAGTGAATTCACCATTAATAAGACGAAATACGCCAAAAACCGTCAGGCTAATAGCCGTAATGATGCTAATTAAAATAAGGAGTTGGGTATTATTTTTTATTCTTTTGGAAGACTTCATACAATCTGGCTTTCCCTAATCATCAGTCATATTAACGGAAAGTGGTGGTTATTTCACCAACGGAATGCGCAAATGGGGACAGACTGGATGAAAGGCAGAGTTTTAGGGATAAACGTAAATTTTGACAAGCGAATGCTGTTTTTGATGTTAATTAACGGGGCTTTTCAGGCTGTGTAGATACTGCATGGCCTTGTCGTGATTGCCACTGAGAATATCATCGATGCTGCGAATAGCTTCGTCGATGGCGGATTCGATGTTGTTGCGTTCTTTTGCCGGTGGCTTCCCAAGTACAAACCCCGTGACCTGGCTTTTATCGCCCGGATGACCGATGCCAACGCGCAATCGGTAGAAGTTTTTATTATTTCCCAATTTGGCAATGGTGTCTCGAAGGCCGTTGTGACCGCCATGTCCGCCGCCTTTTTTCAAGCGAATTTCACCGGGCGCAATATCGAGTTCATCGTGCGCAACCAGAATTTCTTCGGGTTCAATTTTATAAAATTGGGCAATCGAAGCAATGGCTTTACCGCTTAAATTCATGTAAGTAGTGGGAATCAATAAGCGAACATCACGAGAATTGATTAATCCTCGGCCTGTGAAGCCAAAGTGTTTGCTGTCGGAATTTAGAGGAATTTGGTAACTGCGCGCGAGTTGTTCGACGAACCAGGCGCCAGCGTTATGACGAGTGTCTTGATATTGTGAGCCTGGATTGGCCAGGCCCACAATGAGTTTGATAGCGGACACTAGATAGACCTAATGTCTGGAAGAACTTAGTCTTCGCCGCTTTCTTCTGACTCTGCGTCGTCAGAAGCTTCGTCTGCAGCAACACCACGGCGATGCACGGTTACAACCGCGTGATCGTGGTCTTCGCCCTGAATCAGGTCAGAAATCTGAATCCCTTTGCTCAGTTTGATGTCAGACAAATGGAATACGTCGTTAACGTCCAGGTCAGCAACATCAATTTCCAGGTACTCAGGAAGATCTTTCGCCGCACAAACGATTTCAACCGTATTCATTTGGTGCTGGATAATGCCACCGTTTTTAACGCCAACACACTTGTCTTCGTTCAAGAAGTGAAGTGGTACTTGCATGGTGATAACTTGCTTCGCAGAAACACGTTGGAAATCCATGTGAGTTACTTTTGGCTTGAAAGGATGACGCTGCATGTCTTTCAAGATAACTTTGTGTTTTTTGCCATCGATGACAAGCGTTAAAATGTGCGAGTAAAATGCTTCGTGATCAACGTGCATTAATACTTCTTTATGATTCAAGGTGATCGGTTGTGGCTGCTCGTCACCACCGTAAATGATGGCTGGAACTAGGTCTGCTTCACGACGTAGGCGGCGGCTCGCACCTTTCCCCATGTCTGAACGCAGCTCGGCATTCAATTCGAATAAATCCATGGTATTTCTCCAAGTGTTTAATTTAATAGACCGACTTCCGCGACCAAAAGCCGGATGGGCCCTCGTTGAGGGGTGGCGAATTATACAGTGATTCAATGTGCAGGTAAACCGAATCGGCCATCAAAAAAGGCGGGATGGCCCGCCTTTTGCTTATGATTGATCGATTAATGCATCGATTAGCTCGAATGAGTATCGGCTAAAATAGGGATCGATTCGATCGTCTGCCAATAACCTTTGAGCAACTCTAGCTGAATTCTAGTCGAGAAACATCGACGACAAGGACTCTTCTTCGTTAACGCGACGAATCGCTTCGGCCAATACGGTGGACATGGTAATGATGTCAATGCGTTCACACGCCTGCGCTTCTTTCGACAAGGGTATGGTGTCGGTAACAATTAATTTGTCGAGCGACGAACCTTCGATATTTGAAATGGCTTTGCCAGATAAAACAGGGTGTGTACAGTAAGCAACGACTGACTTCGCGCCGTTGCTTTTTAGCGCTCCGGCTGCCAGACAAAGGGTGCCCGCGGTATCGACCATATCGTCGACAATGACACAGTCTCGTCCATCGACGTCACCAATGATGTGCATGACTTCCGATTCGTTGGCTTTGGGTCGTCGTTTATCGATAATCGCGAGATCCGAATCGTTGAGTCGTTTGGCAACAGCTCGAGCTCGAACCACACCGCCAACGTCGGGTGAAACCACCATCATATTGTCGGTGTGATTCTTCAAAATGTGGTCGAGTAAAACCGGGGTGGCGTAAACGTTGTCGACGGGAATATCGAAAAAGCCCTGAATTTGGTCGGCGTGCAAATCGACGGTCAAAACACGGTTAATTCCCACAATGGCCATCATATCGGCCACGACTTTTGCGCTGATCGGTACTCGGGCTGAACGAACCCGGCGATCTTGACGGGCGTAACCGAAATAGGGAACGACAGCAGTAATTCGACCGGCTGACGCGCGGCGCAGTGCATCGGCCATGACCACCACTTCCATTAAACTGTCGTTGGTGGGCGCGCAAGTCGACTGAATGATGAAAACGTCTTTTCCGCGAACATTTTCTAGAATTTCAACATTAACCTCACCATCACTGAAGCGGCCGACGGTGGCGTCTCCAAGTTCAATTTCCAGGTTTTTGGCGATTTGTTTGGCGAGTTCGGGCGTGGCGTTACCACGAAAAAGCATCATGTCGGACATGGAGAGTTCCAATATTTCTGGTTAAGTGGATGTTGGGTGAGTGCGAATTTTAGCTTGAATGACCCTGTTTGAAAACCGGAAATTAGTCTAAGTCTCATTGGCTCTTTATAACGACAGTGCTGAGGCCGTTAACCGTCGAATCGTTCCGCTGTTATGATTCTTTTTCAAAGCAACCGTGCTCGAATCAATCATGGTTTGTTGTGTGTCGATAACGCAATCAATGAGCAGTGTGTTTGGGATTGACGTTGCTAAAGGGAAAGCTAGAAGAAAATGGCAGGGGTGGCAGGATTTGAACCTACGAATGACGGGATCAAAACCCGTTGCCTTACCGCTTGGCGACACCCCTGTAGGTGTGGACTATGGAGCCAGTCCTGATAGCGCAGTATGAAGTGGTGAAGTGTTAACACCTTGAGCCACAAAGTGGGGCCATTCACACCGGGACGCTATTTTACGCGCTTCTCGCTCATTGTCAAAGGGTGCAAACAAACAACTTCCGCTTCCGGTCATTCTTGCGTAAGGATTGAACTGTAACAGCCAATCCCGCACCTTTTTCACTTCAGGGTAGAGGTCGAAGACCACCGGTTCCATGACATTGGTACCGCGCTTAGGGCCACCCTGTGCGAGAAAGTCGCGTATTTTGCTGATTTCGCAGTCGCGTGTCAACGCTTTATTTGAAAAAATTTTCTGGGTGGATACAAAACATTCAGGATGCACCACCAGGTACCATAATTCGGGCATTTTATGTGCAGTCAAACGCTCTCCGACACCCTCGGCCCAGGCGGTTTTACCTTCCACAAATAAAGGCACATCGGCGCCGAGTTGTAATCCGATGGTCGCAAGTTGTGCGATGGTCAGATTGCATTGCCATAAATGATTCAATGCCAGCAAGGTGGTCGCGCAATCGGAACTGCCGCCACCAATGCCACCGCCCATCGGCAGAGTCTTATTCAGATGAATTTGCACACCAGAGGATATTTGAGCATGAGGTTTCAATTGTTCCGCAGCACGGACAATCAAATTATCGGCGGTTTCTAACTCGCTTTGATTGCAGGTCAGTCTGACAGATGGCTCATCGGTGAGCTGAAAGGTTATTTGGTCGCCGTAATCGAGCAGTTGAAACATGGTTTGCAGTAAATGGTAACCCCGTGCGTCTTGCCCGACTATGTGCAGCATGAGGTTTAACTTTGCCGGAGCGGGCAAGGTAAGCTGCGATGAACTGACGACGCGTTCGCTCATCGGCTAAATTCCCAGTCGTAAATGGCAAATTTGAGCACGATTTCGGGGTGCTGCGCGCGAATTTTCTTCGGCATGATCAAGCCGCCGAACGACTGGTATTGTTGAAAATTAATGGCCCAATATTGGAAATCAATGTTTGCAACATAACCTTGATCATTTAACTGGTAGGAGGGCGCGTTGTTGTGAAGTCCAAGCAGCCAGAATCGTAAATGCTCGACGGGAATGTTCCAGCCGGTTCGTTGCCACAACAATTGCTGAGCACTGCTGCCCTCGTAAATTTCGTCGTCCGATAATTCCAGTTTGGCGTAACCGGGCGTAGCGTGCAATAGCGCGTAGGTGGCTCCCAAAGCGCCGTAAATACGCAAGGTGGTTGCGTCTCCAGACTGGGTCCAGCTGATGTTGGCCGACTCCGATTCGTTATTGGCAATGATGCCGATGCGACCATCAAGCTTCCAGTAATCCGCTCGTGCGAGAAAAGCCGCGCGGGCATCGGGTGTTAAGTTCTGTGGCAGATCCAGTTTCGTTTTAAACAGCGAGCAGCCGCTCAACAGTGTGAGCAAAAACAGCAAGCTGAGACGAAGGGTAGCAGTGAGAATTGTCATCGAGGCAATCTATTTAACTTGTGTTAGGGCGTTGTCAGCTGAAATTGTTTGACCACCGATAAGATGTCGTCGCTGTTTTGCACACTGGGCCAAAATTGCTGCAATAACTGTTCGGCCTGATCTTTTTTATCGTTTTTAACCAGTACTTCCAGCAAATGCGACAACACTTCGGACGACGCTTCAATTTGCAGCGACGCTTTTAACCATTTCTCGGCTTTATCGAGCTTTCCTTTGCGGTAATACACCCAACCCAGACTGTCCATGACAGCACCACTTCGTGGTAAGGCTTTTTGCGCTTTGGAAATAAGTTCGTAAGCGAAGTCCAGCTCTTTGTTCAGATCGGCCAGAGTGTAACCGAGCGCGTTTTGAATATTCGGGTTATCACTTTCCAGTTGATACAGTTCTCGCAGCTCCTGTTCCATTAATGCGGTTTGTCCGGTTCTTTCCCGCAGTAATGCTCTGGTGTATTTCCAGTCCAGGTTATCGGGTGACTGGGACAGTTTGTGGGTTAATAACGCAATGCCCTGATCGGTTTTTTCCCGATTCGCCAGGCCGTTGGCTATTTGCAAATACCAGCTTTCGGCGAGCGTGCTAGGCAATCGTTTGGCAATGGAGTCGGCGTATTCGATCCAGTTCTGGCCGGGATTGAGCTGGTGCATGATTTCAAAGTGTTTGATCGGAATTTCCAGAAAAGTCAAATCGTGATTGATGTAGCGAGCCAGCCACTCAATCGCTTCAAGGCTGCGGTTAACCTGAACTAACAGATCGGCTTTTAACACGATGCTTTGCTCGGCTCGGCGCGGGTCGTTGTCGCCAGCGAGCGACTCCAGTCGAGCCAGGGCCGGCGCAAGATTGTTTGTTTTAGCGTGCAGAACACTCCAGCGTTCCAGCGCCGGATACCAATATTTTCCTTCGGTCACTTTTTCGTAGCAATCAATTGCGGTTTCTATTTTTCCTACGCGCTCGGCGGTATCGCCGCAATAATAGGCGGTGAGTTGTGGGCGATAATTTTCGGGAAGCAGCTCAAGGAAAATCTGATGCGCATTGCCAAAATCCTGATTTCCGTAATAGCTGGCGGCTTTCAAATAAATACTTTCCAGATTTTCGGGCTCCAGTTGCTGCCAGCGATTAATAGTGATGATGGCTTTTTGATATTGGCGATTTTGATAATAAATTTGCGCCAGGGAAGAATAAGCGCTGGTGTTTTCCGGGTTCTGTAACAGCAAGGTTTCGAGAAACGGAGTAATTTGTTGCGTTTTGTTTTGCAATTTCAGCCATTGGATTTTTAAGTTGATGGCGGGTTGAAAGTTGCCATCAACACGCAATGCGGCTTCAATTGCCTGCTCGGCTTCGTCATTAAAGCTTGCCCTATCACTTACTTGCGTGGCTTTGATAAAAGCGTCGGCAAGCAACGCCCAGCCCAGCGGGCTGTCGGGGTTTTTGCGAATCAACTCTCGCCACAGAGTCAGGGTCGATCCCTGTAAATACAAACGGGTCAGACCGGCCAACTCATTAAAAGCCGAGGCTTGGTCAGCGAACAGCGATATTAAAGTTTCGGTGCTTTGATAGGCTTGGTTGAGCGACTGGGAACGCAAATCGTCGGACTGATCAAATTGCATCAATTGACCCAAGATGTGGGCTTCGAGGGCTTTTTTGTTGTTTGGGTCGATCTCCAGCCAGACCGAAGAGGCTTGAATCAATGCCGCTGGATCTTGGGTTTTCTGCGCCAGAACAATGGCTTCGGTGGCGATTTCAGGGTCGGGGTAAATGGTCAAGGCGTATAAATAGTGGGTCAGTGCCGAGTTGAGATCGTCGTTGCCCTCGGACAATTCAGCGGTCAAGATGGCCTGGTACAGTTCGGAACGTTGGCGATCACTCAGGGTACTTTTCGGAGGCAAATTGACCGGACGGGATTCGGCGGCCTTACCGGACAAGGAATTTGCGCTGTTTCCGCCAGTTTGACACGCGGTTAACAAACTCAGGGCTGCTATCAACGATACAAAGTGTTTCATTCGAAAAAGTAAATCCTTGTCATTTCTATTGAGGGGACCAGAAGTTTCTGCTTGGGCCCTTAAAACCTCTTAAAGTTCAGCATTATGGGGCTTTTAACATTAAATTCCAATGTGGTGGCAGAACTCTTGTTCACTAAGCCTCTGATTGTTGGTGGATAAAGGCTACTGTCAGGTGTGCGGCGATGCTATAATACGGCCTTGGTACTAAAACTGCTTCTTTTTTAACCTATGCGATCAAGCCACCACAATGCGTTTCAAATATTCAATGCTTCAACACTGACTCAGTGTGTTGAGTCTTGCGCTTAGGTTGACGACGACTCATGGCAGTTTCCGCTCTTGGTATAAACCACAAAACCGCGCCCGTCGAAATTCGCGAGCGTGTCGCTTTTGATCCCGCTTCGATTCTGGAAGCTCTTAAGTTGATCCAGTCCGAAGTGAAGCTGGATGAAGTTGCGGTGTTATCAACCTGCAATCGGATGGAAGTGTATTTTCGTGGCGACGAATTGGCGCATCAGCGATTGGCCGACTGGTTGGTTGAGCACCATACGCTGGAGCCGGAATCATTACAGCAATGCCTTTATCTGCATCATGGTGAAGATGCCATTCAACATGTGATGCGTGTTGCCTGTGGCCTCGATTCAATGGTGTTGGGTGAACCGCAGATATTGGGGCAAATGAAAGACGCGTTTCAATTTGCCCGGAATGCCGGTACGCTTGGACGTTTGCTTGATCGTTTGTTCCAGCATACTTTCTCAGTGGCGAAAAAAGTACGTACCGATACCGAAATTGGCAGCTCTGCTGTCTCGGTGGCGTTTGCTGCGGTGTCTTTATCGAAAAAAATATTCAGTGATTTATCGGATATTACCGCTCTGTACATAGGCGCTGGTGAAACCATTGAGCTGGCGGCCCGACACTTTATGAATCAGGGTGTCAGTCGCCTGATTGTTGCGAATCGAACCTTGGAGCGTGGTGAAGTTCTTACCCGACAGTTTGGTGGTACGGCAATTACACTGAATCAGTTGCCCGAATACATTCATGAGGCAGACATTGTCATTTCATCAACCGCAAGTCCCTTGCCAATTGTCGGTAAAGGGATGATTGAAGAATGCGTCAAACGCCGGAAACACAAACCCATGTTTATGGTCGATCTGGCAGTCCCGCGTGACATTGAGCCCGAAGTGGCGCAGCTCCGAGACGTCTACCTTTACAGTGTCGACGATTTGAAAGACGTGATCGATGAAAACATGAAAGCACGCAATCAGGCTGCTGAAGAAGCGGAAGACATTGTTGCTTATCAAGCGGAACATTTTTTAGGGTGGGTGTCTTCTTTAGAGGCCGTGGATTTGGTTCGAGACTATCGTGAACAAGTCGACGCCGTGAAAAGTGTTGAGTTGGAACGTGCATTATCACAGTTGAAGTCGGGCGACTCTCCCGAATTAGTGTTGCAGCAAATGGCGCACCGGTTAACCAACAAAGTGATGCATCATCCCACACGTTATCTAAGAAATTTAACTCAGTTAGACGATCCCAAGTTAGAACAGCAGGCGAAAGATTTACTGGGACTGTCAAATGAAAACAATCAAAAGTAATTGGAAACGAAATGAAAGATTCAATTCGAGTCAAACTGGAATCCTTAGTCGAACGGCATGAAGAAATTTCCGCCTTGTTGGGCGATCCGGACGTCATCGGCGATCAAAATAAGTTTCGCGAGTTGTCCAAAGAGTACGCGCAACTGGAAGACGTGGTGAAGTCATTTACTGCCTATGGTGAAGCGAATGATGCCATTGAGTCTGCCGAAGAAATGTTGAAAGACTCTGATCCTGAAATGCGCGAAATGGCGCAAGAAGAATTAAAGCAAGCCAAAGCAGATAAAGAACGGCTGGAGCTTGAGTTGCAAAAGCTACTGTTGCCGAAAGACCCGAACGACGACAAGAACATTTATCTTGAAATTCGAGCCGGAACGGGTGGCGATGAAGCGGCAATTTTTTCCGGTGACTTGTTCCGTATGTACTCCAAATTCGCTGAGAAAAATCGTTGGCAACTGGAAGTATTGAGTGAAAACCTTGGTGAGCATGGCGGTTATAAAGAAATTATTTGCCGCATTGCCGGTGATAGCGTTTTTTCTCGGTTGAAGTTTGAGTCGGGTGCGCATCGTGTTCAACGAGTCCCGGAAACCGAGTCGCAAGGGCGGGTACACACATCGGCTTGTACTGTGGCGATTTTACCCGAAGCCGATGAAATGGATGATATTGATATCAATCCATCCGATTTGCGTGTCGATACCTACCGAGCGTCGGGCGCAGGTGGTCAGCACGTGAATAAAACCGACTCAGCCATTCGCATTACCCACTTACCAACCGGTGTTGTGGTTGAGTGTCAGGAAGAGCGTTCGCAACACAAGAACCGCGCCAAAGCCATGTCGATGTTGAAGTCACGCTTATTGGCTGCGCAAGAAGAGCAAGCGAAAAGCGAAGAGACCGAAGCTCGCCGTTCGTTGGTCGGCAGTGGCGATCGCAGTGAGCGCATTCGAACCTATAATTTTCCTCAGGGGCGAATGACCGATCATCGTATCAACCTGACGTTGTACAAATTGGATGAGATTATGGAAGGCGATCTTGCACAGGTCATCGATCCCTTGGTTAATGAGTATCAGGCTGACCAATTAGCCGCGATGGCGGAGTCGCACTAACTCAGTCAGAATGAACGAGCTTATGGTTTAAGAGGTCGATATGCCAGCAGAAGCAAATATGATTAAGAACATTCTTATTGTCGGTGGAACCCATGGAAATGAATCGACAGGCGTTTTCTTAATCAACAAATGGTTGAACCAACCCGAGCTTCTGAATCGCGAAGGTCTCAATATTGACATTCTGATTGGAAATCCCGAGGCCGTGACTGCTAATCGTCGATACATCGATAAAGACTTGAACCGCTGCTTCAGTTCAAAAGTGTTAAAGGACAAATCGTTATCCGGTCACGAAATCAATCGAGCACACCAACTGGTTCAACAACTGGGTAAGAAAGGTAAGTGCAATTACGACTTAATTATTGATCTTCACACCTCAACCGCCAACATGGGAGTGAATCTGGTGTTAACCCGCCACGATCCATTTCATCATAAAATGATGGCTTACATGTTACAGCGTCGTAACGATGTAGTAGTGACTTCAGAAGCCGAGCTGGTACCCGACCATCATTTTCTTTGTGCGCTGGCTGATAAAAACTTAATCGTTGAAGTCGGGCCGGTTGCTCAGGGTTTATTGCACCATGAGACCATTGAGAAAACCGAGCAGACCACTTATCAGCTGATAGATTTTGTCGAGCGCTGGAACAACGACGCATTGAAAGACTTACCTGAGTCCATCAATGTCTACGAGTACACCGGTAAGGTACAATTACCATTAAATGGAAAAGGCGAAGTGATTGGCTTCGTTCATAAAAATATTCAAGGAAAAGACTTTTCGAGCATATCAAAAGGTGATGTCATTTTTAAAAAAATGGATGACACCGACGTCAAGTACGACGGCCCACCCAGATACATCAGCTTCATTAATGAAGCCGCATATTACGATCAGAAAATTGGATTCTCAACGCTCAAAAAATCGACGATTAAGGTTTCTTAGGTCGTTTAGAGAGCATTAAATGACGTTCCAATTGGTTTTAAGTCTGCAAGCATAATCAACCGTTACCAAAAATCTCATTTTGAAAGAAGATGAATAACTCTTACTAGTAAAGAGTTTGTAGCAACTTAATACGCAAGCGAGATTTTATCGCTTATTCTGATGTGAATAATACCGTGTTTTACAAATTGCTATCACTTTTTGACGGTGGTAGTTTCGAGTCGGACATTAAAAAAATCATAAAGGAGAAGAAATGAAAAACTTTCTTGCTGCCGGTCTAGCAGCTGTTTGTGCAGTATCTGTCTCGGCCGAATCGAGTTTGGGGGCAGAGTTGAATAAGACTTCCTATGAAGATTCCTTATTAGAAGCTCAGTCAAATACATTGTCTATCACTTATCAACACCGACTCCATGAATATGTTTCAGTAATTGGTAAGTATGGATTAAGCATTCATGAAGATAATGTTGACCGACTGGGGGATAACATTGACTTCACAATTGAGTCTATGGCCAGCGCTTATGCCAAAATTGACGCCATGCCAAGAGAAGCGTTTAACGTTTACGGGATGGTAGGTTACGCTCGCGCTGAGTTCAAACTCGAAAACTTTAGCGAAACTGAATCGGATATGTCCTATGGGTTTGGCATTGAGTACAACATTTCTGAAGACACAAGAGTTGTGTTCGAGGGTGTTAAATTAATGGATAAAGATTCCATAGATTTCACAACCTTAAATTTAGGTCTTCAGTTTAATCTATAAAAATTAGGGAAAAAAACGATGAAAAAATCATTGATTTGGACCAGTGTAGTATCTGCGATGCTCGTCGGCGCACAAGCTAATGCGGCTGAGTTACAGAAAGTAGATACAGTGAGTGCTAATGCATTGGGAAAAGGCACTATTTCAGCAACATCATTTTTGAAAAAGAACTTTAAACTTAACAGTAATCATTCTTTTAAGAAAATTAAGTCGCTGACCGATGCAAAAGGAAATACCCATTATCGTTACCAGCAAATGTACAAAGGTGTGCCAGTTTGGGGCGAGCATGTAACTCAGCATAATAATGTAGCCCGGTCGAGTGATTACTTTGCCGGTAAAATACTAGACGGAATTGAAAAAGATTTAGGGAATAATGTGCAGCCTAAACTTGATCAGTCAGAGATACTGCTTAATACCAAACTTAAAGCAGAGACTAAACTTGGGAAACTTTCTGAGTTACAACGTGAAAAAGCAGATTTAGTGATCTATTTCGATAAGTTCACGAAAAAAGCTGTTCTTTCCTATCATGTCGATATTCTTGCACAGAATAAAGACAATCAAATTATACGACATATGTTTATTGTCGACGCGAACACAGGAAAAATTCTAGATAACTGGAATGCCCTGCAACATTTTGATGTAACGGGTCCAGGTGGAAACGAAAAGGTTGGGCGCTATGAATATGGTACTGACTTTGACGCCTTAAACGGTACTGATTTGGGAGGGGGCACTTGTTCGCTTGAGAATGAAAACGTTCGAGCTGTAAACCTGAATCATTCTACCGATACAACGATTAATGATGCGTTTGAATTTTCTTGCTCAGAGAATACTTTCAAAGAAATAAATGGCGCATATTCTCCAATCAATGACGCGTTTTACTTTGGAAACGTTGCATTCGATATGTTCGATGAATGGTACGATACAGCGCCATTGCCCATTCAATTATCAATGAAAGTCCACTACGGTTCTAATGTTGAAAACGCCTATTGGACTGGTGATTCTATGCTGTTTGGTGATGGGCTGAATTATTTCTATCCTCTCGTCGATATTAATGTTTCAGTTCACGAGATCAGCCATGGTTTTACTGACTTTAACTCCGATCTTATTTACCGTAATGAATCTGGTGGTATGAATGAAGCCTTTTCAGATATTGCCGGTGAGGCTGGCGAGTACTATTGGAAAGGGTCTGTTGACTGGTTTGTCGGTGGTGATGTTATAAAAAATGGTGATGGACTTCGTTTTTTTGAAACTCCTTCAAATGACGGTCGTTCCATTGATCATTACGACGATTATTACGATGGTATGGATGTTCACTTCAGTTCAGGGGTCTATAACCGTGGTTACTATTTGCTTTCCAATACGGAAGGCTGGGATCCGCGTAAGGCATTTGATGTTTTCGTATTAGCGAATCAAGCCTACTGGACACCAAACGAAACTATGGCAAATGGTGCATGTGGTCTATTGCTTGCAGCAATGGATCTGGAGTATGAGTGGCTAGATGTTTACACTGCAATGAGCACCGTTGGGGCTGTGTGTACAGGTGCAAGTGGCGGTGTAGATTCCGATCTTGATGGTATTTCTGATATCGGCGAGCTATTCATTGGGTTTGACCCACAAAATCCGGAAGATGCGAGTCAGGACTTTGATGGTGACGGAATTTCAAATTTGGCCGAAATGACGAGTGGTTATGGAGCGAAAGATAATGACTCTGATGATGACGGCTTAAATGATGGTGATGAATTACTTACTCATGGGACTTCTGTGATGAATAGTGATTCAGACTCTGATGGGATGGCCGATGGTTGGGAGGTTCAATATGGATTGAATCCTCTAAATGCTGCTGATGCGAGTGCCGATTTAGACGAAGACGGCGACACTAACTTGCAAGAGTTCCAATTGAGCACTGATCCAACGGATCCTGAAAGCTACACAGAAACAGAGATTAGTTTCTCTTCGATTTATGATTTTGAGTCGAGAGATATGTCTCCTTTTATGCCTTATAGTGATTCATTCTCTACATTTGAAATAACCAGTTCGGAAGCTGCTGGAGGTTTGTACAGCATTCAGAATGAAGATATCAATGATAGCGAACTTGCTGTAACGGTTCTTGTTGCCGATGCAGAAGCTGGTAATTTATCGTTTGATTTGAAAACTTCAACTGAGGGGTTCTGGGATTATTTTGAATTGTACGTTGATGGTGTCATGGTCTATGAGCTTTCAGGTGAAAACGATTGGCAAACGATCACTTATCCACTTACTGCTGGAGAGCGGGTAATCTTTTTCGTTTACCGAAAAGATGGCTCAGTGAGTAGTGGAGATGACACGGTCTGGATCGACAATGTCTATTATGAAGGCTTAGCCAAAGACACTGACGGCGATACCATGCTAGATGCGTTCGAAACGCATTATGGTCTTGATCCGGAAGATGCTGCTGATGCTGCTCTAGATGGTGATGAAGATGGGTTGACTAATGCAGAAGAGTTCGCTGCCGAAACCAATCCAACGAGTGCTGACTCTGATTCAGATGGGTTGTCAGATGGAGATGAGCTTAATGTTGCGATGACAGATCCAAATAACATGGATACCGATGGCGACCTCATTTTAGATGGAATGGAAGTTGATCTGGAGCTTAATCCACTATCTGCGGCTGATGGAGTCTTAGATTTGGATGCGGATGGATTCACTAACACTATTGAAGCTAAATACGGTTCTAACTTGAATGACGCAACTAATGTTCCTCCTGCGCATGAATTAATACAGATGGATTTTAATTATCTAAATGATTCATGGCAGCAAGCGGGCGACCATTCTGAAACCTGGGACGTTGTATCTGGAGCGCTTCAGGCTGAAGCAACTCCAAACGCAAAACAGGCTGTTATTTCAATGACCGATGTGTTTTACGAAGGTTTATTGTCTTTCGAGCTAACTGCGGATACCGAAGTCGACGTTGATATGTTTCAGGTTAAAGTAAATGGAACAGTCGTCAGCGAACATAGTGGTGTTGTTAGTGGTGAAGCCGTAAGCGTTGAACTTGATCAAGGTGAAAATACGATCGAGCTCGTATACAGTAAGAACGAGCTTATGAGTTCTTCTTTAGACATGGTGTCAATTGACAATCTTGTCTTCATGGCGCCAGAAATGGACTCGGATAACGACGGCTTGACCAATTCTCAAGAGGTCGACGTTTACGGTACTGATCCAATGGTAGCTGATACCGACATGGACGGCATCAGTGACGGCGATGAAGTTGCTAAGGGCACAAATCCTATGAGTTCTGACTCAGATGGAGACG
This sequence comes from Pleionea sp., assembly GCA_052032335.1. Lineage (GTDB taxonomy): Bacteria > Pseudomonadota > Gammaproteobacteria > Enterobacterales > Kangiellaceae > Pleionea. Next base: position 9,787 of record JBPEWV010000180.1, on the reverse strand, counting down.
GTGTACCAGATGCGGATGACTTGTTCCCATTAGACGCAAGTCGTTGGAATAGCGACGAAGGTGGTACCATCTTCTACATCTTGATGGTTCTTGCTGGACTTGGCATGGCGAGACGTCGACGTTAATCGATTGATTGCTTGCTAAGAGTGAAAAGGGCATCGTATGATGCCCTTTTTTTATGGATTGCGAATTGTTGTGACGCCCCAATCGTTAATTGAAAAATACATTCCTTTATTTCCTGATGCCGATACTGCTCGGCTTGATGCTGAAATATTGACCGCGGCAGGGCTTGAAAAATCGCGCAGTTGGTTGCGTGCGTTTGTCGATGATCCTTTGCAGCCCGAACAAATAGACGCCGTTGAAAAACTGTTGCTTCGTAGACAGTTGGGTGAGCCGGTCGCTTATATTTTGGGCGAGTGGGAGTTTTATTCATTACGGCTCAAAGTGAATCCGTTTACTTTAATTCCCCGTCCTGAAACTGAACAAATGGTGGATTGGGTGATTCAAAAAGCGGATCAACAAGCGAGTCAAACCGTACTGGATTTAGGAACAGGCACGGGCGCCATTGCCATTGCCCTTAAACACGAGCGGCCGCAACTTGATGTTCACGCAGTGGAATTCAGTGCCGACGCATTAGAGGTTGCAAAGAGTAACGCCCATTTGCATCAAGCTGATATTTGTTTTTACCACGGAAGCTGGTTTACTCCGATACAGCAAACACAACGATTTGACATCATTGTGAGCAACCCTCCTTACGTTGCGAACGACGATCCACATATGACACAAGGTGATTTAAGATTTGAGCCAACAACTGCTTTAACAGCAGGAAATGACGAGTTTTCTGATATTCGAACCATCATAGAGTCGGCTCCAAAGTTTTTAACCTCGAAAGGCTGGTTGGTGATCGAGCACGGTTACGATCAATCGGCAGTTGTGCAGGAGCTGCTTCAAGATAAGGGATTTCAACAGGTTCATACCGAAAAAGACTACGCGGGAACTCCTCGGTTCACTTATGGGCAGCTGTCCCCCAAAGCTTGTCCCAATTCCGAACAGAAAAAAGTGGATTAGGATAAATAAAGCAAAGGAATTGCACATTCAGAAACGTAATTCCCAGTAATCAATGAGCTTTGAAGCCACTGGATCACGGTGATGCGATTTATCTCGCGTACGGCTTGACAAGGCAAGATATTTAAATAAAAATGATAATCATTCTTATTTGGAGGTGGTTATGTTGATTGGTGGTCCGGAGTCGAGCTTTGAAATCGATGCATGGGAGCGACATACGTTAAAGGCAGACGAATTATTTCATCATAAGAACTTTCAAGCAGCGTTAAACGAATTTGAGGCGGCGGCGCATTGTCTTGAGTCGCGGCTGTCCAGACCGCAGGTTGCGTGCGCTACGGCAATTCGTTGCTGGGTGCTTGCTTGTCAGAATGCTGCTTTTTGTGCCATGAAATTGAATAAAAAAGCCATCGCCGAGCGTTATCATCGACTGTGTTTGAAAACGTTACGGCAACTCAATGCGATGCCAAAATATCATCGACAGCAAGACCTGTTGGAGATTGAATTGCGCAATGCTCGTATGCGTTACGAGCAATTTCTGCGGCAGATTGGACGGCGCGCTGTTAGAGATGTGTCGAAATCAACTGTAGATTTTCGGCAAGATAAATCAACATGCTTACCGTCGTTATTCTTCAGGCACAATCGACGTCTGGCCAGACTCAAGCTTTTGTTTTATTAGCTTTCGGTTTAATGTCGAGAACAAATCCTTCGTAGTACTCGGGATCGCAAACGTACCATTCGCTGAGTTTGACCTTGGCAAACTTTTCACAGCGATCAGCCAAATCAAAGAACGGAGAACGCCCCGGATCGGCCAACAAGATTCGTTTCGACCCATTGTTTAATGCACGCTTGATCATTTTCTCGAGCATTAGTGCCAGCTCATCCCAGAAGCAAATATCACCACCGATTATGATGTCATACTTAGCCAATTGCTTTCCGGTGAGTTTGTCGTACGATTTGGTGATACTGTTAATTTCGACGTCATTGAGCGCAGCCTGAACGTTCAAGTAGGGGAACACATTTTCATCAATATCCAGACCAGTTACTGATTTTGCGCCGTTTTTTGCACAGTATATGGATGCGGCTCCCCAGCCACATCCCAACTCTAATACATTGGATGTACGCTTTAAAACCCGGTGTGTCTGAAAGTAATCCATGAGTAAAAAACTGGATGCCCAGGTTTTGTGTCCATGAACATTGGGTTCGTAACAGGCTTTAAGCTGTTTTACGAGCCTGTGCTTATTTTCCAGCAGCATAATGTTAAAGACGTTAAATAAGTTATTTTCTGGTAACTCGATAACCTCAGGCACAAGACTCCCCTTATTGGTGACGACTGATTGTTCAATGGTGAATGGGTGAAGAATCCGTATTGTGCCGATTTTGACAAAAATTTCCAGTCTCAATGTTTTTCGACCAGCTTTGAATAGCCGTGCGAATCAAGAATTGGTTGAATAGAATTGCTTGATCAACTCAATGGATTCTTCGGCCGTTTCGACAAAATGAAACAGCGACAGGTCTTTCTGCGATATCACACCTTCTTCAGCCATAGCGTCAAAATTGATGATTTTTTGCCAGAAACGTTTGCCAAATAAAAAAATTGGAAACTGTTTTATACGGCCGGTTTGAATCAGCGTTAGAGTTTCCATTACTTCGTCAAGTGTGCCAAAGCCGCCAGGAAAGGCGAACAGCGCTTTGGCTCGTACCAGAAAATGCATTTTTCGAATGGCAAAATAGTGAAATTGAAAACAAAACTCGGGAGTTATGTAGGCGTTAGGCTGTTGCTCTCTGGGTAACACAATGTTTAAACCGATACTGGGTTTATTGGCCTGATGAGCACCCCGATTTGCGGCTTCCATTATGCCAGGACCTCCACCGGTAACCACCGTTGCATCAATGTGAGTCGTCGAGGGTTGTGCGAGTAATTCGGTAAGTCGCACGCATTCCTGATAATAACTGAACTTTGACAGTAACGATTGGGTTGCACATTGTTGTTGCAACAAGTCGTTATCGTTAGGGTTCTCATTAAGATTCTGTTGAATGGCTTTCAGTTTTGCTTCGAGCTGTGGTTTATCGTGAATGCGCGCGCTGCCAAATACCACCCAGGTGGCTTTGATGTCATTTTCAAGAAGAACCTGATCGGGTTTTTGCCATTCCAGCATCAGCCGAACCGCTCTTTGCTCGTCTTTTAACAGAAACTCAGGGTCATCAAAGGCGAGTCGGTAGGTTTCAGAAGAGGTTTGCGGTGTATCGTCACATTGCTTGGCCTCGACTACCATGGCTTTCGAAGGGGGCAGGGTTGAGAATTCACTTAACGTCTGCCGTCGATTTTTTCGTTTATCCACTGGTGAATCCTGATTGCTGCAGAGGAGCTTTCAGAGTAGCGTTTCGAGCCAGGAAACTCAATTTTTTGGAAGTCAGGCGACTAGTCGTCGGACAGCCAGGACCAATGGGATTGTTCGGAGGTTGATGCGGTGTTGGCCTTTTTTTCGGATTTCTTTTGCAGTTCGTTACAGACGATCGGATCGCCCGCAACGCTGACAAATTTTGGACGTTTGCTGTGCTTTTTTAGTTTGACGGTGTCGCCGGCTTGTACATTGGCAGTATGGATATCGAGCGCGTGCACCAGTGCCAAATCATCCCAGGTTTCTTCGACTTCAAGTCGACTGACCGAATAGGGCGGAATCCCTTCTTTATCGGTGTAGAGCAATTCGAGGGTCTCGTTTTTGCGAAGCAGACTGCTACCCAGATTGATGTAAACGTCGTTATTTTCAACTCTTAGTACACGACCAGTTATCGGTCGCTGCGCGAAGTAGTGGGTGGTTTCTTCCAGCGCGCGATTGATGGCGGCGATAAATGCTTGCCCCGTCGTGGTGGTGGCAAAACCATTTAAAAATTGTTGATCACTCAGTGCTGAAAAAACCATTGGGTTGCCACTGCGTTCGCACGGCATCATCTGACTGACCACCGGTACTTCCAACAACGGAATATAATTGTTGTCATATAGCACCAAAGTAAGGCTAATGGTTGCAGGCTTATTATCACCGTGCAGCTGACTCCACGCGCGATCCAGATGCGCAAAACCGAGGTTGGCCAGGTGATTTCGATCGCCGGGGTTGTATAAAGAATCGAACCGTCTGATATGAAACTGCATTAAGAAATCGGCCTGGTGCTTAACCGGATTCAGGAAACGGCTATTTCGTGTCAGTTCAAAAAAGATTTCGTCGAAATTATCGGGCAGTGTGCGGACTTCGGTGTTGTGATCTTTACCACTTAAGCCGTGCACCGAATAGGATTCTTTTCCGGTTGCATTGACTCCCGGTAAAAGCTTTACGCGAATTCCGCTTCCGTACTGGCCTTGCCAGTGGATATGGCTGTAAAGCCGGGTCTGATCGCCAGACAGATGTGGAGGCTTTCGACTGACGGTCGCTTCCGGTGTTGCCAAATACGCCGATTGGGCGATCATCAAAAACAGGCCGGCTAAGATGTATTTAAGGGTTTGAGGCTGGATATGATGCATGGCTCATGATTATCCATGGGTTAACAACGTATAGAGATCTATCGGCCACGGATGCATCGAGTTTAATCCAAACGACGTTTTCTTTTTGGCATAAAGTTGAATTTTAGGTGCATAAAAATACAATATTGTGTAATAAAATTACATTTTGAGTTGTGTTGGTTTGTGAATGGTTTTGTTTGTAATTGTAGTTTAAAGCTAATAAAAACAATGGCTAAAAGGTTTTTAGGTGTTTTAAACACGATAAATCGGGTGAAATAAGCCTGTTTCTTAACGTATTTTACTCGTCATTGTGTTATAAAATTACATATGTGAGCTTTTGCAATGCTTAAATATTCGATGTATGCTGTTTGGTGTTGCTTTGCAGCAAAGGTGGCTCGATCCCATTTAGACCGCTCTGAGTGCCGATATAATCGATAATACTCACGCACAACTGGCCTCATCTTTGGCGGCGGGAAAACTTCCACCGAGCATCCAAACCGATTAGAACAAATAAGTGAAGGATGGGACCATGAATAAACTTTACCACCACAGTCAGGCCAAAGATAACTGTGGTTTTGGGATGATTGCCCATACTCAAGGTGAGGCCAGCCATCAATTGGTTGAAACCGCGCTTGATGCATTGAATCGCATGACGCATCGCGGTGCAGTTGCAACCGATGGCGTCTCCGGTGACGGCTGTGGGTTGCTGGTTCAAAAACCGGAAGCCTATCTCCGGCGGGTGGCCGAAGAATCTGGAATGACACTGGGCCGCAATTTCGCAGTGGGCATGGTGTTTTTAAGCCAGGACGATCGGCTGGCTGATCAGTGCCGTCAAATGTTGGAACAGGAAATTCGTCGCGAAACCCTGACAGTTATTGGCTGGCGTCAGGTACCCATAGATACTGATGTCTGCGGCGAAGTGGCACTGACCAGTCTGCCAAAAATCGAACAGGTGTTTGTTCAGGGCATGCCCGGGTGGAGCAAATACGATATGGAGCGACGTTTGTTTATTGCGCGTCGTAGAGCTGCCTGGCGCATTCAGCGCGAAATTAATTGTCCGGATTATTATGTGTCGTCCTTATCCAGCATGGTTATGGTGTATAAAGCGCTGGTCATGCCGCGATATTTGTCCAAGTTTTATCTGGATCTGCAGTCCAGCGATTTCACCAGCGCCATTTGTCTTTTCCACCAGCGGTTTTCAACCAATACGCTTCCGCAATGGAAATACGCACAACCATTTCGTTTTTTAGCTCACAATGGAGAGATTAATACCATTTCCGGAAATCGTAACTGGTCCAAAGCGCGTACCAGCAAATTTATTACGCCTTTGTTACCCGATCTGAAAGACCTGTCACCTTTGGTGAATCAAACCGGTTCCGATTCTTCTTCTTTGGACAATATGCTGGAAGTCTTTTTAGCTGGCGGCATGGATATCTTTCGCGCATTGCGACTGTTAATCCCACCAGCGTGGCAAAACCTACCCGGAATGGATCCCGAGTTGAGGGCCTTTTACGAGTTTAACTCGATGCATCTGGAACCCTGGGATGGACCTGCAGGAATCGTTATGACCAATGGACGGCACGTTGCCTGTACGCTGGATCGAAACGGCTTAAGACCCGCGCGTTACGTGATCACCAAAGACAATATTATTACTCTGGCATCCGAAGTGGGTGTCTGGGATTACGACGAAGCCGATGTGATAGAAAAAGGTCGTGTTGGACCGGGCGAGATGTTTGCCATAGATACCAACCGGGGAAAAATTTGGAAAAGTCGTGAAATCGATGATGAATTAAAAACGCGGCACCCCTATCGCTCATGGCTGGAAGAGCACACTTTGTTACTCGCCAAAACCGAACAGGAAAAAGCAGAAGGCATCGCCGCCGCCGAATTAAAATATTTGCAAAAATTATTTGCGATATCAAAAGAAGAAATTAACACCGTTATTAAACAACTGTGCGAACAAGGCAATGAAGCAACCGGATCGATGGGCGATGACACCCCAATCGCCGTTTTGTCTACCAAGCATCGCAACTTGTTCGATTACTTTCGACAACAGTTTGCTCAGGTGACCAACCCTCCGATTGATCCTTTGCGGGAAAAAGCCAGCATGAGTCTGGAAACTTGCATTGGTATTGAATACAACGTGTTTCAGGAAACCTCCGGTCATGCTTATCGCGTGGTTCTCGAAAGCCCGGTGTTAACCTATAACGAATATCAACAGCTGATGAATCTGAAAGGTAAGCATTACCGCCAGTACAGTATTAAACTCGCCATGAAACAGTCAGAATCCTTGGCCGAGGCCATTGCCAGAGTTCGCGAGCAGGCTTTGCAGCTGGTGAACGATGGGGTGGTTATTTTGTGTTTGTCGGATCAACATTTAGCAGATGATGAAACACCGATCCATGCGGCGCTGGCGACTGGCGCGATCCACAATACTCTTATCGAAGAAGGCTTGCGTTGCGATTGTAATTTGTTGGTGGCGACCGGATACGCACGTGATCCGCACCATTTTGCCGTTTTGTGCGGTCTCGGTGCGACCGCGGTTTATCCGTATTTAAGCTATCAGACTATTGCGACGCTAAAAACTGATGAGGAACAACTGGCCAAAGCCATTGGTGATTACCGAACAGGGATCAATTACGGACTGCGAAAAATACTGTCGAAAATGGGGATTTCGACCATGGCCAGTTATCGTGGCGCTCAGTTATTTGAAGCTCTGGGATTCGGTGCTGACGTCATGCAGGCCTGTTTCCCCAAAATGGCGTCCCGCATAGGCGGTGTGAACTTTGCGTTGTTGGAGCAGGATATTCGAACGCAACAGCGACGCGCGGCACTACCGCAAAAACCTCTGGAGCAAGGCGGGCTGCTAAAATTCCAATACAACGGTGAAGCGCATGCTTACAATCCGGATGTTGTTCAGTCGCTGCAGTTGGCGGTCAACTCGGGTGATTATAAAAACTATCAGCAGTTTGTTAGTTTGGTGAACCAGCGTGAGCCTTTGGCGTTGCGAGATTTGCTGGCACTGGTACCTGCCAGTGAACCGACACCACTTGGCAAAGTCGAGTCTGAAAAGTCTGTATTTCCCCGCTTCGACAGTGCCGCAATGTCGATCGGCGCCTTGTCGCCCGAGGCGCATGAATCCTTGGCCATTGCCATGAATCGACTTGGCGGCAATTCCAATTCCGGCGAAGGCGGCGAAGATGAAGCTCGATTTAACTCGCTAAAAAATTCCAATATCAAACAGGTGGCATCCGGTCGTTTTGGTGTCAATGCGCATTACCTGGTGAATGCCGAAGTGCTGCAAATTAAAGTCGCTCAAGGTGCGAAACCGGGAGAAGGTGGTCAGCTGCCCGGTCATAAAGTGACGGCCCTGATCGCCAAATTACGAAACTCGGTTCAGGGTGTGACTTTGATTTCTCCACCGCCGCATCACGATATTTATTCAATCGAAGATCTGGCGCAGTTAATTTTCGATTTAAAGCAGGTGAATCCGAAAGCTCGGGTATCGGTTAAGCTGGTGTCTGAGCCGGGCGTTGGTACCATCGCCGCCGGTGTGGCCAAAGCCTACGCCGATATGATCACCATTTCGGGATACGATGGTGGAACGGGAGCGAGTCCTCTAACGTCGATTAAATACGCCGGTTCACCCTGGGAGCTTGGTCTCGCCGAAGTGCAACAGGCACTGGTCGAAAATGGCTTAAGACACAAAGTGACGGTGCAGGTCGACGGTGGTTTAAAAACCGGACTGGACGTGATTAAAGGCGCTATTCTTGGTGCAGAAAGTTTTGGTTTTGGTACCGGTCCAATGGTTGCCTTGGGGTGTAAGTATTTGAGAATTTGTCATTTGAATAATTGCGCAACCGGTGTGGCGACACAAGATGACGAATTACGACAAAAGTATTTCCACGGGTTACCGGAAAAGGTTGAACACTACTTTCGATTCATCGCCAAAGAAGTGCGCGAATGGCTTGCCTACCTCGGCGTAGAAAAGTTAGAAGACATTATCGGTAAAACACATTTGTTAAAACGCATTGAATCGAATAACGAAAAACACAAGTTGATCAATCTGGATGCGATATTAAGCAGTGCTTCGGTAGTGAATAAGTATCCGAATTTTTGCGTGGAAAAATCCAATCCATCGTTCGATCGTGGGCTGTTGAACGAGCAAATATTTGACGACGCCAAACTGGCGATCGATACACAAAAGCCCATTGCTTTAAGTTATCGGATTAAAAATTATCAACGCTCCATTGGTGCCCGACTCAGTGGTTACATTGCCAGTCAGTATGGCAAGCAAGGATGTATTGAGCACCCGGTACAACTCAACTTTACCGGAACTGCAGGACAGTCATTAGGTGTGTGGAACGTGCCCGGCTTAAACATAAACGTCGAAGGCGATGCTAACGATTACGTGGGTAAAGGCATGTCGGGCGGTCGACTGGTGTTGAAAACACCGCGGAATTCTAATCTGGTGAGTCGACGCAATACCATTATAGGAAACACCTGTTTGTACGGCGCAACGGGTGGCGAGTTATTTGCTGCGGGTCGGGCGGGTGAGCGATTCGCTGTGAGAAACTCCGGGTGTTCGGCTGTGGTTGAAGGGTTAGGCGCTCACGGCTGTGAGTACATGACCGGAGGAACTGTCGTGGTACTTGGTGGCGTCGGTTGGAATTTTGCCGCCGGTATGACCGGTGGCGAAGCTTTTGTGATGGATCAAGGCAACGATTTCGAAGCCTTTTGCAATCCTGAGTTTGTCACCATCAGCCGATTAAACGATGTCAAAGACGATGCCGTATTAAAACGTCTCAAATCATTAATCGAAGAGCATGCGAAATTGACACAAAGTGAATGGTCGCAGCAGATCATTGAAAGCTTCGAACATTATATGGGTGTATTCAAGTACGTTCGACCCATGGAACAAACCAATGTCAAAGCAAAATCGGACAAGCGCAAAGGTCGTTTGATTTCGCTTGCGAAAGTCGGTTAGAGGGAGGCTGTTATGGGAGAACATAGAAAACTTTACGAATTCGTCGATCTGGATCGCGAAGAACCGGAAAAGCAGGCGATCGAAGTGCGCACTCATGAATTTGCAGAGATTTATCGCAGTTTTAAACAACCGCACATCAAAGAACAATCGTCGCGCTGTATTTCCTGCGGAAACCCTTATTGCCAATGGAAATGTCCGGTTCACAATTACATTCCTGACTGGCTCGAGCTTGCCGCTGAGGG
>JBPEWV010000018.1:0-24408 GCA_052032335.1 Pleionea sp. | reverse complement strand
GCAGTGGCCACGGTGGATGTGCGAAGCGCTTTAACAAAGAATCATCCTTGCGGTGCAAAGCTGAATTTGTCGGCGTAGAGATTAAGATTCATAGAACCTAAGCGCCTCTTTAAATTTTTCATACCTTGGGCCGTACTCCAATTCACTGATGTAAGCTTCGATTATTGGTTTAGCCTTACGAGATTGCATTTTTGCTAATGCTTTAGCAATATCTTCGGTACGAACATCACTATATTCCCGAATTAAAATATCTAAAAACTGCCGTTCATACTTTATAAGCATTGAGGCAGGATACTTCGGGATATAATCTCCTGCAGCCATTGGCGCGTCACCGCCAAAATCCTCTTCGTCCCCGGCAATCAATACTAGGGCTTGCAGCACATTCTCATCATCTAACTTTGAATAAAAATAATTAGTCGACTCTTCGCACGAATAACACGATTCGATCAAAAGCTCTCTGATTTCCTGCAAATTTTTCATAGTAAATTACTTAGCGCGGCTCCTTATCTAATGCCCTAAGGCTAATTGCGAACTCCCCGAGCTCATCTGCAGCCAAAACTACGCTTGGTTTCGTCCCGTAAGCATTAGAAAGCGCAACCGAAACCACTTTCTTATCTAAGTAGACTTGAAACTGTCCATGCGAACCAACTTGAGCTCCGGCATGAGATAAGATGGTTCCGTGTACTGGATCTTTAATAATTTTCCACCCAAGGCCATACCAACTCTCACCGTTAGCATGATTAGTATTTTCATCAATCATTATTTCACGACTTCTTTTCGATATTAGCGTATTTTTAATAATAGCTTGTCCGAATCTTAATAAGTCCTCTGCTGTGGATTGAATACCTCCACCTGGATAAATAATACTTAAGTCAGTATAAGGTGATCGAATAAAGAGTCTTCCCGCTTTAATATAAAGTCTGGATTTATTAAAATCCGTAAACTGAGTCTCTAATGAGGTGCTTCCCATTCCCGCTTTATCAAATATATTTTGCTTAAGATATTGGCCGAAAGATAAGTCCGTTACTGTCTCAATCAACTCACCAAGAATGGTATACCCGAAGGAAGAGTAAAGAAACCGAGTGCCAGGTTCACTTTTGAATTCTCTAGTTATAATTTCGTCAACAGCCTCTTTTTGAGTTTCATATTCGCTGAACGATAAAGTGTCTAAGCTAGAATCATAATGAGGCACACCGCTGGTATGATTCAATAAATGTAAAACAGTGATTCCTTCAAGTTTTTTTCTCTTAGGCTTAAGATAATCATTAACCATATTGTTAATATTTATTAAGCCTTGTTCATGAAGCTGCATTACTGCTACAGCAGTAATCGGCTTTGAAATTGACGCAACCCGATTAATGGTACTAGGCTGAAACGCCTCAACACTAAGTTTGTTCTTGAATCCACCTGAAAGAGTCAAAAAACCACATTCTTCGGCGTAGAATCCTGCACTCATACCGAGCACTTTTTTCTCATCCAAATGCTTCATAAATGTAAGTTCACTCTGATATGAGTCATTTTTAAGACAAGACGGTCTTTTCCCTTCAAGCCAGCCCTGAACATCTGGACTATAAAAAGGGATGTATCCAAAAGGCTCTGTGACTATATAAGCCATGATAGCTATGGCTATTAAAATGACAACAAAAAAATTTTTAAGCATAAAATAGATTTAATCGCTATGGGTTTGAATTAAAAGAAGTCGTTTTTCCGTTACATTTCGGACAATCGTGAACACTTAACCAAACTTTTATTCTATCCTATTTTGTCCATTATCCATATCAAAGATTTATGTCCGATAGAGGACACCCACTGAAAGTAATTCTTTTAACTTATTCCGGCCGCTATCTATATATCGACTATTTATCGTCGTTGCGAATATAGTTTGATAGCGTCATGATGAGCTTATTCGAATTAATCTGTTCGCCCCAGGTCTTTCCTGGTTACCAACTAGCATTTATTATAGGTTAGATAGCTTATCCGACAGTTTTTTATGAACAATAGTCGATGCAAAGTCATTAGTCCCATTATCCAACACGATTAGAACGTTATTATTCTCGAGGTCTTTCTTGAGATAAGTGTTAAATCCTACCCATCTGCCGGAATGTTCAACAGTGTGGTCGCCCGAAATCACCCAGCCATACCCATATCCAGTTGTGGAGCCTGAGTTTAAGATGCCCTCTGAGTAAGCTTCATTTTGCAACTCTTTAGAGATTAGTTGATTACTGTCTAACGCTTTACTCCACTTCCACAAGTCCGAAGTACTCGAATAAACAGCACCATCGCCCGCTACACCATCAAGATAAACAAGGTCATTTAACTGTTCTCCATTAATACCGTAGACTCTATTCCTGAGTTTGTTCGGTGATGAAAGCAAATTAAAAATTGAGCTGTCTTTCATATCCAGTGGCTTGAATATATTGTCGTCCATGTAATCTTCAAATGTTTGTCCGGAAACTTTTTCGATCAAACTCGCCAATACAACATAGCCGGTATTACTGTACTCATATTGTTTTCCTGGCTTGAAAGCCAGCTTTGGTTGATGTTTTTCAAACAGAGCGAGTAAATCTGAGTTTTTGAAGGTTTTGGAATTACCCCAATATTGCTCAGCTAATCCCATATAATCAGCTATTCCAGAGGTATGAGTTAACAAATGCTTAACCGTTAAACCATCATAATTTAATTCCGGAAGATATAAGGAAATCTCCTCATTAAGATCGACTTGTCCCTTTTCCACCAGCATCAATATACCCATTGCGGTAAACGACTTAGATATGGAAGCAAGATTAAAAGATGAACGATTGGTCAATGGATGCTTACGCTCAAGATCGGCGTAACCATACGACTGGTCAAAAATGATGTTGCCACTTTTAACAATCAATATCGAGCCATTGAATTTTCCTCGACTGTGCAACTCAGTAAACCACTCATCTAAAATCTGGGTTTTGGTTTCTTGCGACGTATCTTTAGGCAACTTTAAGGCTGGGATATCAATATATTTGACTACTCCATAGCCAATCAATAGCAAAGAAACAATAGCAATAACAATTCCGAACAGGATTTTAAGTAATAGCATCAAGGTTATCTCCGAGCCGGTAAATTCAACACCCTAGTTAATCGTAAAAGAGAACTTGCAGTACCGATATCCAATTGAGCGCTACCCTAAATATTAAGATATAACATCATCGTACTCTTTCGAATATTCAAGGTAACCTAAAATTATTCACAATTTTGATCCAGCAAGAGACGCCTTTTCGAAGCCTCAAAAACTTCTGTTATAAAGAACTGGGGCCCTAAAGAATAATCTTATCAATTAATCGCCAGCAGATTCACACAAACTTGAATCTTCGCTTAACCGCTCGCCAGCATTGAGACAACGGTCGATTGCGTTTTTTTGTTGAATAAAATCAGTAATGTATACTGCGCTAAAACCGACGCCTACCCAAAATACCAAGCCAACAACGACGACTAAAAATCCGTCTGGATCGATGTTTTTCTTAAATGGCCGGCATATTAGATATCCCGCACCTTTAATCAGCAACTCAAAAAAGAGCTCAAATAAAATTCTGCCGATAAACTTAAAGACAGGAGCAAGCAATTCGCCCACAATTTCCCCAACTAGCATAGAATCCTCTTATTACTACTTTGAGTAATTTAAAATACAAAAGCTGTAGCGCTCGGACTTTTGCCGCTTGCTTAAATGCTCATCAATCGTAAATGGAATTACTAAATCAATGATTGTATTTTTATCAGTCTGGCTAAATAAGTTTTTGCGACTTCAATTGCTCTCGTACTTTTGTAATGAATGAATCGCTTTCACTCGCGGAGTATGGTTGAGATTGATGAGCGCCCCAAATCGGGCCCGGCCAGGCTTTATCGGAGTCAAACCGTGCTACCACATGAACATGCAGCTGACGAACTATATTGCCTAGCGCGCCAATGTTTAACTTGGTGGGTTCACATACCGTTTTTAAGAGCTTACTGATTTCGGCGATTTCGGACCAGAGCGTTTGCTGTAACTCTGTTGGCAATTCGTACATTTCCTGAACGCCGTAAACTTTTGGCACTAAGATAAGCCAGGGGTAGTTTTTGTCATTCATTAATAACAAACGGCTCAATGACAGCTCGGCGACAAAGTGACAGTCGTTCTCAAGACGGGTGTCGAGTTTGAATCCTTGGTCCATAATGTTTAATTTTTATTTCTGAACATCCTTAACAAACACTACACGCATTCATTAAGCAGAATCAACTGTTATTTTTTAACCAAGTCTTGACTGTTGAGCTGGGTTAATCAAGAGCACGGATCGTAGTCTTCGGGCAAATATCCGGAAACAAAGGGTACACAATCGCCGAACCAGCCCGACTTTGCCTGCACGATTCCTGACGGTTGCATCAATACCAGAGGCTGATTTTCAACGCTCTTTATAAAGTCTCCCCATACACGTAATGCACCGTTTGCGCCCGTCAGTAACATGGGCTGATTGTCGTCGAGCCCTAACCAAACTACCGACAGGTAATTCTCACTGTAGCCGGCAAACCAGCTGTCTTTTAGATCGTCGGTGGTGCCGGTTTTTCCAGCGACTTTCAGTGTGGGTAACTGCTGCCTCAAATTTTCTGCAGTACCTTGCTCCACCACCATTTGCAGCAATCGGTTGGTCAGGTAGGTTGCTTCTTCTGACACAACACGCTCGGCCGTTATTGGATATCGATCTAAAATTTGTCCTTCGGCATTAATAACGCTCGATATAATACTCGAATCGACTTTCATACCGCCCGAGGCCAACACCTGATACAACTTCAATAATTCCCAGGGCGACATTTCCTGGGCACCGAGTGCGAGCGAGGGAAAGGCGTACAGCTCTCTTCGAAACCCAAAATCGTAGAGGTTATCAATGACGTTTTCGATGCCCACCTGCATGGCAAGGCGTGCCGTGGACAAATTGTAAGATTGGGTCATGGCCTCGGCCAAAGTGACTCGTCCGTGCGGCTCTTTATCGTAATTTTCTGGCGTCCATTTAGAACCATCGGTTGCGGTTAACGAAAAGGGCCGATCTTCGACTTCCGAGACCAGGGTGAATTCGTTGGCTCGTTGTAAAGCGGTAAGATAGACAAAAGGTTTAATCGCCGAGCCCGTTTGCCGGTAAGCATCGATGGCACGATTGAACCCCGCGTACTCAGGATTTTTATCGCCAACAACGGCGAGTATGTCGCCACTGAAACGATCGCTGACCACTATAGCGCCCTGAAGCGACTTGGGTACTGACGGGTAGTTTCGTGTCAGCCAATCAACTCTTTGCTCAAGAGCATTCTCGGCTCGCTGCTGCACCAAAGGATCAATGGTCGTGAAGACTGACAAGTCGTGATGTTGCAATTGCTCAATCGAATAACGTTGTTTTAACTGACGCCGAATCAGTCCAATGGCCGCAGGCATACGGCTAGTCGCAACCTGAGTCGAAGGAATAACCTGTAGCGACTTTTGCTTCGCCTGACTCCATTGGGTTTCGTCGATGTCATTAAACTCCAACAGCAAATCGAGGATCAGGTTTCGTCTTTCTAAGGCGCGCTCAGGATGCCGCCGCGGATCGTAGTAAGACGGTCCGCGAATGAGTGCCACCAACGTCGCCACCTGAGACAAATTAAGCTGGGAGATATCACGATCGAAGTAAAAACGACTGGCCTTAGCAAAGCCATGAATCGCACGTCCACCGTCCTGCCCTAAATAAACTTCGTTAATGTACGCCTGCAAAATGTCGTCTTTCGAATAACGCGCCTCTAGCGTTACCGACATAATCGCTTCGCGAACCTTACGCCAGAGTGTGCGCTCATTGGTTAAAAAATAGTTCTTTACCAACTGTTGGGTTAGCGTGCTCCCACCTTGCGTTACCTTACCTTGCGCTACATTTTGCGACAAAGCGCGTGCAATACCTCTGATAGAAATGCCCATGTGATCAAAAAAGGCGCGATCCTCGGAAGCGATGAGCGCATCGATCAAAAGTGGCGGCACTTTGTCGAGTTTCACCAGTTCGCGATCTTCCGAAACTAACGGGTTGATCCTATCGATAAATATCGGATCAAGCCGCAACATATCGGAGCTTGCTTCACCTTCAATTTGATGCACTTCATCGATCACGCCATCACGAAGGGTTAAGCTGACTTTGCGCGGCTTCGAAAAACCATCGGTAAACTGAAAGCCGCGAATATAAACAATAAACTCCGAGCCATATTGCTCAAACTCACCCGGTCGATTGGCCTTAATCACTTTTCGATAATTCAGCTGGGTTAACTCCCAGAGAAGATTATTCTCGGTCAACGGCTCGCCCACCATCAACAGCTTGGGCCGCGCGTAAACTTTTGCCGGTACCAGCCAACGGTTGGTAGCAAACTTGCGTTGGATCTCGGCGTCACTGTAAATAACAAGGCCAGCGAGCATCACCATCACAATAAGGCAGGATCGAAAAATAAGCGATCGAAAAGTCCAAGTTCGAGTTGACGGTTCGTTTTTGGCCATAGTTTACTTACATCTTCAGGCAGGACATTTTATTTTATCGTTATGGCTGATAGTATCATAAATTCATTCTCGCCAACGACTCAACTGAACTGGTTCTGAATTATGAAGCTCAGTAATAAAGGTCACCACCGATTGTTCTTTGCCATCGACTTCGACCGTGATTTTAAGCAGTCGCTTGTTGACTGGGTTGACACACTCGACATCAACGGTCGCAGAGTCGAACAAGAAAACTTACACCTAACCCTACAGTTTCTCGGTGACGTCAATAACCATCAAGTGTTTGATGTCATCGACGCCATTAATGTCCCCGAAGTTCGACCTTTTCCGATTGAAGTGACAAAAACAGGTTATTTCCCGAAAAACGAAATTTTGTTTTGTGATATCGACAATGACACACAGTCTATAAAGCAACTGAATTCGATCATTGCCAAAAGCCTACAGCCGTTACGTTTTTTAAAGCGCGATAAACGACGTTTCCATCCACACATAACTATCGCACGCGATGCATTGCCTCCGGTTGACTTCCACAGTCCAAAGCCTTTAACAACTCAGGTAAAACACTTTTGTCTGATGGAGTCGATTTTTATAAAGTCTGGCGTTCATTATGAAGTCGTCGAGCAGTGGCCTTTGTTTACGCCCAGTGACAAAGACATTCTTTTAGGGAATTATTAAAACATCACTATAAAAAAAGAGAGCCGAAGCTCTCTTTTTCAGTGGACCGTATAAATTACATGCCCGGCATACCTTGCATGGGTTGCCCATTAACCATTGGTGTTCCGTTTTTAAAGGTTGCGTCAACCTTCAACGTACCGTTATCACGAACAATGAAGTTCATTTGCGCCCACTGATCCAACATAGGAGCAAAGCCCTTCTTCGCAAAAAAGGCTTCTGGCGCTTCCGCATTCAGAGCAGCGTCAACCGCCATCATCAATGACATGGGATTTGCGGCATCAACTTTTTCTTTATCAACATTGACATCAAGCTTCGCTAATATAACACCATCTTCCGTTTTAACCTGAGTGTCTTTGAGCTGAATGCTTGGGCCACCTTCAACCATTTTAAACATGGTGTTCATCAGTTGCATCTGATAAGCCGAAACATCTTCACCGCGCATCGCAGACTCTTGCATTTTGCCACTGATTTCGCCCATTTCTTTCAATGAATCCATATCGAGATTATTGAAAAACAGGTTAATAGAGTTGTCGGTAAACTTTTCACCAAAGAAATCGACCAAATCAGAGTTCATGCTTACGGCAACGTCCATCGCTTTGCCCGACTCTTGAACTTCTGCTTTACCAGAAATTGACATGTTGGTCATTTTGAAAAAGTTTTGCGCCTGTTTAAAAACCACTTCATCAATGGCATAAGTTGCGTCGCCCGAATATATGCCTGTGCCGTCCAGCAAATCGCCAGAAACCAGCGTCTGATCGAAATTCAGTTTTAAACCACTCAAAGCAAAACCGTCTTCGCCCTTGTTGCTGACGGTCATACCAGGCCAGCTCGCTTCGCCAGTCATTTGCTTGTACGAGGCGTCGGTATCGATGTGCATTTCTGCTTTGGAAATACTGACATCAACGCCATCTTCAGAAAAGTCCATCCCTTTGAAGTAAACATCACCTTCGACCTTGCCAGAAAAACCAGAGACGAAATAGATATCAAATAGATCGTCCGCATTAATCGATTCAGGAATTTCTTGCTTAAGTGTTTCGCCCGGAACCAAATCAGCACTTACGTAATACAAACCAAGCTTAATACCTTCGTCGGTAAACAAAATGGGACCGTAGGATTGCTTTTGTACAATCGAAAAAGCAACGTTAGGGTCCGAAGTCATTTTGACATCAATTTTTGCCGAGCCGGTAAACAGACCCGAATCTTCTTCGACTAACTCAGCAGTCAACTGAGCATTTTGATTCAACTGTTCCAGTTCGTGTGCCAGAATATTGCTGGAACTCGATTTAATAAAAAACAACGCCCCAAAATAAACGACGACTAAAACAACCAAAGCAATTAATAGCTTTTTCATAGTTTTTCCTTAAATTTCTTAATATTTATATTTCTTCAGATCGGCTTCGACACAATTTTGGTCGAGGCCGATCATAGTACACTATTCTTCCAGCAGAGTTCGAGCGATGGTGCGGATCCCTTTACCCGTACCACCGGCTGATAAATAGCCCGAATCCGAACCATTCATGCAAGCCGCCAGGTCAAAATGAGCCCAGCGTCGACCTTTGGCTACAAATCGCGACAGAAAGCCGGCCGCATTGCTTGCGCCACCCGGACCACCACCTTTAACCGGACGACTGTTAGCCGTATCGGCGTAGTTCGAAGGAGTTAAGGCGGCGTGGAAGGGCTGCAATGGCAGCGGCCAGTGACTTTCGTTTTCTGCGCTGGAAAACGCCAAAATTTCATCCGACAACTGTTTGTCGAGGCTGAAGACCGCATTATAATGATCGCCCAATGCCGTTACTGCGGCACCGGTCAAAGTTGCGGCATCAATAATCAGCTCGGCACCCGATTCGCTGGCTAAAATAAGCCCATCGGCCAACACCAAACGCCCTTCGGCATCGGTGTTTAAAATTTCTACGGTAACGCCGTTTTTGTATTTCAAAATATCACCCAGTTTGTAGGCGTGACCACTGATCAGGTTTTCGGCACAACATAAATACAACTTCACCCGTTTATTGAGGCCGCGTGTAATCGCAAGTGCGAGCGCGCCTGCGACGGTCGCGGCACCACCCATGTCGGCTTTCATATGCAACATCGATTCACTGGCTTTTATGCTGTAGCCGCCTGAATCAAAGGTAATGCCTTTACCCACTAAAGCAGCAATTGGCGCTGCGTCGCCCCAGCCGTCGGGACGAAAATCGAGTTCTAACAGGACAGGAGGCCTAACACTGCCGCGTCCGACGCCGTGAATACCCACCAGCTCGTGTTTCAGCAAATCTTCGCCTTCGATCATTTTAAAACTGATATTGTCGGGAGCAAATGAGGAAATAAAGTCGGCGGCGTCCTGGGCCAGTACCTGGGGCGACATATCTTCAGGAGTCCGATTAACCTGTTCACGCGTCCAGTAACTGATCTTGATTAGCGATTGCAGATCAGCATCTTCTTCGTCTGAAAGCGGCCGATACTTCACCTCGGGCACACTCTTGGGAGAATAAGCTCCCTGTGCAAAGGCAAACTGGTTTTCA
Organism: Pleionea sp.; assembly: GCA_052032335.1. Lineage (GTDB taxonomy): Bacteria > Pseudomonadota > Gammaproteobacteria > Enterobacterales > Kangiellaceae > Pleionea. The sequence goes on along the minus strand of JBPEWV010000018.1, from coordinate 14,712 downwards.
AATCCCCAACGATCTCCGCTCAACTCAAACGAAACAAAACCCAGCGCCAGCATTTGACGCGCAGCGGACTGGATCTGTTCGACGTCCATAACACCGTTGAGATGAATGGTCGCCGAGTCGCCATCAAAAGAAATGTTTGCTTTATCATTCCATACACCGGATGCAGGCTTGTCAGAAAGTTTTACCTTCAATGTTTGTGCCATACTGGCTCCTTCTTTTTGGGTTGGATCAAGCAACGCTTAATGTCGCGAATTATCAGAATGTTCAGAATCGAGCAGCGACCTGTGGTCGCCGTCAATGTCAGTGCTCTGCTTGTCGTAGAAAACGGTTAAAATAAATGGCCTAACTTACCATGTTTGGTCGACAGGTATTTTTCGTTGTGCGGGTTCTTACCAAATTTCATCGGCACACGCTCAACCACTTCAATGCCTGCCGACTCAATGGCCGAGACTTTTCGCGGGTTATTGGTCATCAACTTTATACGAGACACCTTCAGGGCCTGCAATGTTCTGCCCGCCAGAGTGAAGTCGCGTGCATCTGCGTCAAAGCCTAGCTTTTCGTTCGCTTCGACGGTATCCATGCCCTGATCTTGCAGCGCATAGGCTCGAATTTTATTCACCAGGCCGATACCACGGCCTTCCTGTCTGAGGTAAAGCAATATGCCGCGGCCTGCCTCCGATATTTTTTCCATCGCCGCTTCCAGTTGAGGTCCACAGTCACAACGCATGCTAAAGAAAGCGTCGCCCGTTAGGCATTCTGAGTGAATTCGCACCAGTACCGGCTCATCGCCCGTCAAATCGCCCATGGTTAAAGCAACGTGTTCTTTTTGCGTGTCATTATCTTCCAGAGCGTGAATTTCGAACTCACCCCAGGCGGTCGGCAATTTGGCTTTCGCCGCATCTATTAAGGCCATATTTAATTCCAGTGTTCCGGCCACTCGGCCAGAGAAACATCGTGTTGACGACTTTGCGGTATCGCTCGAATGGATTTTCCGCTGAACGCCTCAATTGGCGAAAGTCGAGATTCTAAGCGCTATTTTACATGATCGACCGCAAAAGCTGAACGATTAAGGCGATTGTCGGGTTTTCAGCGATTGCTGGAAGTTCACCGCCTTGCGCCAGAAGGCAGCCCAGTCAGCGGGGCATCGATCATGGTCGCCGGGCTCCAGGACCAGTTGCGAATGCTCGGCCTGCCCGGCCAATTGCCGGCCATGTGAAACCGGAATGATATCGTCGGACTCGCCATGAAGCACCAGAACCGGTAACCCATGGTGTTTAATACGCGCCAGATTATCCAGAGGATCTTTCAATAACCAACCGGGAATGCCACGTTTTGCAACAAAGGGTCGCAAACTGGTGTAAGTCGACATCAACCACAAACACTGTAACGGCCGGTGCAGCGCTAGCAGCGAAATCACGCCGCCGCCCATTGAACGGCCAAGGCCGATGATTTGTTGCCGATCCACCTCGGGGCGTTGCAGCAACCAGTCGTAAGCGGCGCAGTAAGTCTGTTTAAGGCTGGACGCAGAACATTGCCCTTGGCTTCGCCCGTAGCCCGGAAACTCCACCAACAAACAGTTGTAGCCGAGCGATTGCAGTTCCGACATTCGCTCCAGCCAACTGTCGATCAAACCCAGCTGACCGTGGGCAACCAGAACCGTTGGCCGAGGAGCGCTGCCCGCGCCTCGCAAAAAAACCATTTCAACTTTGCCGAAGGGCAGGCTCAGCCATTCAGAGGCGTGCGGAATCGATGCCGGAACCGGCACTCGGTGGCCCGGAAACAGCAGCCGATTCTGACGCAAGTAAAACAGCGTCCAGTAAACGACTATCGTGGCCAAAAGCAAGACTAACAAACCCAACCAAATCAACTAAACTTCCCCTATACCCTTTGGAACATCTTTATGCGACCTCTGTGCAACCTCGAAGACATTCAACCCGACCACGGTCTGGTGGTCACCGATAATCAGGGCAATGAGTTTATTCTAGTATCGGTTCAGGACCAAATATTCGGTTACCAAAACCGCTGCCCTCACGCCAACGCGCGACTTAACATGAACAACGATCGCATTATTGCACTGGATGGCTTTCATATTCTGTGTTCGGTTCACGGTGCGCACTTTCACCCCAGAACCGGTCACTGCACCATGGGCCCGTGTAAAAACCAATCTTTGACCTCGGTTGAACTGATCGTAAAAAACGCTCAGGTCTGGCTTTTGACCGACCCGGAGTAACCTCTTATACTGCGCCGTTTTAATTACCGGTCAGCTCAAAGATGAAGTTTGATAGTCCATTAACCAAAACCACGTTAATTCAACGCTACAAGCGATTTCTGGCCGATGTGACACTGGATTCGGGCGATACCATCACGGTTCACTGCCCCAACACCGGGTCTATGAAAGCCTGCTGGGGACCCAACTGGTACGCCTACCTGCAAGACTCCAACAACCCGAAACGCAAATACCGCTACACCTGGACCATTTCCGAAAACCCCGCAGGTGAGCGCATTGGTGTAAACACTCACTTAGCCAACAAGCTTGTCGAAGAGGCAATTGTTAATGGTACTGTCGAAGAGCTCCAAGGTTACCAATCGATGCAAAGTGAGGTCAAATACGGCGAGGAAAACAGCCGCATCGACTTGCTGTTGGAAACGCCCAAAGGCCCAACTTACGTGGAAGTGAAAAGTGTTACGCTCAAAGAGGACGACGGTATTGGGTATTTTCCTGATGCAGTATCCGCCCGTGGCCAGAAACATTTGCGCGAGCTGATCACCATTGCGCAGTCAGAAAACGCCCACGCGGTGTTATTGTTTTGCGTTCAACATACTGGTATTCAACAAGTCCGAGCTGCGCATCACATTGATCCGGACTACGCAGACCTTTTAAAACAGGCGGCCGAAGCCGGAGTCGAAATATTGGCCTATGGCGCTTCCATTTCGCCCACTGAGATAATCTTAAATCGAAAATTAACCGTTGATTACTAAAGCGGTTAAACTTATAGCAATGTATTGATAAAACTTGAACTTCGGTAATTAATCCCCATAATGCCTTTTTGTCACGAAGAAAGTATGCTATATCTTCGCGGCTTAGGTGTTCATCGAGTGGCCCATAATTAGATAAAACAATTGGCCAGCCACTCGTACAGATGATGTATTAACAATGATTAGGCTGGGAGCGGTCAATGGCTCGAAAACCAACAAAAGCGGCAACATCGACTACGTTAGGTAACCTGGGGATTGCCCCATACAAAGAGAAAAAAGGCGAAGAATACATGAACGCAGAACAACGCGCTCATTTTCGCAACATTCTCGAAACTTGGAAAAAACAATTAATGGAAGAGGTTGATCGCACGGTTAGCCACATGAAAGACGAAGCTGCGAACTTTCCCGATCCCGTTGACCGGGCTAGCCAGGAAGAAGAGTTCAGTCTTGAATTACGGACGCGTGACCGCGAACGCAAACTGCTTAAAAAGATTAAAGGAGCGATTCAGGAAATCGACGACGAAGAATACGGATACTGCGAATCTTGTGGCGTTGAAATCGGCGTCCGTCGACTGGAGGCTCGCCCCACTGCCAACCTTTGCATCGACTGCAAAACACTCGATGAAATCAAAGAAAGGCAATTAGGAAAATAGCTTTTTAAAGGGTGCATGTTGCACCCTTTTTCGTATGACTCACCCAAACGACGCCTCTCAAACGCAACAGCATTCAGGCGACCAATACCGCGGAAGGTTTGCCCCTTCACCCACCGGACTTTTGCATTTTGGGTCACTGGTAGCGGCGGTTGCCAGCTATCTGGATGCCCGACACCATCAGGGACAGTGGCTGGTACGCATTGAAGATCTGGATCCGCCTCGGGAGCAACCCGGTGCCGCCGACAATATTCTGAAGACACTGGAAAGTTTTGGCCTCGAATGGGATGGCTCGGTGCTGTATCAGAGCAGCCGACTCAACCGCTACGCCGAACAGCTGGAATATTTAAAGTCTCAAAATGCCGTTTACGCTTGCCAGTGCACGCGCAAGCAAATTCGCATGTCTGGGGGTGTTTACCGCAATCATTGTCGAACGCGGGGATTGCCCTTTACCGGTTCCGTCGCCATCCGCACCATTCAACAGAATGCCGACTCCTCTTACCGGGATCCGATCCAGGGATTGCTCGAACTCGACAACGACCGGGCCAACGAAGACTTCATCGTAAAACGGCGCGATGGCCTGTTTGCTTACCAGCTTGCGGTGGTAGTCGACGACATTGATCAGAACATAAACCAGGTTATTCGTGGTGCCGACCTGCTCGACTCAACGCCCAAGCAACAACGGCTGTTTCAGCTGTTCGGCCACGATTCACCCATGTACAAACATCTACCATTAGCGGTCGATGCGCAAGGCAATAAACTTAGCAAACAGAACTATGCGCCGGCCATCGAGGCCAAAAGAGCGACCGAACAACTTCTGGTTGCGTTAGAGTTTTTGGGACAGTCACCACCCAAAGAATTGTTCAGCAGCGACTGCGCAACTGTATTGGCGTGGGCAGCCGAGCATTGGAACTGGCGGTCCATTCCACGCAAACACGCGCTGCCTAACCCCCTGTTGGAGGAAAACCCGCCTTGAGTCCGGTTTGACAGTGGTTAAAGCGCACGATTAACACTTCCATAAATCAGCGGGGCTGGTATGATCGCTGGCTCATTTAGAGGCATACAACGCACATGATCAATCAATTTTTCAAAAAACTGTTCACCAGCCCACAGGAGAAGACTCAAAACGCTCCTGTTATTCTTGGTCGCAGTGATCATGCCGTCTCGCGCAAATTGATCAGCGTGAACGCGTTGAAAGTATTGAATCGTCTGCACAAAGCCAATTTTGAAGCCTATCTGGTTGGTGGTGGCGTACGTGATATTTTACTCGGGTTACACCCCAAAGACTTTGATATAGCCACCAGTGCCACTCCGGAAGAAATCAAAAAGCTGTTTCGCAATTGCCGAATAATCGGGCGACGCTTCCGCCTGGCGCACATTCTGTTCGGTCGCGAAACCATCGAAGTCGCAACCTTTCGGGCGCACCATAAACAGGAAAGTCCACACGCGCAACAACACGAATCTGGCATGTTGGTACGTGACAATGTCTATGGCTCTCTGGAAGAAGACGCACAACGTCGCGATTTTACGATTAACGCTTTGTACTATTCGAGTGACGATTTTACCGTTCGTGACTTTACCGGTGGTTTGAAAGATCTGGAAAAACGCCAGTTGCGTTTGATCGGCGATCCGCTAAAACGCTATCAAGAAGATCCGGTGCGCATGTTACGCGCGGTACGTTTATCCGCCAAACTCAACTTGAAAATCGAATCGAACACGGCGGCGCCAATTAAGAAAAATGCGTCACTTTTGAAAAATGTATCGGCAGCTCGTCTGTGGGATGAAAGTCATAAGTTGCTTCTCGCCGGACACGCCAAAGAAACCTACCTGCAATTGAAACAGTATGCTCTGTTCGATCAAATGTTTCCGGCCACCGACAAAGCCATTCGCTCAGGTGCGCCACATAATTTTGAAAGTTTTATTCTAGCGGCATTAGACAGCACCGACGAACGAACGCGTCAGGAAAAACCGGTGACACCGGCGTTCCTCTACGCGGTTTTCTTGTGGCAACCGTTACTCGATCGCGCCGAAGAACTAACGCAACAAGGTATGAGCAATAACGATGCCCTACACAAGGCAATGAGTCAGGTAGTCACCGAGCAATCGCAATTTATTTCCATTCCCAAGCGATTTTCTCTGGTCATAAGAGATATCTGGTCACTTCAAGCCCGACTGGAATTTCGTAATCATCGATCATTCAAACTTTTGGAGCACCCGAAATTTCGTGCTGCGTACGACTTTTTGGTGCTTCGTTCGGTCGCCGACGAATCACTAGCCAGCGTTGCCAGCTGGTGGACGCGTTTTCAGGAAGCTTCGCCCGAAGGCCAACGCAGCATGACCCAAGCCTTAGGCAATAAACGCAATCCGCGAAAAAAACGCAAGAAACGTCGCTACCCGAAGAAATCACAAAATCCCAGTAACTCATGATTTCGGTTAATGCGTTCATTGGCATTGGCAGCAATCTTGAAAATCCTGTGCAACAGGTTAAAGATGCCATTCAAGAGTTGAATACCATCAACCGTACCCAGTTGCTGTGCGCATCGTCTTTGTACCGCTCGGCTCCCATGGGGCCACAAGATCAAAACGATTACATTAACGCCGTCGCTGAAATCTCGACTGAATTGCCTCCACTGGAATTACTGAACGCGTTACAAGCCATAGAAAATCACCACGGTCGGGTTCGTCAAGGCGATCGTTGGGGGCCAAGAACTCTGGATCTGGATCTGCTTTTGTTTGCAAACAAATCCATTGACCTGCCACGATTGAAAGTGCCACACTACGGATTAAAGCAACGAAATTTCGTTCTATTACCTCTATTCGAAATCGCTGAACAACTGATTCTGCCCGACGGAGCCTCGCTGGCGCACTGTGTAGAATCCATTGACAAGTCAGGAATTGAGAAAATAACGTGAGTGACACTAACCCACAAAAACTCATTGCCGTTGAGGGGCCAATCGGTGTTGGCAAAACCTCTCTCGCCCGAAAGTTGTCGGAACACTTTCAAGCCGAACTTTTGCTCGAACATGCCGAAGAAAATCCATTTTTGCCGCGCTTTTATCAAGATCCCCGCAGTGGTGCTTTACCCACTCAATTGTTCTTTTTATTTCAACGAGTTCAGCAATTAAAAGAATTAAAACAATCGGACATGTTTAAGTCGACTTACGTGTCTGATTTTTTAATGGACAAAGATCGTTTGTTTGCACAGCTGACATTGGATAACGACGAACTGGCTTTATACAATCAGGTTTACGACAATCTGACCATTGATACACCGCCAGCCGACTTGGTCATATATTTGCAAGCGCCGGTCGACACTTTAATGGAGCGTATCAACAAAAACGCCAACGCATTCGAATCGACCATTCAAAAAGATTACCTGCAAAAAATTTGTGATGCTTACATGGAGTTTTTTCATTATTATCAGGGCTCTCCGTTACTCATCGTCAACACAACCGACATTGATCTCATTGCAAATCAATCTGATTACCAACAATTGCTCGAACGAATTAATGAAACGCACTCAGGACGTCATTACTTCAATCCTAAACCGGCATTGTTGTAACTTTAAATAACGGGCAAAAGACTTTATGAAAAACATTACGCTTCACACCTTAAAAGAGTTAAAACACAAGAACGAGCCCTTCGCCGTGTTAACCGCTTACGATGCCACATTTGCAGCGCTAATGGATGAAGCCGGTGTCGAAGCTATTTTGGTGGGCGACTCATTAGGCATGGTGATTCAAGGCAATGACTCAACCGTTCCGGTGACAATGGACGATATGTGTTACCACGTTGAAGCGGTAAAACGCGGTGTCAAGCGAGCATTAATTATTGGTGACCTGCCATACATGAGTTACGCAACACCAGAACAAACTTACCACAATGCCACGTTACTGATGCAAAGCGGCGCAAACATGGTCAAACTCGAAGGCGGCAGCTGGTTAACCGACACCATTGAAGGCCTGACCGAACGTGGCATTCCCGTGTGCGCGCACCTTGGGTTAACGCCACAATCGGTTGACGCTTTAGGTGGTTTTAAAGTTCAGGGACGCGATGAGTCGACCGCGCTAAAATTATTGCAAGACGCCAAAGCTGTAGAGAAAGCTGGCGCGAGTCTCTTGGTTCTTGAATGCGTCCCTTCGGGTCTGGCGAAACAGGTCACCGAAGCGTTAACGATCCCAACTATTGGGATTGGTGCCGGAGCTGACTGCGATGCCCAAGTGTTGGTATTGCACGATATGTTGGGCTTGAACACTAAGTTTAAACCCAAATTCGTAAAAAACTTTATGGCCGAAGTTCACGGCGACATTAAGGCGGCGATTGAACTCTACGTTAGCGAAGTGAAACAGCGCAACTTTCCGGGTCAGGAACACACCTTTAAGTAACCGACAGAAATTTTATGCACATCATCAAAGACAAAGTCGACATTCAAAATCAAATTTTGCAGTTAAAGCGCCAGGGTAAAACCATTGGTTTTGTACCGACCATGGGCAACTTGCATCAAGGACATATGAGCCTCGTGTCTCTGGCTAAACAGCAATGCGATTGCGTTGTCGCCAGTATCTTTGTCAACCCGTTGCAGTTTGGCCCAAATGAAGATTTCGATGCTTACCCAAGAACCTTTGATGACGACAAACAAAAGCTCGAATCGTTGCACACAGATTTTTTATTCTTACCCGACACGAACAATATTTACCCAAGAGGCAAAGAACAACACACCAAAGTAGCAGCGATCGACGCATTGACCGATAAATTATGTGGCGCCAGCCGCCCCGGACACTTTCTCGGCGTTACAACGGTGGTCAACATGCTTTTGAATATTGTGCAGCCAGACGTAGCCGTGTTTGGTAAAAAGGATTATCAACAACTCATGGTCATCAAACGAATGGTCAGTGATTTGTGCATGCCAATCGATATTATTGGAGGCGACATAGTGCGCGAGCCCAACGGATTGGCGATGAGTTCGCGCAATGGTTATCTGACGCAACAGGAGAAAGATCAAGCGTCTCACTTAAGAGCCACCATCGTCGCCACGCAAAAACAAATCGAGGCCGGTGACAATAACTATTTGGGTCTGGCAAAACACGCCAGGCAGCAATTAAGTAACGATGGCTTTAAAGTGGACTACTTTGAAATTGTGCGTCGAGACGATCTTGAACCCGCCAATGCAAGTGACAAAAACTTGTTAATCGCGGCCGCCGCCTGGCTAGGGCAACCAAGACTAATCGACAATCAGGAAGTGTCACTATAACATTTTGGGCAGATGCAACGACATTTGCCTCATCCAGTACCAAGCTCGGTCAGTTCGTTTCGCCATAATTGATGACTCGATTAAATTCTCAAAAATAGCAGCCCGATCGACCGAGCGATCCAACAAAGCAATTAACTCTTCTTCATCTGATTGTCCACTCGTCACTTTATTAACCTTTCTTTGTTGCGAAGCTTGCGAATGGAACGGGATAACTGTTTGGTCACTCAATAAGTAATTTTCCATTTGACTCTTTTTATTCGAAAAATTATCAACACTCACATGACTCATCCATTTTAGTGCTACCGATTAATACTGGCCTTTATCATCTTCTGGATCTAATTTTCTAAGTGTCCTAACTCCAGTCGATTCAACTTTAAAGTCGCCTCTTGTTGAAGTTTTTTGATCGCGTAGGTGTTTTTACGATGGAGCGGCAACCGCTCAATGGAGGACAAAAGTGTTACGTACATTTGCTCTGCAGCATCCCAGTCGCCTTTGGCTTCAAAAATACTGGCCCGCTGTGCGAACCAGGCAGGACTGTCACGATACACACCGGGTTGCTTGTCCATCCAGTAAAGCGCTCGATCATAATTTTGTCCCTTGTAATTCACCTCGATTAAAGCATCAATAAGCGAAACGATATTTCCCAACTCGTAAATTCCTGCGGTTAAGCCCTGTTCTATTCGTTCGGTTGGCACATCACCGACTTTAGACAACACCTCTGCACGTTCGATGTAGAGTTCAGGTGACTTGACACGGCTGTTTTCAATCGCATTATCGTAAGCAACTTCTGCTGCTGCAAAGTCATTCAGTTTGACCAGCACGCGCGCATAAGCTATCAACGCACTGGCGGCTTTTGGCCGATGCGCCAAATACTCGGCTAAGAATTTTTTCGCCGACTCATATTTCGCCGTATTCAAATAAGCAATGCCAAGCCAGTATTTTGCTTCAAGATTATTCTTATCCATCAGCAATACTTGCTTAAAGTCATTCATTGCTTGTGACCAATGCTGCGAGTCGGCATAGACCTGACCGCGCATCACCAGTACCGAAGCCCGATCGTGCGTGCTCTTAAGCTTTTCATTAATTTGCTCAATTCTTGCGTGCGCCGAACCGTGGGTCCAGGCCGAGTTTGCGTAAGATAACGTTCCAGCCATCAATATCACTCCTGTAATTTTCGAAAGCATTCGGTTCTCACTCCACTATTGATTGATAACTTGATACGACTCATTGCCTTGATACAACACCAGGCTTGCGTCGCTGTTCAACGTTAATCGGTCAACTGAAGTTCCTTGCGTACCACTTGACCACAACGCGGTGGCGTCGGCATACAACACCAAATTGCCATCGCCCTGCAGGATCAATCGATCCGCACCCGTACCATGAGTCGCGGTTGCCCAAAGAGGGTTATTATTTGCGTCATACAACACCAAATTACCATCGGACTGAAAAGTTAGCCGATAGCCATTGGTGGTTGAAGTAATTTGCTGACCGCGATTGAGCGCTTGTCTTTGTAGCAACGAGTTGCTTTCGGTGACGGCATCATCGGGTGCGTCGCCGTTATTTTCGTTTCCTGTCTCATCTCCGTTTCCAGTATCTCCGTCACCTCCAGAAGACGATAACGCCATTAAAAAATTGACCAGGTCACTTTTTTCAGTTTCAGTTAATTCCAATGGGCGAATATCGGTATCTCTGGTTACAACATCGACGGCCCCGCGATCATAGGCATCAATTACTTCGCGCAGTGTGGCAATACTGCCATCGTGCATATAAGGAGCTGTGGTGGCAATGTGGCGCAGCGTTGGCACTTTGAATAACTGGTGGTCACGCTCTCGGCCGGTAATTTCGGCGCGCCCCGAATCATCATTATTGACCAATCCGTTATTACGAAACGATTCATCGGTAAAATTGGCACCGGCATGGCATCCGCTGCATCGCGCTTTGTTGTTAAAAAGGTCAAAGCCTCTCACTTCTGACGCATTCAAAGCATTTCTATTTCCGGCAATATAATCGTCGACCCGTGTTCGTGGCGAAAATTGAATAACCTGAAACGCTGCCAATGCTTGAGCAATGGTTTGCTCACTGGGCCCCGTGCCGAACACCTGCTCGAACTCATTGACGTAACTGACGTCGTTCTGCAAACGCGCAACGGCTTCATCTATCGGCAGATTCATTTCGTGTTCCGCGGTAATCGGATCAACGGCTTGAGTGTCCAAACTTGTAGCCGCACCATCCCAGGTTTGAAAACTGGAAAACAAACGATTCAAAATCGTTGGCGTATTGCGAAAGCCCGCATCAGTCGGTTCGTTACTTTTTGCGATCGCCAGTCCATCAGTAAATTGCAACTCTGGATTGTGGCAAGTCGCACACGAAGTAGTCTGATTTTTAGAAAGAATAACATCTGAAAACAGTCGCTCTCCGAGTGCCACGGCTTGATCGCTAAACCCCGACACATTGGTCGTACTGAATCGAAGATTTCGCAGATGGGAAGGGATTTTTTCCAACAACTCAACACTGGCCGGTTGATTCAAAATGACGTTGGCATTATGGCCGAGTTCAAACGGCTGGCGAACAATATTGGACACTTTCACTTCATCCATCAACAATAAAGCCGACGAATCTTGTGGACCAATACGGACATTGCCATCGGTTCTTAGCTGACCGAAGTTATTCAATACGCGCCGTGCCACTCGTTGGCCATCGAGATACAAGCGCATTTCTTTACTCGATTGGTCGAAACTAAATGCCACATGAACCCAACGATTGTTTTCTATCGCCCGCCCGTCAAGTTGAAACCGAACACCGTTGGTGTCTTCAATGGCAGCACTGAGTGATGTCCCGTTTCTTAGAAAAACATCAACACCATTTTGCATTCGGAATAAACGTATGGTGCCACTGCCCGATCGTTTTTGGACAAAAAAGTCGACGGTAATGCCATCGACAAAAGAATCCCAACCTTGGTTACGCGACACGTTAATGTAATCGCCGCTGTTGAAATAGATCGCCTGACCGTAACGTCCGACAATTTCATCGCGATTATTAAATTCCAATGGAAACTGCGCGCCCACTAAAGTGCCGTTATTGAAGTTGCCGGACGTGTCGTTGGTTCGCGTGGTTTGAAACGTTCCTTCGCGATTCAACTGTTCGTTCATGCCGAGGTACAACACATAATTACCATCCAGATAATCATCAAAATGCACCTCACTGTAATCTCGCGAATTGGATCCAAAAATTGGGTAACTGGGTCCGCGTACAGAGTAGGGAATTTTCAGATCATCAACGTTTTTGTAGGGCGACCACATGGTGCTGAAGGCACCGGGCGACGATATAAACAGTCTTTTGCCTTCTGTGACCCATTCATCGGTTTCGTGTCGATTGCGATTGATGGGTCCGTCAATGTGACGAACGATCCAACCGGTCCATCGACCTACCACGCTGGTACCGGTGCGACGACCACTGACGCCATCCCGGGACGCCTGATAAAATAACTCAGAGCCATCGTGACTGATCCAGGGATAAGCACCTTTGATCAATTCGCCTCGGTTGTAGTCATTACCAGTCGCATCCAGAATAGGATTTTTTGCGATAGGAAAGCGTACATAAAACGGCACACCGTCAACGTCCTGATCACGGTCGTCAAAAAACATATCGGACAACGATTTGGGATGTTTCCATCCGTCGGTTACTGCGGAATTTTGGTTCCAGCTGTAGACCAGATTATCGATACGTCCGTTGTTGTCGGGATGACCCTGACACACCACCAGTCGTCCATCCATGGTTGCCGAGGGTTCGATGCAACGAAAATCCTGACCGTTTTCCAGCCGGAAACGCTGGAAGTCCGAGTCAAATTCGGCACGCACAATTTGTGCATCGGGTGTTTGCGCGTCGCGAACAATAAAAGTCGCGCGGCGCATTCCCATTTGATCGTTGTCACCATTTCGTCTTGAGGTGTGATACACCACTGCTTTATAGGTCTGATAGGTTCCGTTGACTTGGTAATCACCCGATGCGTTTGACCAGTAAGGATTTTCTGTGGTCACTTCAGGATCGGGGATCACGGAAAGCCAGTTGTGTTGCATATCACTGGCGTCACTGCGATTTTCTAACGTGATGGTTCGTCCAAAGGCTCCCTGATTAAAACTGACGCTGCCATCGTTATTACGTTGAATCCGCTCAGGACGAAACGCCGCAGCCACCCAGCCTGAACTGCGCGTTATCACGAACACTCGACCGTCCCAGGTTTCGGAATGCCCGTTGCCGCCAAAGCCGGTATCGATTACGCGGGGAAAAGCACGTGGGCGATTGTCATTGTGCGAATAAACCGCAGCAATGGGCGCCGAGAATCGATTCAGTCCAACCGTTGAATTGTCGTTTCCAGAACCGTCATCACTGGAACCACCGTCACCGGAATCATCACTTCCCGTATCACCGGAACCATCATCGCCATTGTCGTCATTACTGTCGGTCGGAGGATTATTGCCAACAAACCAAACCACCGTATTACCACGATACAAAACCAATGAACCATTGTTATTCAAAACCAATCGATCCGCGGCATCACCATTAGTGCCCGATGCCCAAAGTGGATTATTACCTGCGTATATAACCAGGTTGCCATCGCTCTGGAAAACAAATCGATCAGCACCTTGATTGTGTGTACTGGAAGACCAGATAGCGGTTCCGTCACTGGTTCTTAAAACCAGATTGCCGTCGCTTTGGAAAGTTAACCGGTACTGTCCGTTTGAAGATAATAATCGATCGCCAAATTCAAAACGGGTGTCTGGCCTCATACTGTTGGTTCCGGTTGGGGTATCACCACCAGCCCCGCCACCATGACTCTCTACAACAACTGTGCGAGTCACTGGAGTGGCCGCATTTCCGGCCATATCACTGACCGAATAGCGCAGCGTATAACGGCCCTCCATTTCATTATTGACCTGGCCGTCGACACGAACACGCGCCGTAATATCGCCGTCGGTTTCATCGGTGGCGACAACACCCGGATCGGTAAAACTGTCGCCAACATTAATGGTTATTGTAGGTTCGCCCTGTAACGTAATGATTGGAGCAGTGGTATCCGGTACCGCCTCAGAGTACTCGATGACCAGCATTGGAGCCTGGCTGCTCGATCCTTCATACGACTCGGCGGTGCGCTCTCCGGTTCCACTGAACAACAACACCATATCATTGCCTGCCCGCCATCCATTGCGACTGACGACCTCTTGAATCACAGAGCTCAAATTAGGGGTTCGCTGAGCCGATGCTGCTTGCCCTACCGAACTCCACGCTTGAGGGGACCAACGAACCGAAGCGCTGGTGGTCGAGCGATTAGTTAAATCATTGCTGGCGGTAGTAAATTGCGGTGCATCGTTGGTATCCTGTGCGCGAATCGTCACCTGAGTTGGTCCACTGTTGGTCTCGTCAGTGGTAAATTGAACATAAGCGTTCTCTATGACAGCGTCTTGTGGGATGTCCAAATCAGTAAATCGTAAACCCACCATCTGATTGCCATTGTCATAGACCAACTCCAAATCGGAACTGTTCATATACATGGATCCATCCGACCGCTGCTCGACATCGTCATTGCCACCATTTACCCGTCGGCTCAATGTTGTTGTTTGGTCACTTCCGCCTGTATCGCCGTTAGCATCCGCGATAACAATCAGCGAAATAAGTGCATCTTTCGCGTTAGGACCACCCGGACCTCGTGTTTTCTTTGAACCTGTCGGTCCACTTTGTGCGAGTCGTTGGCTGTATAAATAACCGGCTTCATCACTACCGGCAATCCATTGCAACATCTCCATACCATCGGGCGCTCTGAAATCATCTCGACGCGTG
>JBPEWV010000179.1:0-74497 GCA_052032335.1 Pleionea sp. | reverse complement strand
TTGAACCACAATTGTTATATCGCTAAAGGAAAATGAGATGAAGTTAATAACCGCAGTTCTACTAACCTTTATACTTTTTGGATGTGCCTCGAGTCCAAACGGAAAGCAAACAAAAGCCAATATTTATAAAACTTATATTGAAGAAAACGAATTGAAAAAATCCACTCGGATTACTGCTTTTCGATTTCACGGCTGGAATTCTCTGGATCGTGACTTTTTGATCATATCGACAACTTACAAGAAGCCTTATCTCATTGAATTGCGGGCGCCGTGCTACGACTTACCCTTCGCTCACAGTATTAGCGTTGATAATGAAGGTTCGTCACTTGATGCGGGGTTTGATTCCATTAAAATTCCGAATTCTGTTGGCGGCGAATGTCGTATCAATGCAATTTATCCGCTGACTCCCGAACAGGCCGATGAAGTTCGAGCTTTAAAATAAACTCAAGCGAGGAGCCTTAGGGCGCTCCTCATATTAATGTAACCTGTGTTATTGAGTTGAAGTCTTACGAGCTGCAGCTCTTTGTTCGGCTATTCTCTCGCGCTTGCGTTTTTTCTTTTGCGCTAAAATAGTAGCAGCTTCGTTGCCAATATGCGTTTCACCACGCTGTTTGGCCAACTGAATTTGCAATTCTCGCTGCGCATAACGCTCTTTTTGTTCTGAGGTTGTTTTATCAAAACAATGCGGACAGCTAACTCCTTTTTCATACAATTCGCTTTGTTTGTCTTCTTCCGTAATAGGTAATCGGCAAGCATGGCACTGATCGTAACCGCCTCGCTCCAAATCGTGGTTCACGGTGACTCGGTCGTCAAAAACAAAACATTCGCCGTCCCACATTGTTTCTTCTTTAGGTACTTCCTCTAAATACTTAAGGATGCCACCTTTCAGATGGTAAACATTTTCGAAGCCTTTTTCTTTCAAGAAAGCCGTGGATTTTTCACAGCGGATGCCGCCAGTACAAAACATGGCGACTTTTTTGTGCTTCTCAGGATCGAGGTGCTCTTCCACATATTGTGGAAATTCGCGAAAGGTCTCTGTGTGTGGATTTATTGCATTTTTAAAAGTACCTACTTCAACCTCATAGTCGTTTCGGGTATCGATCAAAAGAACCTCGGGATCATTGATCAAATCATTCCAGTCTTTGGCTTCGACGTAAGTTCCCACTGTTTGAGTTGGGTCGATGTCCTCAACGCCCATGGTGACAATTTCTTTTTTTAATTTTACTTTGGTGCGCTTAAAAGGTGATATGTCGGTGTAGGACTCTTTGAACTCAATTGGGTTTAGTCGCTTGTCTTGTTGTAACCAACTGATTAATCCATCGATTCCCTCGCGAGTACTGGCAACCGTGCCATTAATTCCTTCGTGAGCCAGTAACAAGGTACCGACGACCTTATGGTCAAGCATCGTTTGTAATAACGGCTCTTTAATAGACTCAAAATCTTCCAGCTTTACGAACTTGTAAAGCGCGCATACAACGTACTTCATTATTTACTCCTGCCTGCCGGATCGTAAATCCGGTGCTTGGTTGATTTAATGCCGCCATAGCAGCTAACTCGCGCGTATTATAATCGATTAAAAGATCACCGCAAGTGACTGTGTCCTAAACAAGATTGAGAATAAACAGCCAGCACGGAATAGTAATTAACGAGAGTAGAGTTGATACCAAAATGGTGGTTGCAAGGTAGGGGGAGGCTGCTTTGTCTTGGGCGGCAAACATGAATACATTGATACCCACCGGGGAAGCCGACATCACCACCGTGATCGCGATCAGCTTATCACTAAGTCCAAACAGAAAGTGAGCACTTAATCCTACTAATGCGGGTAATAAAACGAGCTTAAATGCACTGACGACTGCAGTGGTCCACCAGTCGCCTGCGACTCGGTATTTGGCCAAGCTGCTTCCCAATACGATAAGAGCGCAAGGCAATGCGGCACCTTGTAAAAGTTCCAAAGGTTTGATGATTAGAGTCGGCACCGAAAAATCAATCAATTTTAGCCCTAGGCCAACAATTAAACTCAAAACGATCGGGCTGCGCGTGGTCAACCATAAACTGGTTGCAACCGAGCGATACCACGATGAATCGTTTGAATTTGCATCTGATCCGATTAACGCCGCACTTAAACTGGTTAATGAAAATAGTAACAGGCTGTGAATGGAGACGATAAAGAATCCGGGCAACAGCACGTCGTTGCCGAAGAAACTGATCAACACCGGTATGCCTATTAGCACATTATTCGAAAAGGTTGATGCCAGCGATAACAACTCGGTTTTCGGAAATTTGGCTCGAAAGAGCTTACGAAACAGCAAAAAGCTAAAACCAAATAATCCGACAACGGGAAGATAGAAAGCGAGCAATAAATCCGACGTTAGATTACTGAGGTCGTCACTTTGATAAATACTTAAAAACAACAGAGCAGGAATGAAAAAGGTAAAGGTTAACCTGGATAATCCACTGAGAAACTCTTTGGAAATAAAGTTTGAACGACCCAAATAAAATCCGAGGCCGATAAGTACGAGTAATGGTCCTATAGAAAGCAATATCGTATGCATGCACTCAGCTTAGCATTTTATGCCGACAAAAAATAACCCCGGGAGTTTTCACTGCCGGGGTTATTAAAGTTATATTAGAAACTAACTTATTTCTTTTCTTTGCGCTCTTTTGCTTCTGCAATTACTTGCTCGGCAACAGCGTTAGGACATGGTGCGTAGTGTGAGAACTCCATAGAGAACTGACCACGACCTGAGGTCATTGTACGCAGGTGACCGATGTATCCGAACATTTCAGATAGCGGTACGTCACCCTTGATGCGAACACCAGTCGGTCCAGCTTCTTGCCCAGCGATCATTCCACGACGACGGTTCAAATCACCAATAACATCACCAACGTGATCTTCTGGTGTGAATACGTCAACCTTCATGATTGGTTCAAGTAACTGAGGTGATGCTTTAGGAATCGACTGACGGAAAGCACCTTTCGCAGCAATTTCAAACGCAACGGCTGATGAATCCACCGCGTGGTAAGAACCGTCGAACAAGGTTACTTTAACGTCAAGCACCGGGTAGCCAGCTAGAACACCTTCGCCCATCATCCCTTTAAAGCCTTTCTCGATAGCAGGCCAGAATTCTTTCGGTACGTTACCACCAACAACGGTTGATTCGAATTCAAAACCGCTGTTTTGCTCACCTGGCTCAATGATGTAGTCGATTTTACCAAATTGACCAGAGCCACCTGATTGCTTTTTGTGAGTGTAGCTGTCTTCGATTTTTTGCGTGATGGTTTCTCGATAAGCTACCTGAGGCTTACCTACATCAAGCTCGACACCGTGAGTACGCTTTAAGATGTCAACTTTGATATCGAGGTGAAGCTCACCCATACCTTTAAGAATGGTTTCGCCTGAGTCTTCGTCGGTTTCAACCTGGAACGAAGGGTCTTCGGCGATCATTTTACCCAATGCGATACCTAATTTTTCAGAAGCGCCTTTGTCGCGAGGTGCAACAGCAATAGAAATAACGGGATCTGGGAATACCATTGGCTCCAGTGTACAAGGATGATTTGGATCGCAAAGAGTGTGACCGGTTTGGACGTTCTTCATACCAACAACAGCAAGAATGTCACCTGCGTGAGCCATATCAAGTTCGGTACGTTCGTCAGCGTGCATTTCAACCATTCGGCCGATTCGCTCGGTTTTACCGGTGAAGCTGTTAAGTACGGTCATACCTTTTTTCATCACACCCGAATAAATTCGGATAAAGGTAAGCGCACCGAAACGGTCGTCCATTATTTTGAACGCTAATGCACGTAGAGGCTCTTCTTTAGAAACGATGGCGTGTTCGCCAGTTTCGTTACCTTCTTCGTCAGTTAGAGGCTGAGGATCAACTTCTGTCGGTGAAGGTAAGTAGTCTACAACGGCATCAAGTACCAATTGAACACCTTTGTTCTTAAATGCGGAACCACAGAAGGTCGGGAAGAAGGCAAGGTCACGTGTACCTTTGCGGATACAACGCTTGATGTCTTCAATTGATGGCTCTTCACCTTCAAGGTATTTTTCCATCAACTCGTCGTCTTGCTCAACTGCAGTCTCGATTAGCATTTCACGGTACTCTGCTGCTTTGTCGACCAAATCAGCAGGGATGTCTTGAACTTCGTAGTTTTCAGGCAGTCCTGAGTCGTCCCATACGTAAGCTTTTTGCTCCAGAACATCGACCACACCAACAAAGTCGTCTTCGATACCGATAGGCAATGTCATTACTAGTGGGTTAGCACCTAATACATCTTTAACTTGCTTAACAACCCGGTAGAAGTCAGCACCCATGCGGTCCAGTTTGTTAACGAAAATGATTCGGGCAACTTCCGACTCGTTGGCGTAACGCCAGTTAGTCTCTGATTGTGGCTCCACACCGCCAGAACCACAGAATACTCCCACACCACCGTCTAGAACTTTTAGCGAACGGTATACTTCAACGGTGAAGTCAACGTGTCCGGGGGTGTCGATGATGTTCAGACGATGATCTTTCCAGAAACAGGTGGTTGCCGCTGACTGGATAGTAATTCCACGCTCGGCTTCTTGTTCCATGAAGTCAGTTGTTGATTCGCCATCGTGTACTTCACCGGTCTTATGGATTTTGCCGGTCAGTTTCAAAATACGCTCGGTCGTGGTGGTTTTACCCGCGTCCACGTGAGCGAAAATGCCTATGTTTCTGTAGTGAGATAAATCAGCCATTTTTCTACTCTATGTCGTTACAATTAAAAAACTTTATTTAAAAAATAAATTTGAATTCGGGGCGCTAAACGCGAAAGGCGCGCATTATACACTAGATAGCTACCAGACGTTATAGCTTATTGAATAAATTTCCGCCAAATTACAAAAAAACTATTATTACGATGCCTTCTTCTATAGTAGTAGTCACTTGAAGCGCTTGAACGAGCGTTTCGACAATAGTAAATCGTTAATTAATTCAGTGAGATACGGCGCTTATGAGTATCAGTGCCTGGTGTCCTGACGAGTCGCTTGTCTTCATCAATCTTTGGTTGATTCCCTACCTGTTAAAAAATAAACAAAAGGGTGTTGCGCAAAGTGGTGAGTTTACATATAATAGCGCGCCCTCCTAGTAGGGACATGGATGAAGCGTCACCGCCAGAAGACGGTGACGAGCAAGATTGACCTCTTGCCGATGGAAAATCGGGCCTGATATGGGGCTCGAACTGGTAAAGCTGCCGTTTCCCAATAATTAAGTTTGGGAGGGCGGTTTTTGACATTTATAAATTGACTAATTGGAGTGTCTTTGCGATGGCAAAGCAGCGTATTCGAATTCGACTCAAAGCTTTCGACCACAAGTTGATTGACCAGTCTACTGCAGAAATCGTGAACACTGCGAAACGTACTGGTGCTCAGGTGTGTGGACCGATTCCACTACCGACTCGTAAAGAGCGTTACACCGTACTAGTTTCTCCTCACGTGAATAAAGATGCACGTGACCAGTACGAAATTCGTACTCACAAGCGACTGGTAGATATTGTAGAACCAACTGATAAAACAGTTGACGCGCTTATGAAGCTAGACCTGGCAGCAGGCGTTGACGTTCAAATCAGCTTGTCATAACCGAAAGCCGGATTAACTGGTTTAGAGTTATAACTGAAAGAATCATGACTAGAGATGTTGGCAAGACCAACGTCATTTAGAGGGCCGTAAAATGACAATCGGAATCGTAGGCCGCAAATGCGGAATGACCCGAGTTTTTACAGAAGATGGTGCTTCCATTCCTGTAACTGTGATTGAAGTCGAAGCCAATCGCATTACTCAGGTTAAAACACAGGATACTGACGGCTATACAGCCGTTCAGGTGACTACGGGTAGTAAAAAAGCTTCTCGTGTGAATAAAGCTGCTGCTGGTCATTACAAAAAGGCTGGTGTTGAAGCAGGTCGCGGATTATGGGAATTCCGTGTTGATTCTACTGACAGTTTCGAGCTAGGCGGAGAGATCAAAGTTGATATCTTCGAAGCTGGACAAAAAGTAGATGTCACCGGAACTTCAAAAGGTAAAGGCTACGCCGGAACCATCAAGCGATGGAACTTCCGTGGTCAAGATGCCACTCACGGTAACTCGATCTCGCACCGTGTGCCTGGTTCGATTGGTCAAAACCAATCACCTGGCCGTGTATTTAAAGGCAAGAAAATGTCTGGACACATGGGTGCGGAGCAAGTGACTACCCAAACACTAGAAGTTGTTCGAGTAGACGCTGATCGCAATATTATATTAATCAAAGGTGCCGTACCCGGTGCCACTGGCGGCGACGTTGTTGTTCGTCCTGCAGTTAAAGTTAGCTAAGGGGAAGACGAATGGAAATTAATCTATCTGTTCCCGGCAATAACGCTAGCGGAGCTTTACAAGTTTCCGAAACTGCTTTCGGCCGCGAATTTAATGAAGCATTGGTACATCAGGTGGTTGTTGCCTACATGGCAGCAAGTCGTTCTGGTACTCGTGCACAGAAAACTCGTAGTGAAGTAAGTGGTGGCGGTAAGAAACCATGGCGTCAAAAGGGTACTGGACGAGCTCGTGCTGGTACAATCCGTAGTCCTATCTGGCGTGCTGGTGGTGTAACCTTCGCTGCTAAGCCTCAAGACTACACGCAAAAAGTTAACAAGAAGATGTATCGCGGTGCGATGCAAGCCATTCTTTCTGAATTGGTTCGTCAAGAGCGTCTGATTGTTGTTGAAGACTTTGCGGTTTCAGCGCCTAAAACCAAAGAATTGGTTGGCAAGTTAAAAGAATTTGATTTGAAAGACGTGTTGGTTGTCACCGATAACGTTGACGAGAACCTTCACTTAGCGTCGCGCAACTTGCACAAGGTTGATGTTCGTGACCCACAAGGTGTTGATCCTGTCAGTCTAATTGCTTTTGACAAAGTTCTTATGACTGTTGCGGCAGTTAAGAAATTTGAGGAGATGCTAGGATGAACCAAGAAAGATTAGCAAAAGTGCTTTTGGCACCTCACATTTCTGAAAAAGCGACGATCAATGCTGAAAATGGTCAGTTCGTTTTTAAAGTAGCAAAAGATGCGAATAAGCTGGAAATCAAAAAAGCTGTTGAAGCCATGTTTGAAGTAGAAGTGGAATCAGTCAGCACGCTCAACGTGAAAGGTAAAACCAAACGCGTTGGTGCCATGACCGGCCGTCGTAAAAACTGGAAAAAAGCCTACGTGTCTCTGAAAGAAGGTCAGGACATCGACTTTGTAGGCGCCGAATAAGCGAAGAGGTGAATTGAAATGGCTATTGTAAAAGCTAAACCAACTTCTGCAGGGCGTCGCTTTGTCGTTAAAGTGGTAAACCCTGATTTACATAAAGGCAAGCCACACGCCGCGCTTCTTGATAAGAAGAGCAAGAAAGGTGGTCGTAACAATAACGGTCGTATCACAGTTCGACACATTGGTGGCGGACATCGTCAACACTACCGTTTAATCGATTTCAAACGAAACAAAGATAATATTCCAGCGACAGTCGAGCGTTTGGAATACGATCCGAATCGAAGTGCAAATATCGCTCTGGTTCTTTATAAAGACGGTGAGCGTCGCTACATTATTGCACCGAAAGGCCTGCAGGCAGGTGACGTCATCCAGTCGGGTGATCACGCGCCTATCAAAGCAGGTAACACTTTGCCTATGCGCAACATCCCAGTGGGTTCTGTTGTTCACTGTATCGAAATGAAGCCTGGTAAAGGCGCTCAAATCGCTCGCAGTGCCGGAACTTACGCACAAATCGTTGCTCGCGGAACTTCTTACGTAACGTTACGTTTGCGTTCTGGCGAAACGCGCCGTGTGCTTTCTGAGTGTCGTGCTACCGTAGGTGAAGTTGGTAACGCCGAACATATGCTACGTTCACTGGGTAAAGCCGGTGCATCACGTTGGCGTGGAGTTCGTCCTACTGTTCGAGGCGTTGCTATGAACCCAGTCGACCATCCACACGGTGGTGGTGAGGGACGTACCTCAGGTGGCCGTCATCCCGTATCTCCATGGGGCACGCCAACTAAGGGCAAGAAGACTCGTAGTAACAAACGTACCGACCGACTGATCGTCCGTCGTCGTAACAAGAAATAACAGAGGGTAGAACTGTGCCACGTTCACTTAAGAAAGGCCCATTTATCGACCTTCACTTAATGAAGAAGGTTGAAGCGGCTCTTGAAGCAAATAGCAAGAAACCAATTAAAACTTGGTCTCGCCGCTCTATGGTTTCTCCAGAAATGGTGGGACTGACTATTGCGGTTCATAACGGTCGTCAACATGTACCTGTTTTCGTAACTGAAGACATGGTAGGTCACAAGTTGGGTGAATTTGCACCGACTCGTACCTACAAAGGTCATGTTGCTGATAAATCATCTAAGCGATAAGCGGGGGGCATCATGGAAACTCAAGCAGTTTTAAGACACGCTCGCATCTCCGCTCAAAAAGCTCGATTGGTCGCTGACCAAATTCGTGGTTTGCCGGTAGAAAGAGCATTACAACTTCTACAATTCAGCCCGAAAAAAGCAGCTGGCTTGATGCATAAAGTTCTCGAGTCTGCGATTGCAAATGCAGAGCATAACGACGGTGCTGACATTGATGAATTGACAGTTTCAACCGTGTTTGTTGACGAAGGCCCGACATTGAAGCGTATTAAACCACGCGCCAAGGGTAGAGCTGACCGCATCTTTAAGCGTTCATGCCACATAACCGTCAAAGTCGCGGAAAAGTAGGAGATAGGTAATGGGTCAGAAAGTACATCCAACCGGCATCCGTTTAGGAATTGTGAAGCAACACAATGCAACCTGGTATGCCGAGCGTGGTGATTACGCAGACAACCTGGAAAGCGATATTGAAATTCGTAAATGGTTGAACAAAGAGCTGGCGTCAGCGTCTGTTTCACGTATTGAAATCGAACGCCCTGCCAAAGCACTTCGCGTAACCATTCACACAGCTCGACCAGGTATTGTTATTGGTAAGAAAGGTGAAGACATCGAGAAGCTTCGTAAGAAGCTATCTGATTTCACTGGTCTACCTACTCAAGTAAATATTGAGCAAGTGCGTAAGCCAGAGTTAGACGGTCAGTTAGTCGCTGACAGTGTTGCTCAGCAATTAGAGCGCCGTGTAATGTTCCGTCGTGCGATGAAGCGCGCGGTACAAAATGCGATGCGTTTGGGCGCGGGTGGTATCAAAATTCAGGTATCTGGTCGTTTGGGTGGTGCTGAGATCGCTCGAACTGAATGGTATCGAGAAGGTCGAGTACCATTGCACACTCTACGTGCCAATATCGACTACGCGACATCCGAAGCTCACACCACTTACGGTGTAATCGGTGTGAAAGTATGGATCTTCAAGGGCGAAGTTTTAGGTGGCGAAGAGCATCAGCAAGAAGAAGCTGAAAAGCCAGCACCTAAAAAGAAAGGCCCCCGAGCTAAGAAGAAGTAGGGGTAGCGACCATGTTATTACCAAAAAGAACGAAGTTCCGAAAAGTTCAAAAAGGTCGCAACCGTGGGGTTGCGGTCGCTGGCGGAAAAGTTAGTTTCGGTGAGTTTGGGCTGAAAGCTACAACTCGCGGACGATTAACTTCGCGCCAGATCGAAGCAGCACGACGTGCGATGACTCGTCACATGAAACGTGCCGGTAAAGTATACATTAGAGTATTTCCCGACAAGCCGATCACTCAGAAGCCTCTTGAGGTTCGTATGGGTAAAGGTAAAGGTAGCGTGGAATACTGGGTAGCCCAAATTCAGCCAGGTCGTGTTTTATACGAGGTTGAAGGGGTATCTGAGGAGCTGGCACGTGAAGCATTCGAGTTAGCGGCTGCTAAATTGCCAGTGAGAACCACCTTTGTAACTCGGACGGTAATGTAATGAAAGCAAATGACTTACGTGAAAAAAGCGTTGATGAGCTGAATGCAGAGCTAATCGAGCTATCCAAAGAGCAGTTCAATCTGCGAATGCAGCATGCAACTGGACAGTTGAATCAAACTCATCAACTGAAGCAAGTGCGCCGCAATATCGCGCGCGTTAAGACTGTACTGAACCAGAAGGCAGATTCGTAATGAGCGAGCAAGCAACTGTAAAGCGCACTCTTACTGGTAAAGTAGTGAGTGACAAGATGGATAAAACCATCACTGTGCTAATCGAGCGCCACGTTAAACACCCTTTATACGGGAAGTTTATGAAACGTTCGACCAAGGTACATGCTCACGATGAAAACAATGAGTGCCAAATGGGTGATCGCGTAAGAGTGGCGGAAACACGCCCTCTTTCGAAGACGAAAACCTGGCAACTTGTTGAGATTGTCGAAAAAGCAAACTAATTAACGAAGTCGCAGGTAATTCCTGTGACTTGGGCATAATTTTAATGTATACTCCCGCGTCCTTTTGCCGGACTATCGGCTATGAATGCGGGTTGAATGCGGAGATAACCGATGATCCAGATGCAATCGATGCTTGATGTTGCTGATAACAGTGGCGCTCGTCAAGTAATGTGTATAAAGGTCTTGGGAGGATCGCACCGACGTTACGCCAACATTGGTGACGTAATTAAGGTGAGCGTAAAAGAAGCGATTCCACGCGGAAAAGTTAAGAAAGGTGACATTGTAAGTGCCGTAGTAGTACGTACTCGCAAAGGTGTTCGCCGTCCTGACGGTTCCATTATTCGTTTCGATGGTAACGCAGCGGTTCTTCTTAACAATAACTTGCAGCCGATTGGTACGCGAATTTTTGGACCTGTAACCCGTGAATTACGTGGTGACAAGTTCATGAAGATCGTATCACTGGCTCCTGAAGTGCTATAAGGAGACTTGAGGCATGCGTAAGATCAAAACCGGCGATGAAGTTATTGTCATCGCAGGAAAGAGCAAAGGTCAGCGTGGCAAAGTGACCAAAGTTTTAATCGAAAATGACAAAGTTGTTGTTGACGGTGCGAACTTGGTTAAAAAACATCAGCGAGCAAATCCTCAAGCAGGTATCGAAGGTGGCATCATTGAGAAAGAAGCTCCGCTTCACATCTCTAATGTAGCAATCTTCAACTCTGCGACAGGTAAAGCTGATCGCGTTGGTATCAAGTCACTAGAAGATGGCACAAAAGTTCGTGTATTCAAATCTTCTGGTGAGCAGATTGATATTTAATCTAACTTGGTGAATTAAAGATGGCGAAACTGCACGACTTATACAAAGACAATGTAGTCAAGCAACTTCAAGAGAAGTTTGACTATAAATCCGTCATGCAAGTCCCACGCATTACAAAGATCACATTGAACATGGGTCTGGGTGAAGCGGTTGGCGACAAGAAAGTTATCGAACATGCAATGAGCGATATGACCGCAATCTCAGGCCAGCAGCCGGTAGTAACCCGTGCTCGAAAGTCTGTGGCAGGTTTTAAAATCCGTGAAGGATATCCCATTGGATGCAAAGTAACGTTGCGTGGCGAAAAAATGTGGGAATTCTTCGAGCGATTGATTTCTATTGCTATTCCTCGTATCCGTGATTTCCGAGGCTTAAGCCCGAAGTCGTTTGACGGACGTGGTAACTATTCGTTAGGAATTAAAGAGCAAATCGTATTCCCAGAAATCGACTACGACAAAGTCGACAAGGTGCGTGGTTTGGATATTACTATCACAACCACTGCGGAATCTAACGAAGAAGCTCGAGCGTTGTTAGACGCCTTTAACTTCCCAATCAAGAGTTAAGGAACGAGGTTATGGCTAAAGTAGCAATGATAGAGCGCGAGAAGAAGCGCGCTCGAACTGTCGCGAAGTATGCAAAGAAACGCGAAGAGTTAAAAGAAATTATCCGTGATCCCAAGACGAGTGATGACGAGAAATGGGAAGCGCAACTGAAATTACAAAAGTTGCCTCGCAATGCGAGTCCCGTTCGACAACACAACCGTTGCCGAGTCACCGGACGTCCTCATGGCTATTTGCGCAAATTCGGTTTATGCCGAAATAAACTGCGTGAGCATGCGATGAAAGGTGACGTACCGGGCTTGGTTAAAGCTAGCTGGTAATTCTTGGGAGAATCGTCATGAGTTTACAAGATCCAATTGCCGATTTATTGACCCGTATTCGTAACGGTCAAATGGCTGGCAAAAAATCAGTATCCATGCCTTGCTCGAATCAAAAAGTTAACGTTTGTAACGTGCTTAAAGAGGAAGGTTATATCACCGACTACTCTGTAGCTGAAGAAGACAATAATAAGCGCACTTTATCTGTAGTATTAAAGTACTACGAAGGTCGTCCTGTTATTGACGAGATCAAGCGAGTCAGTCGTCCTGGATTACGCATTTATAAGAAAGTTGACGAGTTGCCTCGAGTCCTAGATGGACTGGGTGTTGCTATCGTTTCAACTTCTAAAGGCGTAATGACCGATAAAGCTGCACGTGCCGCCGGTTTCGGTGGTGAAGTGATTTGCACCGTAAGTTAAGGAGTTGAATCATGTCACGAGTAGCGAATAGTCCAGTTTCAATCCCTTCAGGTGTTACAGTCACTTTGAACGGACAAGAAATTACTGTGAAAGGCAGTAAAGGCGAGTTGAAAAATTCAGTACACTCTGCAGTAGAAGTTAAGCAAGATGATAATGTACTGACTTTTACCCCACGTGAAGGTGTCGCTGATGCCCGTGCGTTTGCTGGAACCATGCGTTCTATCGTAAACAACATGGTAGTCGGTGTGAGCGACGGCTTTGAGAAGAAATTGCAGCTTGTTGGTGTTGGTTACCGGGCGCAGGCAAAAGGCAAAACCTTAAGTCTGACGTTAGGCTTCTCTCACCCAGTTGACTACGAAGTACCAGAAGGAATCACTATTGAAACTCCTTCTAATACTGATGTGGTTGTTAAAGGCGCCGACAAACAATTAGTCGGTCAAGTTGCAGCGAACATTCGCGCGTATCGTCCGCCAGAGCCTTATAAGGGTAAAGGTGTGCGTTATGTCGACGAGTATATTCGTCGTAAAGAAGCGAAGAAAAAGTAGGGCGTCGTCATGAATAAGAAGCAAGCAAGAATTCGTCGCGCCGCTTCTGGGCGCTATCACATGAAAGAGCTTGGTGTAAATCGTTTGGTGGTTAACAGAACACCTCGACACATTTATGCTCAGGTGATTTCATCAGAAGATGGTCGTGTTTTAGCTGCCGCTTCCTCAGTTGAGAAAGCAGTTAATAGCGATTTGAAAAGTACTGGCAATGTTGAAGCAGCGAAGAAAGTAGGCAACCTGGTTGCTGAGCGCGCGCTTGAAGCAGGTGTATTAAACGTAGCGTTTGATCGTGCCGGTTTTAAATACCATGGTCGAGTTAAAGCATTGGCGGATGCGGCTCGAGAGAAAGGTCTCCAGTTTTAAGGGTTGAATGATGGCTAGACAAGAAGTGAACAACACCGAAGGTCTGGTGGAAAAATTAGTCAACGTTAACCGTGTCGCCAAAGTGGTTAAAGGTGGTCGTATTTTCTCTTTCACCGCTTTAACTGTTGTCGGCGATGGTAAAGGTAAGGTTGGCTTTGGTCGCGGGAAAGCTCGCGAAGTTCCAGCAGCAATTCAAAAAGCGATGGAGCAAGCTCGTCGCAATATGGTTCAAGTAGAACTGAAAGATGGACACACGTTACAGCATCCTATAAATGCTAATCACGGTGCCTCTAAAGTTTTCATGCAGCCAGCATCTGAAGGTACCGGAATTATTGCCGGTGGTGCGATGCGTGCTGTATTTGAAGTACTTGGTATTCAAAACGTACTGGCAAAGAGTAACGGTTCAACTAATCCGATCAATATCGTTCGTGCAACGATTAAAGGATTGGCGAACATGGCAACTCCTGAGTCAGTAGCCGCCAAGCGTGGCAAAACTGTAGAAGATATTCTGGAGTAATTGTCATGGCGAAGAAAGTATTTAAAGTTACGCAAACGCGTTCCAGCATTGGTCGATTGAAAGCTCACAAGGCTTGTCTGGCTGGCTTGGGATTACGCAAAATAGGGCACACAGTCGAAGTGGCTGATACCCCTGAAAACCGTGGTATGGCTAATCGAGTCTACTACATGGTAAGCGTGGAGGACTAAAATGAGACTTAATGAACTTAGCCCAGCTGAAGGCTCAAAAAAGGCTCGTAAACGCGTTGGCCGTGGTATCGGTAGTACTCTAGGTAAAACCGCGGGTCGTGGTCACAAAGGTTTGAAATCTCGTTCTGGTGGTAAAGTAGCCGTAGGTTTTGAAGGTGGTCAGATGCCTTTGAAACAACGTTTACCAAAGTTCGGCTTCAAATCACGTAAATCTTTGTCGTCTGCAGAGGTTCGACTGTCTGAGTTGAACAAGGTTGACGGTGAATCAGTCGATTTACTTAGCTTGAAAGCAGCCGGTGTTATTAATAATAGCATTGAATATGTCAAAGTTATGCTTTCTGGTGAAATCAAAAAAGCCGTAACTGTTGCAGCAACTGTGCGTGTATCGAAAGGTGCAAAAGCCGCAATTGAAGCAGCTGGCGGTAAGGTAGAAAGCTAATGGCTAAAGGACCTGCATCACAAGCTAATAGCGGAATGACCGAGCTAAAACAGCGTTTGCTGTTTTTGCTCGGCGCTCTTATTGTATTTCGCATAGGATCGTTTGTTCCGGTACCCGGAATAGACGCGACTGTGTTGCAGCAAATGCTCGAACAGCAGCCCGGACTATTGTCAATGTTCAATATGTTTTCTGGCGGCGCTTTAGAGCGAGCAAGTGTATTTGCACTCGGTATCATGCCTTATATTTCTGCTTCTATTATTATCCAGATCATGGGTTTTGTTGATGATCGTTTAAAGCAGTTGAAGAAAGAAGGCGAGGCTGGACGACGTAAGTTGAACCAATACACTCGCTATCTAACTCTCGCACTTGCATCCATTCAGGCTATTGGTATTTCTTTAAACCTACCAAACATGTTGCCTGGAATCGTGCCAAATCCGGGCTTCCCGTTTTACTTTGGTGCTGTTGTATCTTTGGTCACTGGGACGATGTTCCTGATGTGGCTGGGTGAGCAGATCAATGAGCGTGGTATCGGAAACGGTATTTCAATGCTGATTTTTGCCGGCATTGTGGCTGGTCTTCCCAGCGCGATTGGCTCGACGGTTGAACAAGCTCGTCAGGGTGAGTTACACACGTTAGCGTTAATGGGTATTGGTGCGTTAGTTTTACTGGTTACCTTCTTTGTTGTTTGGGTCGAGCGTGGTCAGCGTCGTATCGTTGTTAATTACGCGAAGCGCCAACAAGGAAGAAAAGTATTTGCAGCACAAAGCAGTCATTTACCTCTTAAGGTAAATATGGCGGGTGTAATCCCGGCGATCTTTGCTACTGCAATCATCATGTTCCCTGGCTCCATCCTTCAGTGGATTGGACAGGGGAACGAAAACTTGGGTTGGTTGCGTGATCTCACCGTTCAATTGCAACCGGGCAATCCCTTGTACATTATTCTCTACGCTATTGGCATTATATTTTTCTGCTTCTTTTATACAGCTTTGACCATGAATCCTCGTGAGACAGCTGATAATTTGAAGAAGTCGGGTGCGTTTATTCCTGGTATCCGTCCGGGTGAGCAAACCTCTAAATATATTGACAAGGTCATGACGCGGCTCACTCTGGCAGGTGCTTTATATGTCACACTCGTGTGTCTGATGCCAGAATTTCTGATCTTGTTTACTCAAGTGCCTTTTTACT
Source organism: Pleionea sp. (assembly GCA_052032335.1). Taxonomy (GTDB): domain Bacteria; phylum Pseudomonadota; class Gammaproteobacteria; order Enterobacterales; family Kangiellaceae; genus Pleionea. The sequence continues at coordinate 58,836 of JBPEWV010000179.1, read as the reverse complement.
TCGGTGGAACTTCGTTACTGATCATCGTTGTTGTTGTGATGGACTTTATGAGTCAGGTGCAAAGCCACCTTATGTCGCGCAACTATGAGTCGGTATTGAAGAAAGCTAATTTTAAGAATTATGGCGCTGCCGGTCAGATTCGATAATTGAATCGGTAAGCAGCGATCGACTTTTGGAGTAGGTTATGAAAGTTCGTGCATCGGTGAAAAAGATTTGCCGTAACTGCAAAGTCATTCGTCGCAACGGTAGCGTTCGAGTGATTTGCGTAGACCCACGACACAAGCAGCGTCAGGGTTAATAAATAGATTAACGTAAACAGGTTGAAATTTACCCGTTTAGGGGCTATCCTATTGCGCCTTTTTGGCTGAGGATAGCCGAAACAAATAAGTGGAGTTTGATTAAATGGCCCGTATAGCTGGCATTAACATTCCTGTACATAAGCATGCTGAAGTCGCATTAACTGCGATCTACGGTGTCGGCCGCCCTCGCGCTTTGAAAATTTGTGAAGCCGCGGGAATCGAGCCTAGTGTAAAAATCAAAGATCTGGACGAAGCCCAGATCGAAAAGCTACGAGCTGAGATCGGCAAATTCTCTGTAGAAGGTGATTTGCGTCGTGAAGTGAGTATGAACATTAAGCGATTAATGGACCTCGGTTGTTTCCGTGGTATCCGTCATCGTCGTGGTTTGCCTGTGCGTGGTCAACGTACTAAAACCAATGCGCGTACTCGTAAAGGCCCTCGTAAGCCGATTAAAAATTAACGCTAGGATTTGAATTATGGCTAAAACACCTACAAAAACCCGTAAAAAGGTTAAAAAGCATGTAGTTGATGGCATGGCTCATATCCATGCCTCATTTAATAACACCATTGTCACCGTAACTGACCGTCAAGGTAATGCTCTAGCATGGGCTACCGCCGGTGGGTCAGGTTTCCGTGGTTCACGTAAAAGCACACCCTTCGCCGCTCAGGTAGCTGCGGACCGTGTAGCAACCATGGTTAAAGATATGGGTATGAAAAATCTTGAAGTATTCGTTAAAGGTCCTGGACCAGGTCGCGAATCAGCTGTACGAGCGTTTGGCGCAGCAGGCTTTAAGATCACTAACATCACTGATGTTACCCCTATCCCACACAATGGTTGTCGTCCGCCTAAAAAGCGACGCGTGTAATATAACGGAGACGAAAGATGGCTAAATATCGTGGTCCAAAGTTAAAACTTGCACGTCGTGAAGGCACAGATTTGATGCTGAAAAGCGGCGTTCGAGCAATCGAAAGCAAATGTAAAATCGATCAAACACCGGGTCAGCATGGATCTAAACGTCCACGTTTGTCTGACTACGGCGTTCAGTTACGTGAAAAGCAAAAAGTTCGTCGTATGTACGGTGTGCTAGAAAAGCAATTCCGTAACTACTATAAAGAAGCAGCCCGTCAAACAGGCGCTACTGGTGAAAACTTGCTTCAGCTATTAGAATCTCGTCTGGATAATGTTGTTTATCGCATGGGATTTGGAGCAACTCGCGCAGAAGCACGTCAGTTAGTGAACCATAAGTCGTTGATGGTTAACGGTGTTGTTGTCAACATTCCATCTTATCAGGTGAAGCCTGAAGATGTTGTCGCGGTTCGCGAAAAGTCGAAAGGGCAAGCACGAATTAAGGCAGCTTTAGAGCTTGCTGCACAGCGTGACAAGCCAACATGGGTTGAAGTTGATGAAAAGAAAATGGAAGGTACGTTCAAAAGTGTTCCTGAGCGTAGTGACCTGCCATCTGAAATCAATGAAAACTTGATTGTGGAGCTGTACTCCAAGTAAAGCCTAATTCTTTAAAGAGGACAGGATTTGTATGGGCAATGTCAACGAATTTTTGACACCGCGACAGATAAAAGTTGAGCAAGTAAACGATAACCGCGCGAAGGTGATATTAGAGCCTTTTGAGCGCGGCTTCGGTCATACGCTTGGCAATTCTTTGCGTCGTATCTTGCTATCGTCAATGCCAGGAGCAGCTGTCGTTGAGGTAGAAATTGATGGCGTTTTACATGAATACACGACTATTGAGGGTGTTCAGGAAGACGTTATTGAAATTCTTCTTAACCTGAAAGGTTTGGCAGTTAAGTTAGAAGACAAAGACGAAGCAATCTTAACACTTCAAAAGAGTGGTGAAGGCGACGTAACTGCGGCGGATATCGCTGGCTTGTCAGGTGTTGAAATTATCAATCCTGAACACAAAATTGCGACTCTCACTAAAAACGGTTCTTTAGCAATGAATATTAAAGTTGCTAAAGGACGCGGTTATGAGCCAGCGACTGCGCGCTCAAACGGTGAAGATGAAGCGCCAATTGGTCGTTTACAAGTTGATGCTTCTTTCAGCCCTGTGCGGCGCGTTTCTTACGTTGTTGAATCAGCGCGTGTAGAGCAGCGAACTAACCTTGATAAGTTGGTTTTAGAGATTGAAACAAATGGAACCATCGATCCTGAAGAAGCGATTCGTCGTAGTGCGACCATTCTTCAAGAGCAGTTGGCAGCCTTTGTTGATTTAAAAGATGAGAAAGAGTCTGAGCCCGAAAGTCAGGAGCCAGAAATCGATCCTATCTTATTGCGTCCAGTTGACGACTTAGAGTTGACTGTTCGTTCTGCGAACTGTTTGAAAACAGAGAACATTCATTACATTGGTGATTTGATCCAGCGTACTGAAGTTGAACTGTTGAAAACGCCTAACTTGGGTAAGAAATCACTTACCGAAATCAAAGACGTACTCGCCTCTCGAGGTTTGTCTTTGGGAATGCGTTTGGAAAATTGGCCTCCAGCCAGTTTGATGGACGACAAGTAATAAGCGTTCGCTAAATTACAAATGACTCACCGGCGGTTCGCCGGTGAAGTTGTATTAATAACATCAATTAAATAAAAGCAGTACTATAGCAGGCTGCTTATGTTGTATAGAGGTAATTACCATGCGTCATCGTAAAAGTGGTCGTAAACTGAATCGTAACAGCTCGCATCGTCAAGCGATGTTCAAGAATATGGCTGTTTCTTTGTTCAAGCACCAAGTTATTAAAACTACCTTACCAAAAGCGAAAGAGTTACGTCGTGTAGCTGAGCCATTAATTACACTGGCGAAAGAAGATTCAGTCGCTAACCGTCGTTTAGCATTCTCTCGTACGCGTTCAAAAGAAGCTGTTGGGATTCTGTTTAATGAATTAGGTCCTCGCTATCAAGATCGCCCAGGTGGTTATTTACGAATTATCAAAGCAGGTTTCCGTACCGGTGATAATGCGCCAATGGCTATTGTTGAATTGGTCGATCGCCCAGAAGTCGAAGAAGAAGATATTGTTGAAGAGGTTGTAGAAAACGAGGAATAATTGTTTTCTATAATCAGAACTTATAAAAGCCGGTCTTTTAGATCGGCTTTTTTTATGCTCCTTTGTAATACAGCTGGAATCTCGAGATATTTGAAAAGTGGTCGGACCTTGTGTATTATGTCGCACCGCAATACATTGAGAATCAGGAGTATTCAATGCAACAGCTATTCGAACGATTATGGTCCGATTATCTAGAATTAACCAGTGATGCCAAGCGTATTCATCAGCTCTTCTCTGAGCGCGGAGAGAATATTCTTAACGATCACATCGCATTGCGTACTTTTAATAAAGGCAGTGTCAGTCTCGACAATATTGCGAAGTACCTGGAATCGCACGCATATTATCCTGTTGATGAGTATCATTTCGAAAAGAAAAAGCTTCGTGCCTATCATTTTGAAAACAAGTTTAATCCTAAACTTCCAAAAATTTTCGTCAGTGAGTTATTGCTTGAAGAAATGGACGACTCCGTTCAGAGCCTATGCAACGAATTGATTGAAGAAGCAGACGAAATTATTGCTGAGCGTGGCATGTCACTACCCATGATGCCCTGGCGCACGATTTCCAAACAGGAGTATCTGACTTTACGAGAGCAAAGCGAATATGCAGCTTGGTTGGCCACGTTTGGTTTGCGGGCCAATCACTTTACTGTCTCTGTTAATGATCTGAATGAATTTTCATCGCTGGAAGAAGTTAATCAATATTTAAAAGAGCAGAGTTTTGAACTCAATAGCAGTGGTGGTGAAATTAAAGGAAGCGAAGACGTTTGTCTAAAACAAAGTTCAACAATGGCGAATATCATCAGCTGGCCCTTTAACGATGGCGAAATGGAAATCCGTAGTTGCTTCTATGAATTTGCGGAGCGATTTAAAATGGATGGCAGTGACCAACTTTATCAGGGATTTGTCGCAGCATCAGCGGACAAAATTTTCGAGTCGACTAACGCGGCCTAAGCTGTTTAATCTTCTTGTTCAATATTCTTCAACTGGGCGTTGAGTTTGGTCGCTCGCGTCCAGTAAGCTTTTGCCGATTCATGATTGGGGTTTATTTTTAGAATGCGATCCCAGAGGTGAATGGCCCTCTCCAAATCCTGACTTCGATAGTAAAGTACCGCTTTGTGATGCATTTTTTCTGACAGTTCCGTTTGCACCTCATTACTTAAAGGATGCTGTTTCACCTCTATTTTCAATGCCTCTTGATAATAATCGTATGCTTTTTCGATTTGTTCTAAAAATAACGCATTTTGGGCTCGGTAGAGCAATGACAGGTATCGAAGATTCTGCCTGATAGTTTGTATTGGGGCTAAATATCGATTCTTTTCTAATGAATCAATAAACTTGATCGCGTCTTCGGCCTCTGTTTCATTAGAAATGGAGCTGATTAATTGACCTTCCGCCTCTAGGAATAGTAATCGATGTTTTTTAAAGTCACTTGGACTCTTAATTTGCTGATTGAGTAATTGCAACGCTTCTTTATAGTCACCTTGATTAAGGCGTTGATTTATGTTCGTAATAGCCGGATTTTTCTGTATTTTTTGTGGAACAGGTTGCGCCTGCTTTTTACCGGGAATTTTTATTATTTGTCCGATTCTTAATGACCGTGGATTTTTAATATTGTTGTATCGAGCTAACCCAAAAAATTCCAGCGAGTTTCCTAAAAACCTTTTTGCCAACTCGCCAAAGGTGTCACCAGCTTTTACCTTGTAGAGGAACGATTGTTTGCCATAACGCTTAACTGGTGACTCATTAATTTGCGCTAGCAGCCTTTGCGCGGAAGTATAGTCTGGGTTAGTTGGATTCAGTGATTCGAGTAATACTTTTGCTTCTGAAACGTTGCCCGTCTCTAACTTTTTCAAAGCAACTTCGTATTTGTCTGAGGTCTTACCTACCTGGCTGACGGGAGCGGGTTGATCGGCGGGTTTCATTAAGCCACAACCACTCAGGAAACCTAAGAAGGAGGTTATTAATAAAAGCTTAAGGTATCGCTTGCTCATGGTTGTTAACCTCGTGGCTTTTGTAGCTAGCTACTTTTCAGCATACGTTGTTTTGCTCGATTCCATTCTCGCTCTTTTTCGGTTGCTCGTTTGTCATGGAGTTTTTTACCTTTGGCCATGCCAATTTCAAGTTTAACCAAGTTATTCTTCCAGTAAAGTTTTAATGCAACTATGGTATAGCCTTGCTTCTGTTGTGCGCCAAATAACTTGCCCAGCTCCCTATTATGCAACAGTAGCTTTCGATAACGAACGGGATTCGCTGTAATGTGGGTCGAGACCGTCTGTAATGGCGATACATGGCAGTTTAACAGCCAAGCTTCACCATCTTTAAGGTGAATGTAACTTTCTGACAGGTTGGCTTTACCTTCTCTCAGGCTTTTTACTTCCCAGCCCTCTAGCACCAGTCCAGCCTCCATCGTATCTTCAATAAAGTAATCGTGACGAGCTTTCTTGTTTTGCGCGATAACGTTGCTGGGTTGCTTTTTCTTCTTTGCCATAATCTCACTCTCTGTTGGAACCGATATTATACGTTGCCTGTCTCGAGGCTTAAACCTTAATTCGCAAACGCAGAATGCTTCGCATGAGACCCAGCTGGCGGTCGATGTGAAGCGAGCAATCGAATAATGATATAATCAAGAAAAAGCTATTGATTTCGGTAAAAAGATGTCCAAAATTGAAAAGTCAGCCATTGTCGGCTACTCAGCAGAGCAAATGTATCGCCTGGTAAACGATGTTGATAAATACCCTGAGTTTATTGATGGTTGCAGTCAATCGGAGGTGATTGAATCCGATGAAAATAGGATGGTTGCCCGGTTGCACGTATCTAAGTCCGGTTTTTCAAATGCCTTTACAACAGAAAATGAATTAAAAACCAATGAGCAGATTTCCATGAAGTTGTTGGACGGCCCATTCGACTATTTAATCGGCATCTGGAACTTTATCCCGCTCGATGAAGGCGCATGTAGAATTGAGTTTTCATTAGAGTTTGAATTCAAAAGCCGCTTGGTTGCGATGGCCTTCGGTAAAGCGTTTAAGACGATCGCAGAATCCATGATGCAAGCATTCATTAAACGAGCTAAAGTACTGTACGGAGCCGCGTGATGAAAGTTGAGGTGGTCTATGCGTTGCCTGAACAACAAGAATTGATTGCTCTGGATGTAGAAGAGGGGACCACGGTTGAGCAAGCGATCCAGCAATCAAAGCTATTGCAGCAATTTCCGGAGATCGACTTAAACAGTAATAAAGTTGGTATTTTTAGTAAGCCTACGAGTTTGTCGACCGTATTAAGAGAATTCGATCGCGTTGAGATTTATCGGCCACTGATCGCCGATCCGAAAGAAGTGCGTCGACGCAAAGCTGAACAGAAAAAGAAACAAAAGTAGTTAAGCCTCTTTTTTTCGCAACAGGAGACCGGATGTCGACAGTCGAAGTTCGTAAGTTGCCGGCCGATTCGCCGGTAAAAACGTTGCTGAACCGTATTCTGCATCCATTAACAATCGCATGGATTCATTTTTCAATCTCAATTTAACCAAATCGACCAGCTTTTCTTTGCTTAACGAATGGGCCGAAGCCCGGTTTTTTCGTGCGTCATCTACGTCAGAATAACGACCTGAAATACGCGTCAGTTCAAAGTGAGTGTGCAACCCGAAGATGTTGGCGAATGGTTGCCATTTGATGATATTGGCATCAATTTGTACTTCGTCGCCTTTCAACAGGTAGCTCTCCATGGTCCCATCGGGATATTCCAAGACGGCCTGAAACTCTTGTGGTCCGTAAGGCTCAACAATAACTTCAGCGATAAGGGATTCATGAGTTAATGTTTGATAGCCTTGTAAGCCTAGAATAACGCCACTGCTTAAAATCGTCATCGGTATAAAAATGAGCAATAGTGTCACTCTCATGCCTACTTTAATAAGTCGAAGCCGGCGCAACGCTTTAAATACTGCAAATACGTAGATAATGCTCAAGCCGCCAAATACGATTGCAATGGTGAGTAAAATTTCAAAACTGTAGGCCGCAGGAAACTCCATGAATCTTCCTTATTGGTTGGCTTATGAGCGTTTAGTTGGTCTCTTGAGTCTACTATAGTCATTAGCTATGTTAAAATTAATAAAAAACGAAATGGAAAGCTGGTGTTTCGCTTATTTTATTCTTTAATTTTCTTTTTGGCGTTGCCCATGGCGCTGATGAATTCGTATCTCAAAGGGCGACAGTTTCCCGCGTATCGGAAACGTTGGAAAGAGCACTTTGGGTTATTCTCTTTTGAAAACCGGGGCAAAACGATCTGGGTGCACGCGGTCTCAGTGGGTGAGTCGTTGGCGGCGATTCCAATCATACGACGCTTGATGAAAGAGCACCCCGAGTTTGCTATTGTGGTGACAACAACGACGCCAACCGGTGCTGATCGCATCAACTCGATGTTGGGCGATTCGGTCACCCACCTCTACTCGCCTTATGACTTACCCTGGGTGGTCAATCGCTTCTTAAAAAAGATAAATCCGTGCCTTACGGTTATCATGGAAACCGAGTTGTGGCCAAACTTTATTCATTACAGCCGTCGAAAAAATGTCCCCGTGGTGGTGGTTAATGCCCGACTGTCGGCGCGTTCAGCACATCGATACGCTCATTTGCCGATTCCTACTCATCGTATGCTTATTAAGCCTGTTTCCTGTTTTGCCTGTCAAAATCAAGGCGATGCTGAGCGATTTATTGAATTGGGTGCGACAGAAGATAAAGTCGCGGTCACAGGAAGCATTAAGTTCGACTTGCAACTTCCGGCCAATATCGACTCTAAGACTCATGAAATATTTGCGCCCTGGGATAATGCCGAGTTCATATGGGTGGCAGGCAGCACCCATTCCGGTGAAGATGAGCCGATACTAGCTGCGCATCGGACGCTACTGGAAGAAGGAATCAATGCCAAACTGATTTTGGTGCCACGGCACCCGGAACGATTTGACTCTGTTTCAGAATTGGTTGAGCAGCGAGGTTTCAACGTAGCCCGTCGCAGTCAAACGGAAGGCTTCACTGCTGACTCTGATGTTTTTGTTTGCGACTCCATGGGTGAAATGATGTATTGCTATAAAGCCGCTCACGTTGCCTTTGTTGCAGGCAGTCTCATTGAACGTGGTGGTCATAATCCACTGGAGCCCGCCGCTTTGTCGAAACCTGTGGTATCTGGTAAAAACGTTTTTAATTTTGCCGATGTTTATAAAAATATGACCCAAGCCGGAGCAGCAATTTTGGTGTCTGAAGAAGATTTAGCTGAAACCTTAATGATGCTTCATAGAAGCGAAGAAAAGCGTCAGTTAATGGGGAAAGCCGGACTTTCAGTAGTTGAGTCCAATCGGGGCGCGGTCACAAAGACGTTAAAAATTCTGAACCGGTACTTGCCGAACGGCGGGCAATAAAAAAGCGGCAATCGCCGCTTTTTTATTGTTCTTCAGTAAAGCGTTATTTCTTAAGCAAAGCGTCGACCTGCCGTAAGTCTTTTTCTGACAGAGTTCCTGCTGCCTGTTTCAACTTCAGTGTGTTCAGGATGTAGTCGTATTTAGCGCGCGCCAGATTTTGTTTGGCGTTGTAAACCGTACGTGTAGCGTTTAATACATCGACTATGGTCCGGGTTCCCACTTCAAAGCCCGCCTGAGTCGCCTCTAAAGCTGCCTGACTTGAAATGGTTGATTGCTCCAGAGCTTTTACTGAGCTGATTGATGCTTGAATACCCAGATAAGCGCTGCGAGTCTGCCGGATTGCGGAGCGGTGTGCACTTTCCATGTTATGGACTGCTTGCTGGAACAAATGCTGCGCTTCTCTTACTGTTGATTGAGTTTTTCCACCTGAGTAAATCGGGATATCAACATTTAAACTGAGGCTGGTCCGCTCGAAGGTCGAGGTCGGTTGCTCGAGTCCTTCTATTTCAGAGTCTTCTTCCTGATCTTGATAGGAGCCGCTCAATGTAAGTGTTGGGTAGTGTCCTGCGAAGTTTAACTTAATAGTTTGCTGCGCAATTTCTTTGTCGATTTTGCGTGCTGCTAACACCAAGTTATTTTGTTCGGCCTGTTTAAGCCACTCGTCAATGGTATTGGGCTTCGGTGACCTAAGTGCAAACTTAGTTTGAAGCGGTGTTAAATTATCGTAATACTCATTCGTGATTTCACGAAGTGTTTCAAATGCATTATCCAGCGTGTTTTGCGCGCGAATATTATCGGCCATTGCCTGATCAAATCGAGCCTGAGCTTCATGTACGTCAGTTATCGCTATTAAACCGACTTCAAACTTTTGATTGGTTTGTTCTAGCTCTTGTTTAATGGCTTCCATTTCAGCAGTCGAAAATTCGACACTGTCTTGAGCGGCAAGCACATTAAAGTAAGCTTCTGCTACACGAATAATGAGATCTTGCTCGCTTGCTTTATGATCAACGCCCGCTTTCAGAGCGCGTTTTTTACTGATATCAAGGCCTTTCCAAATTCTGTGATCGTAAATTACCTGAGTCAATTGAGCGCTTATCGTTGTGGAGTCGGCATCTGACTCAATCGCTGGAAGCTGAATGTTTTGCTGTCCTTCGGATGAACTATTAGAGAGCGAATACCTTGCTCCTAACGAAGGAAGTAAGTCGGCAAAGCTTTGATCAACACGCTCTTCGGTTGCTTTTAACCCCATTTCACTGGCTAAAATAGTCGGGTCATTTCGCGTCGCTTGTTGATACACTTCCCACAAGCCGGTATCGGCAGCCAGCACCGACTGCAAACTGGTCGACAAAATAATTCCCGTGGCCGTCAGCCATTTAAATTGCTTTTTCAAAATGAATCTCCGTCGTTAAAAGTCGGGTGTAATCGGAAGATATTCCCACTTCGTCTATGAACGTTCTTTTTTAGTCTTTAGGTTAATGAATAACTTACCCGAAATTATGTCAAAGAGTGATTTCGAATTGTAAATGAATGTTGAATGTCAACCAAAGCTTAAAACACAAATGTCTCTTCGGCCTGCTCTTCGACTAATCTGGGAGTGCTGATTTCAAATAGAGTTTCTTGCAAAATACCATTATCTTCGTGGTATCGATAGCGCTTGGCGTATTGGTTGTCGGCTGGCCCTTCGACACAAAATAAACGGCCACCGGGTTTTAGTTGCGACATCAGCGTTTTTGGCGGACGTGCAATTCCCGGAGTGATAACGATGGCATCGAATCGTTCAGAAGGGTGCCACCCTGTTGAGATGTCAGCAACTTCTGCAATGATATTTTGAAGATTCAGTTGTTTGAAATGAATTTCAGCTTGCGAGATGAAGTCTTCGAAACAGTCTACAGTGACGACTTTTTGGGCTAATGAAGCCAGTAACGCTGTCGTGAAGCCTGTGCCAGTGCCAATTTCGAGCACTTTATCACTGGGGGATAAATCCAGCGACTGAAGCATTCTGGCTTCTTCTCTGGGCACGTACATTTGCTGTTTGTGCGGTAATTTTATCGATAAGTCAGCGAAGGCGAGTGATTTTTGATCGCTGGGAACGAAAATCTCTCTTGGAACGCTAGCCATTAAATTAAGCACCGAAGGGGAGAACACATTCCAGGTTCGGATTTGCTGCTCAATCATGTTGTAGCGGGCTTTTTCGGTGTTCATCATATTCTAGTTATTCGATTTGCTCGGTTCTTATGCCAAAGTTCTGGTCGTCGTTGCTGCGTATAACTTCTTGAGACACAAGCTCTTTCTGATTATAGTCGCAGTATAACTGTTTAGCAGACAAATGCCATCGCATTTGCAAGGCCGTATTTATGTCGAATAATTCAGGCGCAGAAGCGCCGCTAACCTTCTCAGTCTCAGACAGCTCGATGCTGCATGACGGGTTCTTCAAAGTGAAGCGATTTGTATTTGAGTACGATCGGTTTCAAGGCAGTCCGTTAACCGGAGTTAATCGCGAAGTTTTCCTGCGCGGAACAGCAGTAGGGGTACTATTGGTCGATCCAGTGAAGCAACTGATCATTCTGGTGGAGCAATTTCGGGCCGGAGCTGCCGCCGCTGGTGCTGAGAATCCCTGGTTAATTGAATTGGTCGCCGGAATAGTCGAGCCTGGCGAAAAGCCGGAAGAAGTCGCGGTTCGCGAGTCAGAGGAAGAAGCCGGGTGCGTCCCGGTAAAATTGATTCCGATGCATCACTATTGGGTCAGTCCCGGTGGTTCTGATGAAGACTTCTACTTATTTTGTGGCCTGGTGGATGCCGACTCGGTGGACGACTTTGGAGGCCTGGAGCACGAACATGAAGACATCAAAGTGCATAAATTGAGCTTTGAAACGGCATACGACTGGCTCAAGCAGGGCAAACTGAATAATGCTATGGCAATCATTGGCGTTCAGTGGCTGATGTTAAATCAGTCACAATTACAAGCTAATTAATGATATCGTTGATGAAAATTGGGCATAGAAGCCTTATATATCGAGCAAAATAAGCTAGAGTAAATAGTATTAAACGGTTAAATGATGCATCCAATGGACCGAATCAAACGTAAATATGTTCCTGATCTTACTGGGTATATGGCTCAGTGTGAGATGAACTATGTGTTGATGATGCGGTTGTTTCGACTTTCTGAAAATCAATCGCAGTCGATCAGCAAAGGGCAACGCTCGTTGGCCAATTTGGGAGTGATCGACGATGAAAAAGTCGCTCTGCCTTTTCTTATAAACGTCGATGAGCAGGCGAAATACACCACAACGTTAAATTTAACGGTTGAATTGGTGAAAAGTGAATGGGTAAGCCCTATCAAGCTTCGTGTGCGTTTGTATCATGATGCCCAGATGGCAGAGGTACTGGAGCGAAATCGAAATCACGCACCGAAGTCTGCCAACCCTTACCCTAGACAAATTAAACACTACCCCGACGATAAATTTCAGCGAAACGAATTGCTTCATCAATGTTTGAAGCGATGTTTTGAATCGTCGGCCGACAAGATTGCCGTGCCGGTAATCACCTACTCTGAGGATTAAAAGCGGTTCATGAGCTCGGTTGCAACCTTAGCAAAACAATTGACCACCCAAAGCACTGATTGCGTGCGTGTTATTCAATTGACAGATAGCCATATTTTTTCCGACGAGAACGGTAAATTATTGGGGTTAGATACGCGCCACAGTTTCGAAGCCGTGCTAAAACGCGTTCAAAAAGAAGAGTTGGCGCCGGATCTGTATTTGGCCACGGGTGACCTGTCGCAGGATGCTTCCGAGAACTCCTATGTCTATATTGCTGAAAAAATGCAACAGCTCAATGCACCCACCTTCTGGGTACCGGGCAATCACGATTCGCCAGAAGTTATGGCGCAGTGCCTCAAAGGTCATAATATTTTCGCTCACAAACGAATTTTGGCGGGCAATTGGCAGATTATCTTGCTGGATACATCGGTGCCAGGCAAAGTGTACGGCAATTTATCGGAGCAGCAACTGAATCTGGTGAAGGACGCCGTCAAGGAATACCCGGAGCGCCATTTGCTCGTTGTCATGCACCATCAGCCCGTGAAAGTCGGCAGCGACTGGCTGGATAATTTAGGCATTAAAAATGCCGATGCATTGTTTGCTGCAGTGAAAGGTCACGCTTCAAGAACCTGTTTTTTGTGGGGACATGTGCATCAAGATTTTAATGGCGAAGAACAGGGCGTTCAGCTAATTTCTACACCGTCTACTTGCGTCCAGTTCAAGCCTGGCTCGGAAGACTTTTCAGCAGGCGACGAGAGCCCTGGGTATCGCTACCTCACCCTGCACGATGATGGTCGCATCGAGTCGTTACTGCACCGAATCGAAGACATCGAGTTTACCGTCGATTACACCATTAAAGGTTACTAATCCCTTTCTATCAAACACCAACGATGCCTTTAAAATGTCGATAAAATGACCATTCTATTTAAGGTTCTGCGAAGTCTTGTTTGAATTTTGAGCAGTGTCATATCTCAATCACAGAAAGACTTGCCAAGAGTGATCGAAAACGCCAACATTAGCCTCAAGGTAACAACACAAGAACGAAAATTATGAGTCAATATACTGCCGATGCCATTGAAGTTTTGAATGGATTGGAGCCAGTTAAAAAACGGCCCGGAATGTATACCGATACCACCCGGCCGAATCATCTGGGCCAGGAAGTGATCGACAACAGTGTCGATGAGGCGCTGGCGGGTCACTGTAAGGTGATCACGGTCATTCTGGAAAAAGACGGTTCTATGTCGGTGTCCGATGATGGTCGTGGTATGCCTACTGACATACATCCGGAAGAAGGTATCCCCGGAGTTGAACTGATTCTGACCAAGCTGCACGCTGGTGGTAAGTTTTCCAACAAAAACTATCAGTTCTCTGGTGGTTTACACGGTGTCGGTATCAGTGTGGTCAACGCCTTGTCAAAACGGGTTGAAGTTCGGGTTAAACGGAATGGCCAGGAATTCATGATGGCGTTCGAAAACGGCGACAAGGCCAGTGATCTGGAAGTTGTTGCTGAGGTCGGGAAACGCAATACTGGAACGACCGTAACTTTCTGGCCCGATGCAAAGTACTTCGATTCGGCAAAATTTTCCGTAACCAAACTGAAGCACTTATTAAAAGCTAAGGCCGTCTTGTGCCCCGGGCTTACCGTTAAGTTAAAAGATAATGTCAACGGCGAAGAACAAGAGTGGTTTTACGAGCAAGGCCTGACCGATTACGTTGCCGCGTCGGCAGAAGGCTTTGAAACCTTGCCTGAGGAACCATTTACCGGAAGTTTTAGCAGTCAGTCAGAGGCCGTGGATTGGGCTTTGCACTGGTTACCCGAAGGCGGCGATATCATTGCCGAAAGTTACGTCAACTTAATCCCGACAGCGTTGGGCGGAACGCACGTCAACGGTTTGCGTACCGGTTTGCTCGAAGCGATGCGTGAGTTTTGTGAGTTCCGAAATCTATTACCTCGCGGTGTTAAGTTGGCGCCCGAAGATGTCTGGGAAAAACTCAGCTACGTTTTATCGGTCAAGCTCGAAGATCCGCAGTTCAGCGGACAAACCAAAGAGCGATTGTCGTCTCGTCAATGCGCAGCGTTTGTTTCGGGTGTGGTCAAAGATGCATTCAGTTTATGGCTTAACCAACATGCTGATCTGGGCGAGAAACTGGCTGAACTTGCAATCAGTAATGCGCACAAACGCTTACGCGCTGGCAAAAAAGTTGCGCGTAAAAAGATCACCTCTGGCCCGGCGTTGCCCGGAAAGCTCGCCGATTGTGTCGGACAAGATCCTGCTAATGGCGAACTGTTTTTAGTAGAGGGAGATTCTGCGGGAGGCAGTGCAAAACAGGCACGAGATAAAGATTATCAGGCAATCATGCCGCTGCGTGGAAAAATTCTTAATACCTGGGAAGTCGACGGACACGATATTTTGGCCTCGCAAGAGGTACACGATATTTCTGTGGCGATAGGCATCGATCCCAACTCCTCTGATATGTCGAAATTACGTTATGGAAAAATCTGCATTCTTGCCGATGCCGACTCTGACGGTTTGCACATTGCGACCTTGTTGTGTGCGTTATTTGTCAAGCATTTCCGTCCTTTGGTCGAAGGCGGACATTTTTACATGGCGATGCCGCCTTTGTATCGAATTGATGTCGGTAAAGAGGTTTATTATGCGTTGGATGAAGATGAAAAAGCGGGCATTTTAGACCGCATTGAAGCTGAGAAGAAACGCGGTAAGGTCAACGTTCAACGGTTTAAAGGTCTGGGTGAAATGAACCCTGCACAATTGCGTGAAACCACCATGGCCAGAGACACTCGGCGACTGGTTCAATTGTCTATCGACGACATGCAGACAACCGAGCAGGTGATGGACATGCTGCTAGGGAAAAAACGTGCCGGTGATCGTAAATCCTGGCTTGAATCGAAAGGCAATCTCGCAGAAGTCGAAGTTTAAGAGAGACAGCAGTTATGGATTTTAACTTTGAAGGCGTAGAACGCCAATCACTCGCCGAGTTTACCGAAAAGGCGTATCTCAACTATTCCATGTACGTCATTATGGATCGGGCCTTGCCACACATTGGCGATGGTCTGAAACCGGTGCAACGCCGCATTGTTTACGCCATGAGTGAGCTGGGTTTAAAGGCCACAGCAAAATACAAAAAATCGGCGCGAACCGTGGGTGACGTTCTGGGTAAGTTTCATCCTCACGGAGATTCGGCCTGTTATGAAGCCATGGTATTAATGGCGCAGCCGTTTTCTTACCGTTACACCTTGGTTGACGGTCAGGGCAATTGGGGATCGCCGGACGATCCTAAATCCTTTGCCGCAATGCGTTACACCGAGTCTCGATTGTCGAAATATTCGGAAGTGCTGCTCAGTGAACTGGGGCAGGGAACGGTCGATTGGATCCCGAATTTTGATGGCACGATGGAAGAGCCGAAAATTTTACCGGCTCGACTGCCCAATTTGCTGCTTAATGGAACAACAGGAATTGCGGTGGGTATGGCAACCGATATTCCTCCACACAATTTAAGAGAAGTGGCCGATGCCTGCATTTACATGCTGGATAACCCGAAAGCGTCAGTGGCGGACCTTTGCGAGCATATTAAAGGCCCCGACTACCCGACTGAAGCCGAGGTCATCACCCCGCGTGACGAAATTCTAAAGCTTTACGAAACTGGACGTGGCAGCATAAAAATGCGTGCCAAGTACCAGGTTGAAGATGGAGAAGTGGTTATTACGGCATTACCACATCAGGTGTCGGGCAATAAAATTATGGAGCAAGTTGCGCAGCAAATGCAGGCAAAGAAGTTGCCCATGGTGAGCGATTTGCGCGACGAGTCAGACCATGAAACGCCAACGCGATTTGTTATTGTGCCACGCTCCAACCGCATCGATACCGACGCTTTGATGCGCCACTTGTTTGCAACCACCGATTTAGAAAAAAACTATCGCATGAACATGAATGTGATAGGCATCGACAATAAGCCGCAGGTAAAGCCGCTTAACCGTTTTATTTCAGAGTGGCTTGAGTTTCGAACCGAAACCACCCGTCGTCGACTGCAACACCGATTGAATAAAGTAAACGATCGCCTTCACTTATTGGAAGGTATGTTGATCGCTTTTCTCAACATTGATGAAGTTATTCATATTATTCGCACTGAAGACGAACCGAAAAAAGAATTAATGAAACGGTTCGAGTTGACCGAGGTACAAGCCAACTACATCCTGGATACCAAATTGCGTCAACTGGCACGTCTTGAAGAAATGAAAATAAAAGGCGAGCAAGATGAGTTATCCAAAGAGCGCGATCACCTGGAAAAAACTTTAGGCTCTGCTCGTCGCCTTAAAACGCTGGTGAAAAAAGAAATTCAAGAAACGGCCAAAGAATTTGGTGATGAGCGGCGTTCACCGATAGTGGAGCGTAAAGAAGCTAAAGCGTTGGACGAGTCAGATCTGGTCCCTGCAGAAGCCGTAACCGTCGTTTTGTCCGAAAAAGGTTGGGCACGTTGCGCCAAGGGGCACGACATCGACGCTGAGAAACTAAATTACCGCTCGGGCGATAAGTATTTATCCAGTGCTGAGGGCAAGAGCAATCAGCAAGCGGTATTTTTTGATTCTACCGGGCGAAGTTTTGCGTTGCCCGCACATACTTTGCCATCGGCCCGTGGTCAGGGAGAACCTTTATCCGGTCGCTTTAATCCTATTGCGGGTTCCGTATTCACCACAACGGTGATGGGAGGCAACGACGATTTATTTTTGATCTCGTCTGATGCCGGCTACGGTTTTGTTGCCAAGTTCGAGGATTTCGTAACGCGTAATAAGAACGGTAAAGCATTGATCAATTTGCCTAAGGGCGCCAAAGTGTTGTCTCCAAAAACAGTCATCAGTTACGAAGAGCAACTGTGCGTGGCGGTTTCAAATGAAGGTCGACTGTTGGTCTTCCCATTAAGAGACTTGCCTTGTCTGGCAAAAGGAAAAGGCAACAAAATTATCAGTATTCCGTCGGCCAGAGTACAGTCGCGAGAAGAGTTTGTGGTTGACGTCGCCGTTGTATCTGAAAAAGATGAACTGTTGGTACATAGTGGCAAACGTCATCTACGATTAAAAATGCGCGATTTGGAGCACTATCGCGGTGAGCGAGGACGTCGCGGAAACAAACTGCCGCGCGGATTCCAGAAAGTGGATCTACTTGAAGTGGACGTTGCTAGTTAGTCAGGCTGTTTTAAATGGTCTATTCTTTTAGCTGTGATTTTCAACGACAAAGAATAGGCCGTGACCGAACATAAAGATGTGTTGAAAGGGGTATACATTCCCCCGCAACCGAAACTAATCGATGAAATTCGTTTAGCTGGAACTGACCTGGAAGAAATTGCCGCGAAGATTCGTTCTGATCCTGGGGTGAGCGCAGCCGTTCTGAAAACCGTTAACTCTCCCTGTTTTGGTTTAAGCTCCCGACTGGTATCAATTGATCAGGCCGTGATTTTGTTGGGGCTTGAGCAGGTGGTGAATATTGTCAAATCGATGATGTTACGATCGTCGATGGAAAACATTGAGACTTCCATAAACATGGATAATTTTTGGGAGTCGAGTTCTGCTGTTGCAGTTGTATCATCAGCGGTGTGTCGACAACTTAACTTAGGATTGACCGACGAAGCCTACACCTTGGGCTTATTTCATAATGCCGGGATTCCTATCATTGCGCAAAAAATTCCCAAATACGAACGAATCATTAACGATTGTTATGCTCGTACTGATGGTTCAATCACTCGAGAAGAATTTCGACGCATTGGAATGCATCATGCCGCAGCCGGTTATCGCTTAACAAGAGTCTGGAAATTGCCCAAACTGATTTCGCAAGCGGTGCAAAATCATCATGCTGCCGATCGCCTTCTGGATGATTCGTCGATTGAAAATCCTAAGTTAAAATCTTTAGTTTCGGTGTTGAAAATTTCCGAACACCTGGTGAAGTTGCATTGGCGACTGGGTGGCGTTAAAGATGATCATGAATGGAACAACATCAAAAGTGCCGTGCTCGGTTTTCTTGGGCTCAGCGAGTACGACACAGAAGATTTAGAAGACGCTGTATCTTACACTTTGGGAGGCATCCCTTAATTATTGGTGTCAGAAAAACTCGGAAAGAATTTGGCGATTAAGTTTTGGCTATGGCGCTCGATAAGGGACATTTGTTCTACTTCGATCTTAATGCTTTGTTCGGGGTGGTTCTCGATCATAAACCCCGACGATAAACCATCATCGCCTTGTTCTTTGAGTGTTATTGACTCAGCAACGCCCTTACTTAGCCAGCCGAATGATTTTTGCTGGAATAAATTATTCTCAAATTGTTTAAAATGGTCACCCTCAACCAGACAGTAAAAAGGATTCACTTTCTTAAGCACGACGTCTTCTTGTCCCATTCGCATAAAGCATGAACCGACTTGGTGGCATTGATCGGCCAGTCGTAATTGAACCTGATGAATCAATAACGCCAGTTTAATCCCCGACTCAACCTTAGGCTTAGGAATGATCAAAAATATTTGTTGGTCACGCACAATGGTTGCTTCGAGTTCATAAAGAGACGCCGCTTCAAACAACAACTCCTGCCATTTTTTAATGGTATCGAGTTTGGTTTTGTAAGCTTCTTCATCACTAACCTGAATTCGGTAAAGTTGTACGAACTCGCGATAATCTCGACTCGGACTGTCTTTCGAGTTTTGAGCTTTGAGCGCAACCGATTTAAATTGCAACTGTTTCGCTAATTCGTCTTTCTCTTTCACGGCTGTTGCTGCGCCATCGAGAGAATTGATGTCTTTAATTTGAACTTTCGCTTTTTGTGTTTCTTGGACGGTTTGTAAATAATTGCGAATGGCTCGGTGTTGGCGCCATAAATAAACCAGACCAATAATCGAAAAGAGCAAGTAACCGATCAGAGTGAGTAAAGTGATTTGAAAACTGGAATCTCGAATCGACGACTCCAGTTGTTGACGATTGATAATTATTTGAAACCAGCCAACCGACGTTGACTCCCAGGTAATCTCAACCATAAAAGGATAGTTATCATTAAAGTACAGAGGGAGATGTCCGGTCAGCCATTGCTTCAACCCTTGGGGCTTCACTGTTTTATTGGTGGCACTTTCTTTGCTGGCGCTTTGAACCAGCAAGGTGCCATCAATTCTAAAAATTGAAACCTTGTTAATAAAGCGCTCTTTATTGAGTTCGTCGACCAGCTTTTGCAAATATACCTGATCTTCTGCGATGACAGCTTCTGCACTGGCAATGGCAGCGACTCGGGTCAATTGGCGTCCGGTTTCTTCCACCTTGAGCTCAAGCATGGACTCCAGTTGTGTGGTAAGCCATAACCAAGCGGTCAGAAAAATAATGGCCGTTAAGACGAGGTAACTTACAACGGAGCGAGCGAATGACAGTGGCGTTTTTTCTTTGTCTTTATGTCCGGTCTTTGATTGTGTCATAACATCAGCTGGCTCGTGGCTTATAACTGTTTAAATTATGCGTGCTTTTCGGCTCGAGAGCAATTGGCGAATATCGATGGTAAACTGCGGACTATTCGAAACGGGAACTGTAACACAATAATGACCTTTACTGCCGAACAACACTATTCACTCAGTGATCAATCTTACGTTCAAAGCGAGGCTACCGGCGGCTACCAGTGGAGCTTACGGATCTGGCCTGTGAATACTTCTCTGGAGCAAGAGCTAGAGGACTTTTTCATGCAACAGGAGGTTGCGCGATTTTACGTTGCTGAACGGACAGAGCATCGACTGGAGCTTCACCTTGATTGCGGGCAAAGAAGCAAATTTGAGTCGGAGTGTGTCGGCTGGTTGGGGGATAAGGGCATTCAATACGCCTTGGTTGCGCTGAAAGCGCGTCAGAAGAAGCCTGGCTTAATGGTATTTGATATGGACTCGACCTTGATCCAGATGGAGTGTATCGATGAGTTGGCTCGAAAATGTGGCTTTTATGACAAGGTCGCGGCCATTACCGATCAGGCGATGCGCGGCGAGCTGGATTTTTCTCAGAGTTTAAGGCAACGGGTGGCGCTTTTAAAAGGATTGTCATTCGATGTGTTGAATCAATTGTCAGAAAACTTACCGGTGACTCCGGGCGTTGAGTCTGTGGTTGATTGGGCAAAGCAGAATGATTGCAAGATAGCCGTTGTCTCGGGCGGTTTCGTGCCTTTCGTAGAGCGGCTAAAACAGCAGCTCGGTCTTGATTACGCCTTCGCTAACTCTCTTGAAGTAAAAGATAACGTTTTAACCGGGCAGGTTTTGGGCGACATCGTCGATGGGGAAAAGAAAAAGTCGCTGTTGTTGCAATTGGGCGTACAGCTCGGTTTAGCGCAAGAAAAGATTTGGGCCATCGGTGACGGAGCAAACGATTTGCCCATGATGTCCGTTGCCGGTTTAGGGGTGGCGTTCGACGCCAAGCCGAAAGTGAAAAAGCTTGCTAATGCTGCCATTAGCGAGCCTGATATGACCCATTTGTTGACCTTGCTAAAGAATTAGAATTCGGTCGACGAGAAGTCAAAGTTGAGTTGTTCATCGGGCGCTTGTAAATAGACGCCCTGAATATAACCAACGCCAAGCGGCCACAAAGCCGCCAAGCTCGCGGCATCTTCAACTTTTGGCACAATGGACAGAATGTCACGTTGATGGGCTTCTTGGGTGATGCGAGTGACATTTGAGATTGCGTCGCCACCTTCTGACAACTTCATCGTCAACTCACCGCTACTGATGGCAAAGTCGGGCAGCAGTTGGTCGAGCAATGTGAAGTGCTCATCACTTTCTTCGAGGTGACTGAGCGCGATTTGAACGCCAATTTTCTTTAACGACTGCCCAAGCAGGATGACGCGCTTGAGGTAGGTCAAGGCATCGTTCGCGTTCACTGTAATAATCAAAGATGTCTTGGGCATTTTTGTCGACTTAAACAGCTCGGCAATGAATTTGGCCATGCCTTCATCCATTAGGGCTGACGCTGACAAATGTACGAAAATCGACGCTTTAACTTTGTTTTTGTGCAGTTGTTTCAAAGACTGCATTAATACCCACCGATCGAGTTTGGCGGCAATACCGGCAGATTCTGCTACCGGGAAAATTTGAGAAGGCGTCAGCTCACCATCTTCGGTTTGCATACGAAGCAAAGCGTGATAAAGCGGTCGCTCATCGCCGTGCAGTTTGACGATGGGCTGAAATAATAGTGAGAGCTTTCCGTTTTCAATAGCATCGTGGATCTTCTCGATCATTTCGCTGTTTTCACCGCTGCTACTGTCAATGGATTTGTTAAACGTTTTGACATCGTCGCCGCCTTTTTTGAAGGCGCGAACACAAGCGGCGTGGGCATTGGCGATCACCTCTCGGCCACTGTTAGCCTGATCACCAACGTGGGTAATTCCGATACTGAAGGATAACTTCTGGGTTTTGCCCTCGATTTCAAATAAATGCTCTTTGACATCAGAACACAGAGATTCGGCAAATTCTTTGACTTTCGCTGGAGACTCTTCATCGATTAGCGCCATAAAGGCATCGTTGCCGTATCGCGCTAATAGCGTCTCATCGCTGGTTTTTTCTTCGAGCCAGTTAGCGACACCCGTAATGATGTCGTCGGTTCCGGTGATACCAAAATCTTTTTCGATGGACTCAAACTGATCCAGCTCAATGAATAGCAGGTGTTGGCTTTGGCCCGTTTCGGAACCGGTAGAAATAACTTCGTCGAGCTTTTCCTGAAAATAGGTCTGGTTGTACAAACCGGTTAATACGTCTTGTGCACTCAACTCTTTGACTTTGGCTTCTAACTCGGCATTGTCATTAGAGGTTTTAATCAATACCTGAGTACAAGCTTCGTTATCAAAAGTTGCGTTAGATACGGTCATAATAGCTTCGAAATCGCTGCCATCGTTTTTCAGACCGGTGCAAGCAAAGGTATTATTGGATGGATTTTTGGCATATTGCCGCAAAAACTGCTTAAAGTCGTCGTGGCACTCTGCGTCGATCATATCCATCACCGGCATGCATAATAATTCGTCCGGATCTTCGAAATCGAATAAATCAACATAAGCCTGATTGGCGTAGATGTGCATTCCATCGTGAATGTACGCAATGGCATCTTGCGAACTGTCGAGCAATAAACTGCATCGTTTTTCGGTTTCGGATAATTGTAACTCGGTTTTCTTGCGTTGTTTGCGTTGTTCCAGATTGTCCAGCTCACGCTTGACGAGTAGATACATGCGCTCCTGACTTTTGAACGGGACGGAATCTTTAATGCCCGCTTTTAATGCTTTGACAAGCTGTTCTTCACTGTCTTCATCGACGATTAATATGACAGGTACGTCGCGTCCGTATTCGTCGATAAGTTCGATTACACGATTGGCGGTCAAATCATTGAGTTCAGCTCGGGTTAAACACAAATCCCAAGACTGGCGTGAAAGCTGCTCTTTCAAATCTTCTTCTTTGACCACCTGGGTGGCGCGAACTGGGTAGCCATGATTTCGTAAAGTGGTGATCATGGTTTCAGCGTCGTTTGAAGAAGGTTCTAGTAGTAACAGATGAACGGGTTTTATCTCGTTAGCCATTCAGCTCAGATTTTCCTTTATTTAGTTTTGGTCGGAGCGTTCGTTGGTTGTATAGGTTGCGCAAAATGTCATCGCAAGACGTATCCGCAATTCTTCCAACTAAAGAATTGTAGCTGAGTTGGGAGAAGTTAGAAACCATTGCAGAAACAATTTGTTGGCTGCAGACAGGATTCTGTGAGCTAGATCAAATCCCAAACGTTATCGAATCCATCATCGGTACCCTTGGCGCTCCCGTTATGGCCCAATGGACCGGGGTCCGATTGTACACGTTCGAAGTAAAATTGGCGGTATCCCTGAGAGGAAGACACCAGCTTTGTCAAACGTACGTCGAACTGATCATTTCCGTCGATGACGGTAACTTTCTGTTTCGGGCTAAACAGTACCGGATTGGTCAATATGGTGGCGGGCTGACCGATTCCTTTAAGTTCGGGTAACATTAAAGCGTTTTGAAAAGACTGTCGCGTCGCCTTGCCATTTTTTAGTTGTGATTGAATCGGTTTGGCGCTTGGTGCAATAAGTTGTATACCCAACTGGATGCCGGGATTCTTTTTTGATTTTTTAATCCAGCGTATGACGCCAATATGCCAGGTTTCGTGGCCATCGGGTTCTGTTTCAACCAAGCCAATGACTTCGCCAGTTTGCGTGTTTTGTGGTGGGTTGTTGCCCAGGTCGATGCAATAGCCCCCGGGACTGATATTAACAATATCCGCATCAATTAAATCGTAATGAGTTTGCCCCTTGGTGTTGCCACTGCCAAAGGCAGTTGCATAGTCGATTTCATTGGTTTCTGGCATAGCTTCTTTGGGGCGATACAGTTTCGCCCAAACATCGTCACCAGAGGGATCGTTGTAAAAGCTTTGATTGCCGAAGTTGCTCAGCATATCCTGGGTATCGTGATCCTCAACCAGGGTTGCGTTATGTAAACTCCCTTCATAGTGCTCCAGAGAGACTGACTCCTGTTCTTCTTCTTCAAATCCTTTCAGTATCTGGAAGGTAGCACTTAGGCCGACACTGATGCGAATGTTGCCCTCGCAAGGCGTCCGCGCGAAACTTCTGGATGATAAATGAGCCCAGTTTTTCAGCAGATGTCGAGTCAGTCGAAGCGAGAGACCGCCGACCGAGATTTCGTCCCGATTTTTAGTGTGGGTTTTCTTCAGGTGATTTTGTAATTCGGCGACCACATCATCCAGGTTGAAGGCAAAGGTAAATTGGTGTGGTCGGATTTTTATTAACGCTTGATGGATCGGCCCATGATTTTGATTGAGGTCGATGACAAATCGATTGTCGAACCGGCTGGCGTGCTCTAACTCACAATGACCGACGAACTTTTGTAAACCATTAAAGACCGTTTCTACCTCTTGCTGACGTAACTGATAAGGATTGGCCATCGCCAACAAACAGGTTTTGATGAAAATATCTTGAATCGAATGTTCTTGTTGAAAGCCTTCATAATTGCAATGTTTTTCATGTTGTTTTTGTTCAATCGAAAAACGAAAAATGGTGTTTACTTCTTTCCACAAACGGGCCGGTACGTCGGTATACACCTGATAGCATCGAACAATGGTTAACGACAGGTATTCAAGCGCCATAAACATGGACGCATGAAGCATGCCTTTTTTAAGCAGGCTGGGCGATTCAGCCTGATGTTCGATGATGGTCTTGAAACCGATGGCCATTTCAGTATGGATGGCTTGCACCAGAGCGGCGATTTTCTTTTGCTTTTCTGACAAATGCAGTGTGTGTCCGGTGAAGTGACGCGACAAAGATTTCAACACCATTTGAACCGGAGGGTGCAGTGCCATTAAAATTTTAAACCGATCTTCGTCGTCCAGCGCTGATTTGTTGCAGTCCAACAGCATTTGGTACAGACGTTTCGACGAATCGCTGATATTTGCGACAGGCAGTGATTCCAACCACTTTTGAATGGATTTTGGCGCAATTTTTTGAACCAAAGCAGGAGTAACCGGCTCTGGGGCGCGTATGCTTAATCCCATCTGTCCCTGGATCATACTTCTGTAGTCCCTGTTATATCTATTATTAACGTCATTTTAGCCGTAAACCACCTATTTTACAGCCTCTGCAATAGAGTGCAATCTCAACAAGGTATATTATGTCGCTTTATAAGTGATAGTTCAGATTTTTCCAAATGTCACGTTTTACCCGACGAAAAGTCTTTTTCACTGGATGGTGAGCACTTGCAAACTTAATCGCCCCTCGAAGAGTCTCGGTTCAATCAGGAGAGCGGATTCGAGATGCAGGGGCTTGGTTTTAAACGACGGGCGTTTTGGAAGGTTGTCGCGGCTCTTCCCGGACCAGCCTGGGCACCAAAAAGCCGGGCAGCTGGGCCAGCAGTTCCTGATAGATTTTGAGAACTTCATCTTCGGGCACCTCAAAATGCTGAATGCCGGTGACCCGATCGAGCAGATGCAAATAATAGGGTTGGATCCAGCTATCAAATAGACGTTCGCTCAAAGCGCTGAGAATGGCACTGCAATCGTTGACCTTCTTCAATATAACCGATTGATTAAATTGCCGAATTCCGGCATCCCGGCACCGGGCCGCCGCCGTTTTGACATTATGGTCGATTTCATTGGGGTGGTTAATGTGCCAGATTAAAAGCCAATCCAGTCGCGAGCGCTCGGCAAGAGATAGAAAGGCGTCAGTAATGCGATCGGGTATCACCAGCGGCAATCGACTGTGGATCCTCAAGCGTCGAATTTGAGGCATTGCTTCAAGCTTCTCGGTCAGTCGTTGTAGTTTGTCATCGGGGATTAATAATGGCTCACCACCACTGAGTATGACCTCATTTATCTCCGGGTGTTTGGCAATGTAGTCGATCCAGGCCTCCCAGGCCGATTCGTTGAAAGCTTGTTCCTGATACGCGAAATTTCGGCGAAAACAGTAGCGGCAGTTGATTGCGCAGCTGGCAGCGCTAATAGTAAGTACTCGCGTACCATACTTGTGGAGCAACCCAGGAACGGGGTTGGCCTCGTTTTCTTGTAACGGATCGGGGATAAAATCGGGGTGCGGTTTGAATTCTTTTTGATCCGGCCACACCTGCCGAAACAACGGATCATCTGGATTACCTTTTTCCATCCGTTCGACGTAGGCGCGAGGAACCCGCAACGAGAATAGACGAGTAGCCTCGCCCTTGCCAACATGGTCTGATGTCAGGTTCAAAAGCTGAAGCAGTTCTTCTGGATTAGAAACCGCCTGAGACAGCTGTTTTTTCCAGTCCAAATTGTGACAAACGGGGGAAGAACAGGGTATTATTGCGCCTTTCATAAATTACCAAACAGATTATTAAGTGACCAGAGGTACTCGATGGCGTCCTATACTACCAATGAATTTCGTAATGGCCTAAAAATAATGCAGGATAATGAGCCTTGCGTCATTGTCGAAAACGAGTTCGTTCGTCCCGGAAAGGGGCAAGCATTTGCTCGAGCGAAAGTTAAGTACTTACTAACCGGTCGCATGGTCGAGCGCACGTTTAAGTCTGGTGAGTCGGTCGAAGCTGCAGACGTTATGGACCAGGATATGGAGTATTTGTACACCGACGGTGAATTCTGGCACTTCATGGATCCGGCAAGCTTTGAGCAGGTGGCAGCTGACGCCAAGGCGGTTGGCGATAACGCCCACTGGTTGATTGAACAAGACAAGTGCGTGGTCACAACCTGGAATGGAAATCCCATCGTTGTAACACCGCCCAATCAGGTGGTAGTGGAAGTCACCGATACTGACCCCGGTTTAAAAGGCGATACGTCGGGTGGCGGCAGTAAGCCCGCCACGGTGAATACCGGAGCCGTTGTTAACGTTCCGTTGTTTGTTCAAATTGGTGAGAAAATTAAAGTTGATACTCGCACAGGCGATTACGCAGGTCGTGCGAAAGATTAGTTGTGTTAGACATCTGTCGTGATCAAAATACGATTGTAAAAGGGCAGCCCGGCTGCCTTTTTTTATGTCTGATTTAAAATTAAAGTTCCGGGGACAGACAACGAAGCTATGACACACTGGAAACCAAGCGCATCGTTAACAACGTTAAAGCAGCGGGCTGATTGCTTGCGCCAAATACGAGAGTTTTTTTACCAGCGACGGGTAATGGAGGTGGATACTCCGGCACTTATGTCGGACAGTGTGACCGACCCTTACATGGATGCATTGTCGTTGACAGTGTGTGAACAACAAGCCTGGCTACAAACATCACCCGAATACGCCATGAAACGTTTGTTGGCTTCTGGTAGTGGTGATATTTATCAGCTTTCGAAAAACTATCGGCGCGATGAGCGGGGGCGCAATCATCAACCAGAGTTTACCTTGTTGGAGTGGTATCGCGTGGGTTGGGATCATCATCAACTTATGACCGAAGTGTATGAACTGGTTGCAGAAGTGACTCAAATCGAGACGCGCGAAAACTGGACCTACCAAGCTATTTTTCAGCAGTTTTTAGCCTTTGATCCGTTTGAAATCTCCGACCCCGACCTGAGGCAATTGGCGCAACGAAAACTGGGCCAGTTACCCGACGATCTGTTTCGCGACGATTATCTTTCGCTACTGTTTGCAGAAAAAATTGAGCCTCAGCTGGGGCCGCAGTCCATCGTATTCGTACACGACTTTCCTGCCAGTCAGTCTTCGCTGGCTCGCCTGCTGACCGATAATCCGGATCGTGCGGCACGCTTTGAGGTTTATTGTCGAGGCGTTGAGCTGGCAAATGGTTTTTTTGAATTAACCGATGCCAACCAACAGGAGCAACGGTTTCATCAAGATAATAATAAACGCCATCAAATGAACAAACCCGAGATTAACGTCGATGCGGCCTTTATCGCGGCCTTGCGTTCGGGGCTTCCTTCTTGTTCCGGTGTTGCTTTGGGAGTAGACCGACTGTTGATGATCGCATTGAATAAAGCACACATTAACGAGGTCATTCCCTTTCCCTTGTAAGCGCGCTCGATCAACTCCTGCATCTGCGAACTGCCAGCATCAGATGAAAAGGAAGTCGTTGAAAGATTAAGACGCCATAGGCGGTTGAAAATGGCTCGACTTATTTAAAAGAACTCGGGTTTCATTGGAAACTGATTTTTCAATGAACACTTGTATATTATTGTCTTTCTTGAAAAGAAACTTGGGTGTTAATCCGATATGGTGTTTGAAGTTCCGACAGAAATGAGATGAATCCGAGAAACCACAATTGACAGCGGCATCCGTCAGTGACTCGCCCGATGCGATGCGGGCGCAAGCCGATGATAATAAGTGCCAAAGTCGATAACGTCGCAGTGGAAGCCCGACCCGGTTTTTAAATAATGTCATAAGCCGTGTTTCGGATAAGTTTATCGCATCGGAAATTTCGTTCAATCGTAACGGCTTCGCAGAACACTCTTTGATCATCGTAATCACTTTCTCAATACGTCGATCGGGCAGTGTCGACTTACAAGCCACTTCCTTATTTTGGTAAATTAGCGTGTCAATGTTTTCGCTCACCTGCTCTGCATTCAGAGTACCCGTTTTAATTCCGTCTAATAGCTGTGCCCACATTTGTGAATTGGTCAGTTGAAAAAAGGTGCGTCCTACCTGATCCCGCATGAGCGCCTTTAAGGTGTTGTATTCTATCTGGTAAGGATCAAGAAATAAGTTGAGTACACTGCCATAGGGGTAGTTTATGGTTACTTTCTGATTTACAGGAAACAAAAATGCATTAGACACAATGGGTTCTTTATGTCCGTCTAACAGCACCTCGGCATCGCCATCGAGAAATAAGGTAAAGGCTGATGTTCCGGGCTGACAAGTTAACGTCTCGGAAATTGGTCCAAGGTATAACGCTCTGTCTGTCCAAAGATAAAGATGTGGTTGCATAACGGTCCTGACTCATTGACTCCCTGTTGACGGCAGGGAATATACATCAAACCGCCGCGATAAAGTAGATGTGAATTTTTCACAAAAAATAGTTCATTCAATTATTTATCAATAACCGGTGAATATTATTTGAGCATTACCCATTGTTTATCAATATTGGAGTCGCACTTTTGTTTACTCTAAATAGTGCGGGAATTGCCATTGTAAGCCTATGAAAACAAACAACTAAAGATTCAGTCGGTGATTTTAATACGACCTTATTCGGGTTTTGTCAGAATAATTTTCTTTTACCGCTGCGCCATGACCAGCGATGTTAAGCTTGTGTGTTTTTAAGTTAGAGCAATGAGCGAGGTTGCGACAAAAGTCTCATACGCTGCGTTGGAGAAACGATTAGAAAGAGCTTAAATCAACTCTTTCTAATCAATTGAGTGATTAATCCCAACGGTTGAATAGCATATGAACCTTAAAATCTGAATCGGTGACATAAATGAAATACCCGCCGCCTGTAGCTGGCATTCCGCAAATGCCAGGCTTGTTGTTGCGTACGATGCATTGCATTTGATGCGCCGGAAATTCCGCCGTTTGAAAATCACATGTGGTGTTTTCTTCGGCCAAAGACTTGATCAAGTCACGGTTGCTACGGGCGAATACGAATCGCAAGTCAGAAAAGCTTTTATACCAACGGGCATCAGTTTGGTGTGCCTGACTGTCGTATATTGGCTTTAGTAAATCAGAATAGCAAAGCTCTGGCTGTGGAAGGTATAAACTCGCATAATCGTTTTCATTGTTGACTGTCGGCAGCGCTGAATAATCATCACTGTATTCAGTCAAAACGATCTGCGTCGAGTCAACATAGTCTTTTACCACAATAAACTCACCGGCATCACTTGGCACGATGCACACATCACTGCCAGCCAACTCTTGGCATTGAACGGTTGTCCGGTTCATTGGCTGGGTGAAACTTTGACACTCAGAGTTGCTGGCAGAATATTGCCTGGCTAACTCTGAAATTGCTTTGACTGCGAAGGCGCGTTTGTCCTCATACTCGTAATAAAAGTCTGAATGGATATTATACACCTTTTCATTTTCGGTATTACTCGGTGCAAGATCAGCAAGACACCGTGAAACCGTCGGTACGTTGAAGTCGGCAGCGTTAAGCCATTGACTTATGATAAGCATGCTCAAAGCAATTACTGTTTTTTTCATTAATAAGCTCCTTTTTTTAGGGGGCGGGGATGCTACCCGAGTTGAGTGGGCATAAGTAGGTGAATATTATCCATTGCTTTGAACTTGACATTTTTGCTTGGTCGTGGGTAGTGGCGCTCATTCGCTTTATGATATTCTTGCATTTGTCTGTGTGCTTTTGAGCCAGAGCATGCCCGTCAAAAAAGAGAATTGATATTTATCGCATTGGTTAAAAGTCTGGGATAGCTTACGTAAACTATTGGTAAGAATGCGGTCGGGTTGAACCGTTCAGCCGAAGAGAATCGATTCGAGTTGTTCCAGGTGTTGGGATGGCGAGTGCCTACTTTTAAACAAAACCTAACTGAAATAGATGACTGGGAAAATATTCACGAAATGAATTTCTTTAGAAAGATAGTCAATTGGTTTTCGTTCTTGAAAGAAACGAACTCAAACGAAACTGTTTTATACGAAGATTCCTGGAAAAAAGAATGGAGTCACTTTTTACAACACAAAGTCGCTTTTTATCGTGTGCTTAGCGAAGACGATAAGCGGCGATTTGAGCAGCGACTACTAATGTTTCTTGCGACCACGCGTGTCGAAGCGGGTCCGGTAGAAGTAACCGATCACGATCGACTGTTGGTCGGCGCAAGTGCCATTATTCCGGTATGGGGATTTCCAGATTGGCATTACTTTAATTTGGAGGCTGTTTACTTACTGAATCAGTCGTTTAATCACAATCTTGAATTTAATCAACCCGACTCGACGATTACAGGCATGGTTGGCACCGGTGTGCTTGCGGGTAAATTGGTGTTGAGTAAACCTCATTTGTATAAGGGATTTGAAAACAGCAACGACAAGAAAAATGTGGGAATTCACGAATTTGTTCACTTAATTGATATGGCCGATGGCGACTGCGATGGCTTCCCCGAGCGGTTGAAAGAATACGCTTATTCGATTCCCTGGTTTGAGTTGATGAGAGCCAAAATAGCCGAAATCAAAAATCGCAATAGTAATATTCCTCAGTATGGCGCAACCAACCGCGTTGAGTTCTTTGCCGTTGCTTCAGAGTATTTTTTCGAGCGACCTAAAATGTTAAAGCAAAAACACCCTGAAGTTTTTGCAGCGCTGCAAGAATTTTATCGTCAAGATGTTTTAGCGATCGCAAATGACATCAAGCCAAAGAAAAACGCGCCTTGTCTTTGCGGCAGTGGGAAGAAGTATAAACGTTGTTGTTTGCCAGGTTAGCCAATAAAGAACTTTGTAGACTTAAAAGGATCGCGAACTTACTGGCTAAGTCATAATGTTTAAGTTCGATTATTCTCCTCAGTTCTTTAAATACAATTATTTTGTTATTGTGAACAATTGGTAAAATTAAAGATCAAATATTATGTCAAAAACCACTGTTTTGAGTGTTAGTGTTTTTATTATTGGCTTGCTATCAAGTAAGGTGTTTGCCGCGCAACAGGCGTCTGCAAGCAAGCCTAACCCGCAATACGCAGAATGGAGTAAACAGTGCGTAGATTGGGACGACTGGGATAAGCCAGGGCCGCCATTTCGAATATTTGGCAACACCTATTACGTTGGTACTTGTGGTATATCTGCTTTATTGATTGTCGGTGGAAAAGGGCATGTCCTTATCGATAGTGGAACTCAAATAGGAGCAGAATACATTGCAAAGAATATCGAGGAGTTGGGCTTTCAATTAACCGATATTAAATTATTGCTCAATAGCCACGAACATTTTGACCACGTCGGTGGGATGGCGACTTTACAATCAAGAACGGGGGCTACATTATTGACCTCTCCTAGAGCAGCTTCAGTGATGCGAACAGGGAAGGTATCAATAGATGATCCTCAATTTGGCATGCACGATGACTTCCCCTCTGTAAAGTTAGTTGAATTAGTCGAGGAGTTGCAAAGCGTTACTTTAGGCGAACTATCGTTTAAGCCCATTTTTACTCCCGGGCACACGCCTGGAGCCATCAGCTGGCAGTGGCAATCGTGTCAGGACAAGCAGTGCTTGTCCCTGGTATACGCCGATAGCCTGTCTCCGGTCAGTCGCGACGATTATCGCTTCAGTGATCACCCTGAATACATTCGGACTTATCGAAACGGACTGGACAAGTTAGCCAAGCTAGAATGCGACATTCTTCTGGCTCCGCATCCCAGTGCCAGCCAAATGCCGAGACGCCTTAATGCCAAGCAAGGTCTTGTTAATTCCAGTGGGTGCATTGATTATTCGGCAAGGGTTCTGCATCGATTAGAAAAGCGGTTGCAAAAGGAGGCCGCGATAAAGGCGAATTAATAATTCATCGAGCACTTCTACGCGAATCAATCGTTATCTTCTGAATTATTGCTAACAAACGTCATCGAAATCGAATTCACACAGTGGCGCACGTTTTTTTCTGTCAGCCGCTCGCCTTCAAAAACATGTCCCAGATGGCCTCCGCAGTTGGCGCATAGAATTTCAGTACGGCGACCATCCGCGTCAGTCTCTCGCTTTACGGCTCCGGGTATTTCGTCGTCAAAGCTCGGCCAGCCGCAGCTCGATTGAAATTTATGTTCAGAGCGGTACAAAGGGGCCTCACACTGTTTACAAACATACAATCCCGGAGCAAAGAAATTGTCATATTTACCAGTAAACGGGCGTTCCGTTCCTTTTTCGATAATGACATAGTGTTCTTCCGGAGTCAGTGGATTACGTTTATTGCTCATCTTCATCACCTTTTGGTGTTTCTGTCTTTGGTAGGCCGTTCAATGATAATGGATGATAGCGGATAAAATGTCACATTAAAAACTGTGCATTGGACTATAATGAAAGTTCGAATCCGATTGGCGAAAGTGAATGGCCCGTGCTTAAGTTGAATATCGTTAAAGAATCAGACTTTGTAAAGCTCGACTTAAAAGGTAAGTTTGATTATGACCAAACCTTGAAAGCAATGAGGAATATGTTGAGCAAGTTGGGTGAAGACAGCACCGACGACTTTTTGTTTGATTTGATGGAAACCAAGTGCAATCTGAACGAGCTCGATATTTACCAGATTGCCGAATTTATGGAAGACCATGTTGGTCTGTTTAAAGGACGAATAGCCTTGCTATTGGGTGAGTCTTATATTATCGATAAGTCCCGTTTCCTCAAGTATTGCATTAACGACCCCACCATTCGCATGCGAATATTTTTTGACAAAGAGGCAGCTGAGCAGTGGCTTACTTCGCCGCCAACCTTGACTTGACCCATCGTTTATTCGATTAATGTAGAGAGAAGACTGGTCAGCTTGCTCCTGAACTCATCGAATAGTCCCGCTTGAGAAGCTGATGGCTCGGCAGCGACTTCATTATCGGGTGCTTCACTTTGCTTAAGTGCGGTAAGTCCCGCTGCGAGATCGTCAATTAACTTTTGTGGCTGAGAAAAATATTGAGCATTTTTCGCAATGTTTTCCAGTTGATTTAATAAATCACCGACATTTGGCAAGGCAGACTGAGCCGGTGTGTCTCTGTTCGACTCGTAGGCGGCAATGGCGCTGACACGAGTGGTCTGTTTTAAGTTGAGATCGAGGCTCGACAGTTCGCTAATATCAAAGTTTAGCTGAGTAGCGGCGGCGAAGGCCTGATCTAATTTTCCGCTGTAAAAGTCACTGGCGATGGCGTCAATGTCATTCAGTAAATCATTGATGGCTTGAAGTTCATCGTCATCCAGTTCGCCATTGACTGTGAGCTCGAATGAAGTCGAATTGGAACGCTGTTGCGACAGCAATATCGCAGAACTGTCTTTCGACGATGCATTGGCAAGTGCGCTAAACGATTGCTGTGAGCGGGCGATTTCGACCGTGATCCGGTCGCCATCTTGTGTCGTTAGTGCCAAGGAAAAACTTCGGCTACTGCTATATTCGGTAGACAAAACCGCCGTCGATAGGTTACTGGTGCGGTTCGAAGGTCGGTTGATAGATTGTCGAAGTTCGTTGATGCCGTCTGTAACTCGGCTGAAGGTGTCTTGAATTTCATCGGCCAGTTTATCCGTTAACAGTCCGAGGCCTTCAATAATGTTCTTGGCTTCATTAAAACCTTTCTCAAAACCTTGTTGCGCTTGTGTCAACGACCGGTTCAACTGCTCTTTGGAAGCGCCACCGGCTTTGTCGGTCTCGATTCGCTGTTGAATGAAATCGAGAATCGTCCCTGCTGCTTGTTGCGAAGTGATTTTACCCTCGGGTTGAAACCCGGCAAACCGACTCGCTGTTTCGGGTGAGGGCGAGAGAGTCATGGGTTGTGCCAATCGCTGATACGCTTTTTGCAATACGGAGTTGAAAATATCAAACGCATTACCTGAACGAATGTCGGGAGCGATGGTGCTTTCTGATGCAGCTGGCATCCTACTGCTTCGATTACGAACAGTGCTGGCGGCGGCATTGTTAGCGTTAGTATTGGCGTTGGCGTCTGCACTTGAGCTAATATTAGACATAGGGTTAAACA
This sequence comes from Pleionea sp., assembly GCA_052032335.1. Lineage (GTDB taxonomy): Bacteria > Pseudomonadota > Gammaproteobacteria > Enterobacterales > Kangiellaceae > Pleionea. Next base: position 24,480 of record JBPEWV010000179.1, on the reverse strand, counting down.
TGGTGCTCCCCAGGGTTTCGTTGGCGAATTAGAGGCGTCATCGGCAGCGGGGTCTTTGACTTGAGAGCTATCGAAAAAAACTGCCCAAAAATCACAAAATGAGCTGGTTTTTATTTCGAAATACTATGCGAAAGGACTTTTTTATTCTGAATTCATCACCGTACTTTTTCTTTGGAACTTTTACTTACGGAAAACGTTATGAACTTTATTCTGGCAACACCTAATGATCAATCCTATTTACTCGAATTACGCAAGGCGACCATGAACTCGCATCTTGAAAATGAGGGTATTTTTTTGAGTGAAGAGGAGCATGTTTCTCGGTTGATGGAGCAATTCGATTGCTCTTATCTTTTACAGGAGAATGGCAATCGATTGGGTACGGTGAAGTTCAAAGAAACCGAGGAGGCGATTGAACTGATGCAGTTGCAAATCGAACCCGCACTTCAAAATAAAGGCATTGGTCGTCGGGTGATAGAACAACTGGCTGCTGATGCAAAACAGGCTAACAAGAACTTGGTGTTAACCGTACTTAAAAAAAATCCGGCGTTACGACTTTATCTGCGACAGGGCTTTAACATTGTTGGTGAAGACGAGTACGAATATTTTATGCGGCTGGAGCTAAGCACTGGGCCTGTTGCTCGTTAAGAAATGACTGGGAATTCGCCGTCCAGCATAAACTCAATTTTATTAAACTCCCAACTTTTATGGCTGACCGGGTTGTGAAAAACGACTCGGTTTTCCTGCGTCAGACATTGCCAGTTTTCCAGTTTCATTGGTTTCGCCGACTTAATCACCGAGTGATGAAATGCGGCACCGTTGATCCCGTCATTGCATCGGGCCGACTGGTAACAGAATAACTCGACTCCGTGCGATCGCATGGCTTGGCCCAGAGGCTGGGTCATTGAGTAACTGGTTACTGAGCATAGCTCCGATTGATAATGTTTAAATGGCGGTTGATGTAATTGAATGGCCTTTTCCGACTGAGTGTTTACGTAGAATGATGCATGGTATGACTGAATATTGTGTTGTGTTAAGGCCCGACTGTCTTCCATGTCGTAAAGAAATCGAAAGCGATAGTAGGCGACTTCAGCAAGTGCACAGTCGACGGTTTTTGAACCGTAGAATAAACTGGGCTCCCATACCGTGCCAAATCGTGAGCCATAACGAAGTGGGGGATAACGAAACGGGGTTTTGATCAGGTAGTGGCGTCGACTCAGAGCCTTGTCTTGCTTTGGTTTGTTATCTTCAAGCAACTGCTCAAGAAGCTGTTGTTCTTCGCTGCTCTCAGTAATCAAAGTGGTGGCAACTTGCTCCTGACTTTCGACCACTCGATACAGTTTGAGACTGAGAGGTTGAACATGTGCTGGACCATTGACAGATTGCCAAAGCTGGCTCGGTTCCATGATAAATTCGGTTCCCGTTTTTCTGTGTTGTTTTTGTTCAGGATGCAATTAAATTTTGCCACGCATGGCGTCAATATACTGCACTGTGGTGGCCAGTCCTGTGACCGTTTTCATCATTTCCTGAGGGCGATTGCCCAGCGCGCGATTGTTTTGATTCAGCCACTCCTTCATGGCCGTCTGATTGCCACCCAAAATGGCGAACAAGCCGCGATACACTCGTATCAGCAGTAGCGCCAATTCGCCAGTCTTACTCGAGGGCTCAATCATTGGGTTCTTTTTTAATCGTGAAATCGAAGTCCGATCGCGCCCGATTATCTGCCCTAGAGCGTCGGCTGAGAGTCCTAAAAAATCGGCGGCAGCGAGTACAGACTTACCCAAAACGTGCGCTGCATCGGGTTCTGCGCGGTGGTTCGCACTCATTAATGTGACTACCTCTTGGTGTGTGTATGCTTCATTATAGGGTAAAGTGAAGCGTTTGCACAGTGCTGGTAATGTTCAAAAATACCGATTATCCTCTAAACATTCGAATTCATACTAAGGTTGAACTACCGATGCAGGTCAAACAATGTCAGTCACCGAGTGATCTACAGCGGATTGCACCGGTGTTATTGCAACTCCGTACCCAATTCACGGCCGAATCATTAGCCAGGCAAATAAAGCAACAGCTGGAACAAGGGTATCAACTGGCCTACGTGGAGCAGGAACAAACGATTATTTGTGTTGCCGGATTCGTTATTCGTGAAAGCCTCGCCTGGGGCAAACACATGTACGTCGACGACTTGGTCACCGATGCGTCCGTAAGGTCATCTGGCGCCGGTGGTCGAATGATCGACTGGTTAAAATCTCATGCCAAGCAACAGCATTGTGAACAACTGCATCTGGATTCTGGAGTACAGCGATACGCGGCTCATCGATTTTATTTAAGAGAGGGATTCAATATTAACTGCCATCATTTTGCGATTGAATCATTGTAAAACGATAAAGGATGAAGACATTGAAGCCCCTCTTTTTGATTATATTTGCGTTCAGCGTGTTTGGTGTTTCCGCTGGCGGGAGCTATTTTGCTGCACAAGTTAAGAGTTTTGAGTTTCAAAAAGACCAAGAAGGTCAGTTTGTTGTTGAGCTAGCTTTAATAACACATTTTTCTGGATTGCATGTAAAACAGTGCGACACACTTACTGTTCATGGAAATTTTGATTCGCTAAAATGGAAAAGTTATAAACGACCTATGTCACCCCAAGCTCACAAAGAGGCTTTGAAATATTTAGCCCGATCAGTCGACCAATCGATATTGTTTGGCACACTTGGAAACGGTTTAAAACGATCCGCTAATTGTCACTACCAAAGCAAAGGTCTGTTTATCGAAGGCGTCGATGAAGCGGCAGTGGTTTTCTCAGTCTATGATTCAATTTAACGCATTGATAAGAACTACCAAAAACAAAATCGTTTTTTAGAAACAAAAGTGGCAAGCAAACCTTTGATTTCTGCGAGTAAATCGATATAGTTAATGCGTTGTTTAAATGATTTTTCTTAAGGGTAAATGAGTTACCTTGGCGGAAAATAATTTGTAAGGATGATTTAAATGGAAACCAATCCATATCAGTCGCCAGATTCGGCGCAGATAGAGCTGAATAATCTCTCATCTCAATTAGCATCTCGATGGGCTCGATTAGCGGCAAGTTTGATCGATACATTGCTGTTGATGGTAACTTTTTTACCACTGAGCTTTGCCGTGTTCAGTTTGTATCATGCTGGCTCGTTTGAAGATTTCTTTTTAAGTACGGAAACTTTTACCGGAAGTGTATTAATAGATGAGGCAATTTTTACTGTGCTATATTTTACGCTTTATCTGCTTTTTAATGGCTATCTGTTATTGAACTATGGACAAACAATCGGTAAAAAACTTTTAAAGATTGCGATTGTAGACTATCAAACAGGTGAACTAACTTCATTTGCTAGAGTATTTGGTATTCGTTTTGTCCCTGTAACTTTGGTGGTGAGTATTCCTGTGATTGGAGGATTTCTTTCAATTATTAATGTCTTGACAATTTTCGGAAATGACAAGCGTTGCGTTCATGACCACTTAGCGGGGACTAAAGTTGTCCTGGTAAATAAGAAAGAGTAAAGCCATTTTCGTAAAGCAGTCAGCAGCGAGTCTGCGGCAAAGTTAACCAGGAAGGGAAAACGGTATGTTCTCGCTGTAAAAGCAATACTGAATTGGACTAGAATAGATAAAGAAACCCAATACCTACCTCAGCTTCATAGTTGCTGCGCGCAATCGGGCTCTTTTCAATATCACTGCTAAAGCGTTCATAGAGTGCCTCGCCAAAGATTTGCCAATTATTGTTAATGTAATACCGATAATTATAATCGAGACCAAACGAGCGAAACCCGCCGCTTAATTGAGTCTCACTGAGCCCCGACGCAGTCGATTGTTCGGCGTTTATCCCAAAACCGGTATTAGCGTACTCGCTATCATGAAAAACCACGACGAAAGAAAGTTCCGAACCTGTTCCGTCATTTTGATCGCCAAAGCGGTGTCCGATACCGAATAAACCGAGATTGCCATTGTCTCCGGTGACTACTCGGCCAACCAGCCAGTTACGCCAATTTCCATCAAGAGCTCGACGTGCTTGAAATACGACTTCAGTCCCTTCATCTTGATCACCGAGCCCGTCTAAATGGCCTTCATCTGAGTCACTTTCTTCTCTGCCTTCATCGAAAGCCAATGCAGCCTCGAGAAGCCAGCTATTCGATCGAAGACCTCGCCAGCCCAACGCCTCGCCAGCCCAAAAGAAAACATCGTCTCCATGGCGCCACTGAACTGCGCCAGCGGGTTGTACTTCGAAGCCAAATTCATCCGATCCCTCGTAGGCAGATTCGTACTCAATACCGAAGCCTAGTCCGAATCCCCAACCATCATTACCTTTGGTGAAGTCATCAACTGACGGCATAGGTACCATGACAATTTCTTTTTCCTGCGATTGTACTGTTTGAAATAATACGCCAGCAATGAACAAGAGTAATAGCTTAGTCAGATTTTTCATGAGATTCCCTCGTGCTTGAGCGTTTTGAACTTGTAATATTAGTTATATTCCCGGGTGCAAGTAATGTAAAGAGAATTGGAATACATTTGGACGTGGCTTTTAAATAGTCAGTCGACTTATAGCAAGGACTGGATGCGTAGCACAACTTTAAAAGTTGGCTCTATTAAGTAAATCTCTTTTCATTACAATGATTTATAGAGTGTTAATGGTCAGAGCGAATGATTGATTCGCCACAGTTGTCAATAGGTTGAAATTTACTCTGACTGGAGGCACTGAAGCATTGCTACCTCTTCCCCCAACGAAATTTTGGTTAGCAGGGGCCAAACGATCCCTTTCTGTCTGATACACTTGCGATATTAAAATTTTTGCAGAAGATTGCAGTCGAATTCTTCTCCAAATTGATTTTTCTTATTGTCGGTTAAATCTGTCAGCTGTTATTCTAAGTCTGTCAGTCTCAAGTGGTGAGTTTACATTGATGAAAGTTTTGCTTCTTATTACAGGGCTAACGCTAGTATTGCCTGCATTTTCAAATCAACAATGCAATGTAAATTTAGATAACTGGTTAGAATGTAATAATCGCATTGTCCTGGAATATTTAGAGAATATATCTGAAAGAGAATACGGCAGCGTACTAGACGGAGTTCAATTGACTGACGGGAAAACGATGTTAGACAAGTCCGTTTTTCTGGGGAAGACAACTACTTTGCAACAAGGGACGCACATATATTTGTTTCAATCTGGTGGTAGAAAAGAGGCGTTTATGTGGGTTGAGAAGAAGGGTAAAGATTTTCCTCTACCCGTTTGTGAGCCAGTAGGGCTTCCAAATGGGCCCCTTGTCCTCTCAGGAGATAGACATACTTGGAAAAATGCTAAGCCAGGGGGCGATATTGTTTGGCTAACTTGCCCTCCGGAAGAATGGTTTAGCTCCCAAGAGAAGTAACTGAGGCGCTAACTAAATTAAGAAGAAATGCATAAAGCCGCCCAACTCATTCTTTGCAATGCTCGTATCGACTTGGCGTTATGTTTTGAACAGCCATAAAAACTATAAACTGTAAAGGTAATTATAAATTTTATGAAAACAGTTAAAATAACATCGTTAGTTTTTTTCGCCATTGTTATTGCTCTAGTTCTTTCATATGAGAAGATTATATCGGGTGTTTTGTTGCCTCAGTATATCGATTGGGCCTATGAGACGGATCGTAAAGGATTGGAAATAGGCGCTCCCTTAGACGAAAAGGCTTTGTCACTCGCTTATGATATCGGTATCGAGCATCCAGAAAAAATACGACTGGTTTATGTCGACGAGGTCCCCTTTCCGCATGACAACTTTGCCTTAAGAACTCTCGGTGAAGTACTTGGTTTCATCGGAGAAGGAATCGTCAATAACGCGCAAGCCTTCGGTTATTCAATTTACATTCGAAAAGGTTATGATTTAACGAGACCGAAATTGGCGCATGAATTGGTACATGTGCTACAGATTGAAAGATCCAGCTTAGATCGTGTAACAACGCAACATTTTACCGATTTAGCAGAATATGGTTACGAAAAGGCGCCGTTAGAAGTCGAAGCTTCTGAAGCGAATATAAAATACAGTGCCAACTGGTAACCAAGTAATATTTGCGATAGAGAATGCATGTTCGATGTACAATAATAACTTTGCTGAAATTAAGTGCCTTTAAGTAATTCTATGACGAAAAGAGACAATAAATTTTTAGCAAAGTTTACTAGTACCGAATTATCGTTTAAATCCATCACTATTCTAACTATCGATTAAACCCATAAAGAAATTAATTTAACCCGGTCTCATGTAAGAGACCGAGTGATTGCCGTTTATAGCGACTTCAAAAAGGTAATTAAGTCGTCTTTATCGTGTTGAGGCAAGTTGCGATAAGCCTGACGCGAAGCATCACCTTCGCCGCCATGCCATAAGATCGCTTCTTCCAGTGTTCGCGCACGGCCATCGTGTAAATAATGTTCGTGAGGTGTGCAGTATTCGTGTCCATCTAATCCGAAGGCATCCCAACCACGTTGGCCGGCAACGCCGCCGGTTACGCATGGAGAGAGTCCAACACCCCAGAGTGGAGCGGTTCGCCATTCCCTGCCTGTTGCTTCACCTTCACCAAGGGTGTCCGCCATTTCAGGGCCCATATCGTGCAATAAAAGATCCGTGTAGGGATGAATGGTTTGATTGCGAAGTTCGGCCAGTGGGTGATTTTGGCTGGTTTGGAATGTTTCAACATGACAGTTATTACAACCAATTTGTCGAAATATCTGTTTGCCACGAATCACCGCCTCGTCATTGTAGTTGCGTTGTGGACGTACACCTAGGAGCGCAATGTATTTGACCAAATGATTCAGGTGCTCATCATCCAATTCACTTCCAGAGGGTCCACAGTCGCTTTGTTGTGAGCCGCAGTCGGGTTGTGGCAAAACCGATGTCATCACGCCCATGTCGGTATTAAACGCAGCCGCAATCTGATGTTTTAATGACCCTGTTGCCGCTTTATAACCAAATCGTCCGAGCCGGGTGTTTCCCGTTTCAGGATCGATCACACGCTGGGGCTTTCCTGAAATACCATCGTTGTTACTGTCGTTTTCATCGGCCAGAGCCAGAATCGCATTTTCGGGAATGGCTTCGAGTAAACCCATGCCGTTTAATTGTGGCGCGATGCGTGCAGAGAAAGTTTCCGGCGTGGTGCCGCTGAACTGATAGTTGGGTTTACGTAAACCGTTTTCATTGGTGTAGTAAGCGATCGATACCTGACCTTCTGACGTTGCGTCGTTACGCGCTAAGGGTTGTAAAGCGCGACCCAGTTGTGGATGCGGTTGACCGGAGGCATCGCCCACCTTAAACACCCAATGTTTGAGTGGCTCACCTTCGTTAACTAACCTGGCTCGACCATTGCGAACATGACAACTGGAACAACGTTCTTCGATGTAATGCGGCCCCGCTTTGTTGTTAACGTCTTCAAAAATGCCATTCTCTGGATTTTCATCGTGTGAACCATCAACAAAGGAAGAGTGATGAACACGACGTCCCAGTACAAAGGGTTGTCCGTTATCGTAACCTAGGTTGGTCGCCATTTGCTGGAAGTGACCATCGGGTTCTGCGGTCATTTGCACGTGTAACGTGGTATCACCTCCCAGTCGAGCCTCTTCAGCAACCGGAATGGAATCGCGTTGTAAATAACGACCGCCTTCAAAAGCAACTTTGTCGGTAACATCCCAGGGCACCAGGCCTTGTCCAACGATGTACAGATACGTGGTGCCGTAATAATTTGAACGTCCTCGGGGTAAAGTGGCTTCGTCGAGAAACTGGCTGATCTCGAACTCGATTTTGTCCCCCGCCTGTATCGGTCGACCTTCACGACAGTTATTGGTTTCTTCTTTCCAATAGGTGGTGTAATCAATCATGTTCATCACACCATTACCACAATATTCAGCCAGTGTGTTTCTGCCGATATAAAACCATCGGTTTTCTGCTTGTTGATCATCGAGTTTGTTTAAGGTTTTCACATTCATGCGAATGCGATCTCCACCCTTGGCAACATAGTCGACAATTTCAATGGAAGCGGTGCGATCTTCCCAATAAAAGGAGAGGTAGTGATCGTAGGCTTGAAAGTGATTTTCTTTGGCGTGACGATCTCGGGCGCGATCGGAGAAACGCGTTACCAGGGCATCACCACGATCAAAGGTTATTGCTGGTTCTTTTTCGGTTTGCGCATTGTAAAGCGGTATAATATCACCGACGGGAATGTTATTTACCGGACAACCTTGTGCATCGACATTAGTGCCCGTCGGCGTTTGTGGACATTGGTCGTTGGCATCGTTAACGCCATCGTTGTCACTATCTCGTGTTGTCGGATCGTCAGTACTGTCATCATCCGTAGAGTCATCGTTGGTACTGTCATCGTTGGTACTGTCATCGTTCGAATCATCTGAACTATCACCCGCGTGAGTATAGGTTGAAACCTCCGAATCAAACGCCGCGTTTTCTTCACTGTCCCAATAGGTAAAGCTATAAGTGATTTGATCGCCTGCGTTCAAGTTTTCTATTCTCAATCGATTTTCACCGGCGACAGTGTTCATGGTGACATTGAGTTGGTTGCTGTTATTAATTTGATAGTGAACAATCGCCCAACCATTATTTTGAACATAAAACTCCAGACTGGATGATTGAATATCTGTGATTCCGTAAGTGTCGAGGACAATGGCACAGCCGTTGTTATCGACTTGGGTATCCGGTGGCGTCCCGGCGCAGTGATCGAGACTATCGGGTACGCCATCGTTGTCGCTATCGGAAACGGTTTCCGTTGACAGAGTCAACCAGTTTAAATTCATTTCTCCGCTGTCAAAGGTGATGCGAAGGGTGTGATTACCGCTCTCGACGGAAATTGGCGAAAAGGATTGTTCAATGTAGGTTTGCCAACCACCGGTTGAAACAACGTTTTCAGTGCCAACTGATTGTCCATTCAGTGTGACGGTGTATTGGGCATTACCGGGCAGTGATGCAACGCGCGAAGTTAAGGCGTAAGTGCCGGCATTTAAATACACGGAATATTCAAGCCATTCGCCGGGTGCAGTCCAACCCACATTAAAGCCACCATTGCCATCTTGAGTGGATTCAATATCCACATCATCATTGCGATAAGCGCCGCCTGTATTGCCAGCTGTTGTATCAAAATAGTTGGCGTAGTCTTCCGCTTCGAGTGTGACGCTGCTGGTATCCATCAGCGGACACCCATTGGCATCTACGTTGGTGTTGAATGGTGTATCTGGGCATTGATCGAGATTGTCAGTAACACCGTCGTTATCCGAGTCGGTAGTATCCACGATCGGTTTTAGGTGAATCCAGTTAAGATTAAACTCTCCACCGACTATATTGATGCGTAGTTTATTCGTTCCGTTATTTAGCGAGACGTTACCTAATGTTTGAGTGATAAAGTTTTGCCAGCCGTGTGTCGTGTTGACTGAAGCACTCTGAATTTGTGAGTCGTTGACAACGACTTGATAATTGGCGTTTCCGGGAAGTGAAGCAACGCGTGCTTGGAATTCATAACTTCCTTCGATAGCGTCAAACTGGTATTCAAGCCACTCGCCTTGTGCGGTCCAGCCAACATTAAACCCATTGCCCGAATCGCTGGTTCTTTCGATATCAACATTGTCGGTGCGATAAGCACCTCCGGCATTGCCGGGCGTTGTATCGAAAAAACTGGTGTAATCTTCCGCTTCAATATGGATGTTTTCGGCGGTTACCGGAAGTGGGCAACCCACATTATCCACCTCGGTATTAGCGGGAGTATCCGGACATTGATCGAGACTATCGGCTACACCATCGTTATCAGAGTCCGGATCGATTGTTCCACCACCTTCCCATACAATATTATCTAATGCTAATTCAAAGTTTTGTGTGGGATGAGATCCATCGACACTGGCAATTTGAAAATGACTTTGTAGCGATTGCAGCGCAATCAGATCACCTCGTAAATCGTTTATCGGAATGGTTACGTCACTCCAGTTGCCGTCGCGAACCAATCCGTATTTATTTTCAAACGCAGGAAACTCAATCCAGTTTTGATTGGTGAAAGTATCGGCGATACCAATTTTAAAGCTGACATCGGAAGGAATTTTTATACCAAAGCGCAACTGTCCATCGGCAAACAAACTCATGTCTGAGGGTTGTCGTGATTGGAAGCCGGCTCCGAACCAGTCGCCCGGTTGTTGATAGTTCCAGGCAATCACTTTGTCGCCTTCAAAAGGAGCTGTATTTCCTTCAGAAAGTGAGTTTTGGTTCCAAACGTAAAGATCTCCGGTTTCACCAAGAACCAAATCGCCATTGGTTGGTGTTAAATCGGTGAAAACACCAAAGGTACCCTGTTCCGGTGTTTCAGTATTGCCGATAAACACTTCGCCCATTCCATCGATTTGATACACGCGTACGTAATCGATGTACATTTTTCCGGGTAATGGTGCGGTGATGTCAGATGGTATTGCTGCGTCGGTTAAGTTACCGCCAACGGCAAGATTTAACAATAAATAAAACGGATTTTGAAATTCTTCAGTTTGATCGGAAAATTCAAAAGGGGTGTCGTACAAATCAACTTCGACACCGTTATCAATAATGGTGAAACGCAAATGGGTATCGGTCCAGTAGGTTCGATAGGTTACAAAACGATCGCTGAGCGGCGTATCAGCAACGTAGGTATTGTCGTTCTGCCAGGCGCTGCTCGCAGCACACGTTGGGTTTGCGGGAACGCAGGCGTCTTCCGAATAAAAGATTGCATTGGCGCCCACGTAATTATTAATCGCAGCATCAGGATGGCCGCTTTCTGTACGTGTCTGTGCCCGGTGTCCCATTTCCATCATATCGATTTCACCTTTGGCGGGCCAACTGGCGGTGCTGGTACCCAACATCCAGGCGGCGGGCCATAGACCAGTCTCTAAATTGGGAACGCGCATACGGATTTCGATTAAACCGTATTGGACGGCGACTTTCCCTTCGGAATCGACTTTGCCTGACGTAAATTGATTTTGCTCAACGGTTTCACGTTTGGCGGTCAGTACCAGCGCGTTATTACCCGGATTACCTGGAACCGATTCAATCGATAAATTGTTTTCGTGATACCACTGCAGTTCCTGGTTTCCCCAGCCACATAAATCAGCGCCATACTGGCATCCATTTCCTGAATTGGGTGTCCAGTACTGTGGGTTTAAAGTGTCGAAGTTGTCCTCAAAAATTAATGGACCGATGTCTGGGTTGTTGATATCGGCGTGAAGGCTTAATGACGCTCCAACGATGAACGGCGCTATGAGAAACTGAGCGGTAGGAAAGCATTTTAGAACACTCATGTGAAATCCCCTTTTGTTGCTGAACAGTTCTTTCAACGACTACCGGCTCAGGTTTATTTTGATTCATTTATCGATTTTAAAAGAGTGCATTTGCACTTTATGAAAGCGCTTACATAATTAGGGAGATACAACCTTTAAGTCAATTTTTCATTTGAGATACTTTCAAAACTGTGACCAATTCAGCGGTTTGTTTAGTGCAGATGATTTCTTTGTTGCAGTGCAGGTAGGATATGTGACCGATATTGACAATTAAAATCAAATATTTTTCATAGAAACTTTCAGGGCGATTAACCAATAGAGTGGTTCTTTGAGCATCGCTGGTACGAAATATATTGTGCCGCGAGCTCAAAGAAAAAACGCGATTAAGTGTTGCGCTTCAACATGGGTTGGCCCAGTCGAGTGGCGGCTTCGTTTTTAATGGACGGGTCCCAAGTATAGTTGCCTTTGGGCAGCAACATAATAACCGTCGAACCCAATCGAAAACGCCCGACTTCGTCTCCTTTTTTTAAAGCGATCTCGCCATCAGCGTAATGGGTTTCAGAAACATCTTTAATAGTGGGAGGTGTAACAACACCCGACCAGACCATTTCCATACTCCCTACGATTGTCGCGCCGACGGCTACATAAGCCATTGGGCCAAAATCGGTATCGAACATCGCAACGACGCGTTCATTTCGTGCGAACAGTCTTGGTACCGTACGTGCGGTTAGCGGATTTACGCTGAACAGTTTTCCTGGCACGTGAATCATGCGGGTTAATTTTCCATCGATGGGCATGTGGTAACGGTGGTAATCGCGTGGTGATAAATAGATGGTTATAAATTCGCCATCTTCAAATTGTGCCCCCAATTCTTTATCTCCACCGAGTAAATCGTCCACTGTATAGCTGTGACCTTTGGCCTGGATGATATCGCCGCCGGTTATTTTTCCAAACTGGCTGACGGCACCATCGACCGGACAGGCGAGGGTGTCGGCTTCTTCGCAAATTGGTCGGGTTTCAGGCCGAATTGCACGGGTGAAAAAATCGTTAAAGGTGTCGTATTGGGTGAGATCGGGCTCAACCGCAATCGACATGTCGACTTTGTAGTGATTGGCGAAGGTTTTAATTACCCAGTCTTTAAAAGGGATGTTCTTTTTATCCGCCAGTTTACCCGCGAGAACGGACAAGCCGTGCTGCGGAATTAAGTACTGCGGAAGGGTCTTGATTTGATCAAAAAAGCTCATGGTCGACGTCTGAATTACTCAAAAGGCGTGAATTTTAACCTAGCTGGTTCATTTTAACCATTTTTTTACCCCCTGACTCGCGAAGAGCGTCAGATAATCTATAGTTAATTCAGTGACTTGAAAAGTAAAAATAATTCACAGGAGAGTTTGAATGCCATTGCTGATTGGCGCTCTGATTGTCATTGCAGCGGTTTTGGGGGGCTATGTTCTATCACATGGGCAATTACTGGCGTTATGGCAACCGTTCGAGTTGATCATAATTGGAGGCGCTGCCCTTGGTGCGTTTGTGATTGCCAATCCGGTTAAGGTGACTCTTGATGTGTTCCGCAAAATACCATCGTTACTCACTGGTTCACCTTACAGCAAGTTTGTTTATCTGGAATTGCTGGCCATGCTGTATGACCTGTTTAACATTATGCGTAAAGAAGGGCTTATTGCCATCGAGTCGCACATCGAATCGCCACGTGACAGCAATATTTTCAATAAGTATCCGTTGATACGAAAAAATCATAAAGCCATCGAATTTATCTGTGATTACTTAAGGTTAATGATTATCGGCGATATGACCGCATATGAGCTTGAAAATTTGATGGAAACCGAACTCGACACCCACCATCACGAAGAAGTGGCCCCCAGTATGGCGTTGGGTCGGGTGGCCGATGCATTGCCGGGTTTTGGTATTGTGGCAGCTGTTTTGGGTATTGTGATTACCATGCAGTCGCTGGGCGGCCCACCAGAAGAGATAGGCGTGCACGTCGCAGCGGCATTGGTGGGCACCTTTCTGGGGATTATTCTGGCCTATGGATTTGTCGGCCCGGTGTCTCAAGCTTTGGAACACCGCGCCGCTGAAGACAGTAAATTTTTCGAATGCATTAAAGCGTGTATTATCGCAACCATGAACGGCGTACCGCCTCAGGTTGCCGTCGAATTCGGTCGCAAAACCCTGTACAGCAAAGTGCGACCATCTTTTGAAGAGTTGGAACAAAGAGTAAGAGGTCGGTAAAGGGTTATGGATCCGGCAGAAGTCAACACACAACCCATTATCGTTAAAAAGGTTAAGAAAGGTCGACACGATTTTCATGGCGGTAGTTGGAAGGTGGCCTTCGCCGATTTTGCGACAGCGATGATGGCCTTCTTTCTGTTGCTCTGGTTGATGGGTAACACCACCAAAGAAGAGAAGCAGGCGATTTCTGGGTATTTTAATGATCCTGCTGGAAGCACTGAAACACCCGGTGCGTATAACGTACCCATCGGTGAAGGCGGTGCCGATGCCGCCGTGATCAATCTTGAAGCGCCCAAGGTTGACGAAGAAACGATGGATGACAAAACCATCGATGAACTGGCCGAAGAGAACGAACGAAAGCGTCTGGAACAGTTGCAACAACAACTGGAAGAATTGGTGCAAACCAGTGAGGCCTTTTCGGCCTTCAAAGATCAAATTATGATCGACATTACACCGAACGGTTTGCGCATTCAAATCGTCGATCGCGATAAACGCCCAATGTTCGACAGTGGCAGCAGTGAGTTAAAAGTTTATTCACGACGCATTCTTTACGGGCTGGCAGATGTTCTAAAAAAAGTGCCGAACAAATTGAGTATCACAGGTCACACCGATGCCACGCCATTCGATCTGGGAAACTACGGCAATTGGGAACTTTCTTCGGATCGCGCCAACGCGGCAAGGCGCGCATTGGTTCGCGGCGGTATTCCAAATGAAAAAGTATCACGCGTTGAAGGCTTTGCCGATTCAGTGCTGTTTGATAAAAGCAATCCGCAAAGTCCGATCAATCGACGAATTGCGATTATCGTATTGAAGCAAAATATTTCAGACGCTATCGAAGAGGCCGCCGGGCAGTTTAATCAATAGGAGATTTGAGTGGAGCATACACAGGTCATCGACTTCTGGTTTAAAGAAATAGAGCCAAGCCAGTGGTGGAAAAAAAGCACTGCCTTTGATAGCGAAATCACCGAACGATTTGGTCACATTCATACGGCGGCGACTTTGGGCGAGTTGTTTGAGTGGCGACAGTCACCACTGGGACGCTTGGCCGAAGTGATTGTTCTGGACCAGTTTTCGCGAAATATTTACCGCGGTGATGCGAAATCGTTTTTGTTCGATGGGATGGCTCTGGCGCTGAGTCAGGAGGCCATTCGAGCGCAGGACGATCAAGCACTTGAGCAACAAGAGCGGTTATTTCTATACATGCCCTACATGCACAGTGAGTCAAAAGTGATTCATGTTGAAGCGGTGAAGTTGTTTCAAAGCCTGGGACTAGAAGGAAACCTCGATTACGAGCTTAAACACAAAGCCATTATCGACCGGTTTGGCCGCTATCCGCATCGAAATAGAATCTTAGGCAGAGAGTCGACCGAAGACGAGGTGATATTTCTGCAAGAACCTGGAAGTTCGTTCTAAGGTGTACTGTTACACTTAAGTGATTCATTGACAGTGTGTTTCATTGATTTTACATAGTTATGAACGCGCTGCCTATTGATTCGAGAGTACATTGATAAACGTGCTGCTCATTACCCGCTTTTTTGTTTTTAAGTTCTTAATAATATTCTCACCGCCACAAGTCCTCAAACTGCCACAAAGCCTACTATCTCAAAACAGGCTGTTGCCACTGTTTAAAAAGTCGCAAGACTTTTTTGATAAGTGTCAAAAGGCTTACCTAAGTTTGTTCTCGGTTGAATTTGTTCTCGCTTTGCGGTTGTTTAATAAAAGCTAATTAAACCGTCGAAAGGGGGCCACGCCGATGAGAAACGTATTAACCATCTTCGCATGCAGTATTGCGATATTAGGAACTAGCTGTCTTTATGCTCATACGCCACTAGAAGAGGTGCCGGACCTCAATAGTTTTAATCGAACCGTTCATGATTGGGAGGATCATCGCAGCTTCTACGCTGATAACCCAATCGATATTGTCGATGTCCATTTGCACCCCGGAAGCTACGATAAACTCGGCCCAAAAGGAAAGGAATTTGTTAAGAGTGTTTTTCCAGTGAACTTGCCGGATTTTATTAAGGTGCCTTTATTGCGTTTTTTCTCATCATTTCAGCTGAACCCTTATGGTGCATTTATCGGAATAAAAAACGAGTGCCGAAAAGCGTCAGCCAATAACTGTATCTTGTTCGCAACATACGCACCAGAAACCTGGGGAATCGAGCCCAACGAAGACTTACTGGGGTATCTGGATGATTCGCGTAACAGCGTTAACGGTGAAACATTTTTTTATGGCTTGGCGAGCATCAATGTGACTGACTGGAATGAGGCAAAAACGGAACAGTTGGCTAATCTGGAAGCCGCTTTAGCGCACCCGAAAGTGGTCGGCATTAAACTCGCTTTTGCTCACACATTAACACCCTTCGATGCGACTGACTATTATGCCATTTACGATGTTGCCAGAGAGTTTGATAAGCCCGTTTATCACCATGTTGGCACCAGTCCATTGCGAAAAGTATCCGACTTTGAGGATGATGAATTAGACTACGTGCTTCGCACTTTTGACCCGGTCTACCTGGAAGACGCGCTCAAGCAATATCCGGATGTGACCTTTGTTTTAGGTCACGCTGGCAATGATGCAAATCAAGAAGGTTATGGCAAAATTAATGAAGCCTTTGCGCTTGCGGAAAAGTACAGAAATGTCTATATCGAAATTTCAGCCCTTGGTTCCACTCGCAACGATCCTGATGGACAGTTAATGGACGGCATTTTTCTTCGAGCGAAGCGCGCTAACATTGTCGACCGAATTATTTATGGTTCTGATGGCCCTGGTAGCCCGGGAAATATAAAGTCTTACAAAGACCTGATTCTGCAAAGCCTGGAGCGTGTTGGTTATTCCTTTGATGACGCACAAAAGGTGATGGCGGATAATGCACGATCAATTTTTAATATACCGAATGGTGGGTCTGAGCGCAGTCAGTAAAACCTTATAGACATATTTTGTTTGCACTTGTATTTAAACATGTTCTGACTTGATGGTTGAGTAAGATAAGCTCAACCATTGGACATCTTATTTCTTGAGTTTTGGTAAAGCTCACTGCTTGACAGGGTGGGCCACCGGTTATGAGCTTGATAAGCCTTCAATGATTCGAGTACTTGCTCGATGGGTCTGGGTTTCTGAATGTAAAACCCCTGTGCAATGTCGCAACCCATGGACCGCAAAATATCAAACTGAATGGTATCTTCAATGCCTTCAGCAACCACTTCACTTTCCATTTTCTTAACCATATAAATGATAGCGGATAAAATCCCTTGATTTTTTTTGTCGCGAGTGAGGTTCTGAATAAAGGAGCGATCCAGCTTTACCGTGTCGAAGTCGAGTTGGCTGATGTAACCGAGCGACGAGTAACCCGTGCCAAAGTCGTCTATCGAGACCCGCAGGTTCAAATCGTGCGCTTTTTTGATCCACTTCTTTGCAAAGTCGAGATCGTCAATTAACACGCTTTCGGTGATCTCAAGTTCAATTTGTTCGGCTTTAATATTTAATCGATCGGAATGCTTCAGCAAAAATGAAAAGAAGGTTTCATCATAGAGTTGCTTTGCACTCATATTAATTGCAATACGAACACCTGGTACTACTTTGCACATTTCTGATAGTTGGTTCAGTGCTTGCTCCGCTACCCATCGACCGAGTTTTATTATTTTGTCCGACTCTTCGAGAATGGGAATGAAATTGTTTGGGAATATTCGACCGTGTTGATGGTGTTGCCAGCGGATTAAGGCTTCAAAGCCAACCAGTTTGCCTGACTGACTCGCCAGTTGCGGCTGCAGTTCCAGGTAAAACTCTTGATTACTCAGTGAATCTTCGAAGTCACGGTCAATTAAAAAGTTGGTCTCTGCGGTACGCGACATGTTTTCGTCGAACAGGCGGTAGCAGTTTCTTCCGCTGTCTTTTGCTGCGTATAAAGCAAGATCGGCTGACTTGATAAGTTCGGTTGCGCTGCAATTGTCAGATTGAATTATCTTCACGCCAGCACTGATTTGAACTCGAAAAACATTTGACTGTAAAGCGACTGGTTGCTCCAACGCGTTAAACAGGTTTCTCATGATCACTTCGATATTGGAACGTTGTTTAAAGTTGCTGTACGCAATGACAAACTCGTCGCCACCAAGACGGCACACAATGTCTTCATTTTTCACGGTGTCTTTGATTCGGTGTGCCACAATTTTTAATAATTCATCGCCGACAACATGTCCCAAGGTATCGTTAATCTGTTTGAAGTTGTCCAGATCGACCACAACCAGTGCCCAACAGGCGTTGGTGTTTCTGTATTGCTCAATTATTTTTTCCAGTTCAAAGCGCAGTAAGTTGCGATTGCCAAGTCCGGTTAACTCGTCGTGTGTTGCTTTGTACTCTAATTCATCGTTCTTTACTTGTACGTCGTTATCGAGTGTTTCCAGTTGCTTGGTGAGCTCAAGGGTCTCGTCATGCAAGGTATCGACTTCATCGCTAAACCAACGTTTTACTTTAGGCAACGATTGTCGTACTTCGCTGAATCGATGCAGAGCTATTTTCGGGTATTGATTAACCAGATGCTTAATTTTGTTTATTGGCTTCATACTGAAGTAGAAAACAAGAAGCGCAAAAAAAGCGATGGTTACGAATATGACCATTGCCAACCGTTGACTAAAAGCGCTGTAGGCGGCACTTTCTTTAGTTATGTCGTCGATCACTAATATGGGAAACAAACGTGATTCGTCGCTAGGGTGAAAAAAGGTCCAGGTTTGTAGCGTCAAGTTTCCGATAGAATGGCGTTGGCTTTGATAGCGAATTTGATCGAGGCTAACACGGGACGATATTTCATTGATCAATTTAATGGTATTTTGAGAATTGGTAACGGCTAGCAGGTTGGATTGCCATTTTTCAATATAGCTGCGGGGGTTTTCAACCTGTGCGGGGGTATTGAGCGATTGTAGAATTGCTGCCTCGACCTTGTGAATTTTAGCCATCGAGCCTATGACTTTGGAAAATGGGTCAACCAACACAAATACTGATGGGCCTTCTGGCCCGTAAAGCGGTATGGCATTGACAATATAGCATTGTGATTGGCAGTAGAGTTCACTTTGCGCTGCGCCAGTTGCAAAAGCTCGATTAACCAGTTGTTTAAAATTAGGAACGTTGGTACTGCCTAAAGAAACCGAAGGCCGCGCGTCATTTGTCGGATAGACTCTCAGCGCTTGTAAACTGCTTAGCAACTCGATTTCTTCCCAGCTCTTTCGTAATGATGAGTAAAATTGCTCGGTACTGGGCGACTGATTTTTGAACGCGCCGAGCTGCTCAGCAAGGGTTACCAAATGGTTGAGCAGTTGTTCTTCCTGTATCAGCAAACTGCGTTCAATCGAGCGAAACTTTTGTTCGGAGGCCTCCTGTTGTTGCTTTACCAACTGCTCTGAGGAAAGGTAGTAGGTAATGCTGGCAAATAAGAGTAGCAGCGTGGCAACCAATATTGCCGATTTAATTCGAAGGCTAACGTAAAGATTCATCGAGCGGACTCTACTTCAGTACTTAAAATCGATAGCTGATTTGTACGGCCGTTAAAGACCAGTCTTTCTCGAAATCTGTCGCTCCGGTGAGTTTGGTAATCGGCGGGATCCAGGCTCCTCCTGAAATGTAATGGTATTCGATGCCGAGCAACCATTGATCGGTGGGTGCCCACAAAACCCCAAGTGTTTTATCGATAGCTTCCAGCGCATCAGAATCATCACTGGCGAAAGGTGGATTGTTTTTGAATTCGATGTCCATAAAATCGTAGCGTAAAAGGCCTGACCAACGGCTATTAAACAAATAGCGGTACTGAAGATAGTACCCATCGATTCTTGACTTTTGTTTCTCCCCCGGTATGGCAAAGCCGACTGAATCAAACTGGCGCTCGATGGCTTCCGCGGTGACTTCCCATTGTGCTTGGCGGTATTGAGCTGACAGGGTGGTATAACGAGCATCAAATTCACCGTCAATAAGAGGTACAGGAACAATGATCCCACCGCCAATGTCAACCTGGAAAAACGAGTCGGAACTGGCATTGTAATTTAAAGAAACATCGCTAATGCTCATGCCAAGAGTCCAGTTTTGTGACTCCCAATAAACGTCGGCGTAGGTATTGTTGTCCGACTTCCAGTCTCCCTTTGCCGTTGGGGCAAGGGTAACTTCACTGAATTTGTCGTCGAGGGTACTCTTGCCCTTAGCAATACCGAAAGAAAGATCACTCTCGGTGAACGGATGATAGCCTCTCAATCTCACGCCGTCGGCAGAAAGTAGAAAGTTTCGGGTGGAGTCCAGATAGACGGATTGCGGTAACAAAATACTGGGGCGCGTGAAAGGGATATCGCGCGATTCGTTATAAATGCCCTGACGGGTTTTAAATCGCCCCAGCGAAATCACCTGTTCGCTGTCCTGATACCAACTGGTGCGGTACTCCAGTTGTAAAAAGTCGATTCTGGGGTCGCTGTCGTAATTGTCCCCTGCTTCGCGATAAATCGCTTGTCCTGACAGTGAAAAACCCGATGCAAAATAATAGCTCAGTCGTAACACGTTTTCGGTTAAAAAGGCGTGCTCACCATCTTCTTCGCTGATAAAACGATTATCGGATGGATCCAGTAAGCCGCCCGACACAACTGCTTCGATATGCAAGTCGTTTGCCTGCACTGTCAACGACAGTAGACAAATGCTAGCGGTTAACTGGAATGACGATAACTTTTTCATGAGAATTTGCCTTTAACTCGGACGTAAGAACGTAGCCGATCGAACCTTGGGTTTGACGAACAAGGTTGATCAACTCTTCTGGCGTTTCGGCCTGCAGAGGGCGAAGTGCACTGCCTGAGAAAACTTGACGCTCCCACAATCGAGAGAGCTGGTAGGGGAATAAATTGAGTACCGATTTTACGAAGTCTTTGTGTGTATCAGACTCGGTTGGCAAGGTGACCAGCTGTACCGCAGAACCATCACTCCAAACGCGCTTTTTTAGAGTAAACAGACTACGAATTTGACGTGTGCTAATAGTGTCGCTTGGTACATCTGCGTGGACAATTAAAGAAAAGCGGTTTTCATCGTTGGCCGACCCTACGGTTGAGCCCCAAACACAAAAAACAATTGAAATTAGGTAAAGTACTGTCCGTCTCAATATCTTGAGCCCAATTATTCTAGCGTTATATAGATTGATATTTCGCGTTGTTATAACTTGCTATATAAATATAGTGTAGTTCAGAAGTATTACAAATGTCGGCATTCAGTTGAGTCAAGGTCCGTTTGCGCGGTAGGTTGGCCATCTGATACCGCGTTCTTGTCTAATTATCCGAGTCGGAATGCTCCGTAGTGCGTCTCATTCTGACAGACGATAAGGGCGCCGCCGCACAAGGGGCAATTCCGGTCAAATTGACGATTTTGAGCAGTGTTTCAGTATTTGGCATTGAAAACTTTGTCATAATTCTCTTTTCTAAACGATTTCAGGGATGAGGGCGATGCGTAACTGTGTAACGGCTGGTCGGCATTTTAAGTATTTAAGGAATTTTTTGGGCGGGTTCTTCTGTTCGTTGGCATTAGTGTTTCTAGCACCCGGGTACGCAAGCACAGTAGAGCAGCTAAAGGTGTTTGAGAGTCGTACCAAGCAGATACTGGAAGACTCTGACGCCGCCTCAAATCGCATTCTTTCCGTGATAGAAAAAATCAATTTACTGCTGGAAAAACGCGAAAGTGCTCGGCCTGTTTTTCAATCTGGGTATTTGACTGAATTGGCTTCGCACATGGAGCGGTCACTGGCATTGACCGAAAGCTACCTGTCCGAGCTGGAGAACTTCTTGGCATCGATTGATAAAAACTCTCCCTGCTACTTGCCAGAAACGGCTCTTAATTTGCGACAGCTAATTATTGAAAAGCAACAGGCAGCAACTCAAATTAGAGCGCTTCAAGGAACTCAGCCAGAAGAAACCGAGGCGATATTGGCCGTTCTCAGCATTGCAATGAACGCTGCGGAAACCTCGTTGATGGTTCGTGGGTTTGAGTTTTTCAAGTTATGCCTTGTCCCCGATTTGCTTGGTTTAAGTAAGTCTGAGGTCGAGGAAATGCAGCGTGAAACGGAGTTGGCAGAGCACAAGACACAAAAACTGGATAAAACGATGGAACCGTTTGTCGAGACTTATTCGGTCAGTCCATTAGAGCCTCTGGTACTCGACGTTTATCTACCCATTTCGATTGACCATCCAGAGCAGCTGAGCAATTTAACACTCACCCACGGTGTCACTTACAATCAGGATTTAGAAATCATACTTCCGACATCGGTCGTCAGTGACGTGACCCAACCTTTCGAGTTCCGCATTGAGGGCTCGGTATTTGATGAGCACTCAGTTTATCAGTTGGATGTGGTTATCTATCGCGAGGCTTATCAACCTCTGGAATCGTTAACTTTTACCAACAAAGCGTTGCAGCAATGCGTTAACAATAATAGTCAGTGGCAAGAAGCGAGTTATGTTGAGCAGTTTAATCAATTGGATTGTCGGTTTGAGCGCGAACAAAAATTAGCCTTCGGTGAACTGTCTCAGCTCACACACTTACAAAATATCTCTCTGTCTAATATTCGCATCGAAGACGTACCTCATTCGCCCGTATTTGAAAGGCTCTCAAGTCTTCAGATAGACTCGGTTTGGTTGAACCGCTTTCCCAATATCGTAGCGGCAAAGCCTGTTGTCGCCCTAACCCAATTGCAGTTGAATGACTGGAGCAGCCTCAACGATGTTTTTTACAGTTTGCTTTCGTTGGATGAAGGCGTCGACTGTCCCGCGGTTCTTGCGGTACAAAGTAACCCTAGGATCTTTTTATTGAAAAGAGACATGGATGCTCTGCAACAAGCTGAAGTTTTTAAGCAAGCTGAGAAAGTTGACGGAGCCATGTTTATCTCGACGAATTGTTGGTAAGGGAGTCATCGGAGTCTTTAACAAGTCGTATTATTCTAAAATTGTGTGTTCGAAAAATCCCAGTTTTAGCCATCAAGTCTCAAAGTGGCTCGATACGAAAGGTTTTGGTTGAACTAAAAGTCATTTTGGTTTTTGCTATCACTACGGCAGCGTTTGGTACGATTGATGTTTGATTGTCACTGCGGAGTCTGTGTCGCGTTGCGCTGTCTTTGGGGAGCAACGTTATAGTAATTCAGGGGTAAATGTTATGAATCGGTCGCTGACCACCATCGCACTTGTCATACTCTTTTTCGGTAGCTTTTCTGCTGCTGTTCGGGGTCATGACGAGAAAACGGAAACGTTCGATTTATTAACCTGCTAAAAAAGCAAAGTATTACAACGATCATAGGGTTTGCTCAGTATTCACTCTATTTACTGGGCGAAAAAAATGTGGTAGCTCCTTAGTTTCATCTTGTCCTTCTGGTTGGGCGTGTTTTACACCCCAACCCTTTTTTCATCGGTTTTATTGTGTCGCAATCGATAACGGTCGAACTTGTCTTTTGCTGTCTTTCCATTGTAATCTCTTTGTAAAAATACAATTTGGTCAACGGCATGTCAGAGTTTGAGTACGTGGCTGTTCTGGTGTCCCTAATTTTGGGATTAGGAATAGCGAATATTTTATCAGGACTGGGGCGATTGATTGTTCGACGTGACGAATCCCGGTTTGATCTGGTGCACTTGCTTTGGAGTCTGGCATTGTTCGTCGTTTTGGTTCTTAACTGGTGGGTATTTTTTCAGTTAAGCGAATTTAGCCAATGGACGTTTGAGTTTTTTCTGACTGTTATTGTTTGGGCTGTTCTTTTCTATCTGATGTCAGTCATGCTTTATCCGGTTGATAAAGTGTCTGTTCGAGATTATGGGAAGATGTTTAATGACAATAGACACTGGTTTTTCGGTTTCTTTATAGCCTCAAATATTGCCGATATTATTCTAACCGCCTTGAGGGCTCAGTTATTTAACCCGCCTTTCTATCTACCTTTTGTACTTCATTTTGTCGTATTAGGTGTGCTAGCACTGTTTCTAAAGTCGCGAGCTTTCCATATTGGATTGGCGGTGTATATATTTGGGATCAGTTTAACCTGGGCGTTCTGGGTGCGATTATTACTGGGCAACTGAATGCCCAGCTTATAATTAAAAATTCAAGTAAGCTTAAACAACCTCTACCATTTCAGGTTCTTTTAAGAAGTATACGGCTAGTACAATGAGCGCCATCGGGAATAACACGATGCTTAAGAAGGAGAACACAACAGTAAGTTGAAACGCACACATAATTAGGAGAATAACCGCGAAGGTTTTTATTAATCCTCCAGAATGGTGTTTTTTCAACAGCATCAGCGCGCTCAGTACCAGACCGCTCAATGAAAAACCGATCAGTGCCGCGACGGAGATGATAAAACTGATATCGATCAGTCGACTCACAGATGTTGATGCAGCGTTGGCATTGCTGAAGAAAAAGAATACATCCAAAATTAAGGTCGAATGAAATATCACTACCATACTCGCCATGATCATCAACGCAGCTTGTGAGGCTCTCGTTTTAATGAGATTGCTGAAGGTATTCCGTAAACTGAAATAAATGTATACCTCAAGCACACCGATTAAAAGAAACAGCGCATCAATCCAGTCTAATGAGAGCATGTCACTTTGGTATGCGGTCGCGTAATCGTCGCCTCCAGAAATAAAAATATAAATCCAATAAGTGGGAAATAAAATGGCCAGCGCAATCGCTGCAATGCCCGGTTTTAAGTAGTGTGATGTCATAGTGTCTCCATGAATGAATAGAAGCGCTGTTAATCTTCAGCGCTATTTTCGTATTGCAAAATATCGCCCGGCTGACATTGCAGTTCGCGGCAGATGGCTTCGAGTGTGCTGAACCGAATGGCTTTCACTTTCCCGGTCTTAAGCAACGATAGGTTGGTCATTGAAATACCTATTCTTTGCGAAAGTTCAGTGAGCGACATTTTTTTCTTGGCCAGCTCGATATCAAGATTAATTCGTATATTCATGGTTTT